>NZ_CP017659.1:2753181-3059090 GCF_015326965.1 Paenibacillus sp. JZ16
TTACCATATTTGTCTGAATCAGCAACCCAATGAAGTTCCTTACCGCCTTTCGCTTCCTTAAATACTTTGTAGGCAGAATCTGCATGTCCGGTTGTATCCTTCGCCCACCATAACCCAGTTTTAGGGTCACGATAAGCAGTAACGGTATCTCCTTTAAATTTATAAGTAATTTTTTTGTCAGCACCTGTTTTAATGTCCCATAAAACTTTGGTGTTCTTAGTACTCTTGTTACCGGCACCGTTAGCAGGTAAAAATCCCATAGCAAGCAACGCAATATATTCTGCCTCTTTTGAAACCTGGTACTCATCTAATAACTGAGCTCTTGCCCAAGACGAAATGCCTGCATTATTAGTGTAAGGGCTTGTTCCCGTTAACAAGTCGAATAAGTAATTATAACGGTTTTCTCCCATGATAGATACAAAGTCGTACCGATCCCGTATGAAATCCTTGATGAGGGTTAAGTTCTTTCGAGATGCATCGACCGATTCATTCGGCACTGGGTGGTGAAGTAAAGAAAGACCTTGAAGGAATTGTTCCCCCAAGGTCAATAATAATGCTTTATTATTACACTTTTTCGACAAACACTCCCATTCTTTCAATATCGAGAACTATTGATTCGATGGGTTGGGCTGTATGAATTCCCATTAGATAATCGTATCCAATAAAAACTCTCATCACATTCTCGCAATACACATCAGCTCCGATATCTTCCCTCAGCAACAGTCTCACCACAGGTCCAATTTCTTGAGCAGATAGTTTCGTGTTGTCAACAAGATTGTAATATGCATCTCTTATCTCGTTATTGTTATATAGCGGTTGATATTTCGTAACAACTTTTTCGAATTCTTCTTCATTCGAACCTTTTCTAATATTACTTACTGTAAGATGAGATACATTCAAATAATTCATAATTGTTCTTACGGTATTTACATAGTTATCTTCAACTGACTTGTAAAGTTCAACCGTAAGTAACTGGCCATCAAAGGTTTTTCCTATATCGCTTATCGCCGTCCAATCTTCTTTCGAATATCTGCCAGTACTTCCCCTAAAAATAGGGTTGTACTTTGAAATACGATACTTATTCATTTTAATCACCTATTCTTTCCAAGTTTCCATCATACGTGCCCATCCGTGTATCCTTCTTATTCAATGCCTCAGGTGATTTTGCCATTTTCCATACCCCCCCATTATGAGGACCACTACCATCACCACTGCCAATATCCTGACTGATATAGGTTTTAGTTTTCTTATTATAGTATATCCTTTCACCATTTTTAGCAGTGTAGTTCGTCGGTTCATAACCTAATTTCTTAGCCGCATCAGTAGATTGTTTTGTAGTCATCCGAACCCAAGCCTTAGTACTCTTGTTACCGGCACCGTTAGCAGGTAAAAATCCCATAGCAAGCAACGCAATATATTCCGCCTCTTTTGAAACCTGGTACTCATCTAATAACTGAGCTCTTGCCCAAGACGAAATGCCTGCATTATTAGTGTAAGGGCTTGTTCCCGTTAACAAGTCGAATAAGTAATTATAACGGTTTTCTCCCATGATAGATACAAAGTCGTACCGATCCCGTATGAAATCCTTGTATATCTTATAGTATTTGTTTTTTCTGTTGGATTTCGATTTTTCCTTGGCTTCATCGAGTAAATTTTTCAGTTCTACTTTATCCGAGGTTTCAAATGCAAAATGCCCACTCGGGTCAATATACCTCAACGGATTATTATGCACATACGTATATAGATTTTGGCTCAGTGGATTCGTCAAAGTCCCTTCATACGTATCCTCGCCCATAAACCGTGCCGTTCCCGGATCGTACCAGCGGGCACGCAGGTACTGCAGGCCCGTCGTATCATCCCAATACTCGCCGGCGTAGCGCATCACGTTCGGAACGGTTTCCTTGGTTTCAACTGGGCCACCCCAAATATCATAGGAGTAACTGTTTAGCTGCTTACCCTGCTCATCCACCAGACCGACAACATCGCCGTGACCGTTGAATTCGTAGTACTGCAGTTTGCCAGTTGCTCTATCTTGCCTTGCGGTTAACTGACCGTACAAGTCGTAGACATAGGCATAGGTAAGGGTAACATGGCTTCCGGTGACTTCCGCTTCTGCAATCAGTTTAGCTTCCTCGTCAAAGTAATAACGCGTCGTATCCGTGCCTTCCTTACGTTCATACAGCAATCCGTCGCCGTTGTAAGTGTAGCTGACTTCCTTGCCTTCTCCTGCGACCTGCGTTAAACGGTTCTGGCTGTCGAACGTATAATCTGCTTCCTTCAGGCCGAAAATCTTGCCGCTTCCCTGCTCCAGCCGGTTCCCGTTAGCGTCATACGTATAACTTAAATTCTTGTCACCTGATGTTTCCGTCTGAATCCGGTTCAGCGGATCGTAGGTGAATTGTCCTGACGTTCCGTTCTCCGTGCGGGAGATGATATTTTTGTTCGGGTCATAGCTATATCCGAATTCGTGCACGGATGTGCTTCCCTGCTGAACGGTTACGCCTGACAAGTCATATCCGTCATAGCTAAAACCGGTACTGAGCCCACTATCAAAGCTTCGGCGCTCCAGCAAACTGTTAGCCCCATATTCAAAGGTCATTCGATCCAGCGGAGAAGCTGACATCAAGGAAGGGCCACTGCTTCCTGTGCTGATATCCATCGCCGAGACCCGATTCATTTCATCAAGCTTAGAAGATATGCGAATGGATGCTCCGGCAGCGTCCGTCAGGATATATCCTATTTTCGACTGCGTATTATATTCATACGATACCCTGGTTCCGTCCGGAAACTCCAGTTCCTTCAGCGTCCCATCCTCAGGATTGTAAGAATACGTCGTCTTACCTGTTGGATCGGTCATACTGGTCCGGCGGCCTGCATCATCATAGGTGTAATTCACCGAGAAATCCGGTCCGCTCTTTGAAATAAGCTGATTCTCGGAGTCATAACCAAAGTTATAGATTTGGTTCTTACGGTCCACCACTTGCGTTACGTTGCTTCGGTTGTCGTACTGGTAGACCGTGGTTTGATTGGCCATATCAGTCTGGCTGATCAGGCGGCCCATCTCGTCATACGTCTTCGTTACTTTCTGTTGGTCGGGCAGCACAACCTGAACCAGATCACCAGCCAGACTATAAATATAGCGGGTAACCTCTCCCTTCGGATCCTTCACCGAGGTCAAGCGGCCCAGCACGTCGTACGTATACTCGGTGCGCTGCTGTTTGCCGTCAATGGATGCCGTCACCTGACCGAGCAGATCGTATTCCAGATGCTGAAGCGGCGTAAACCCTCCATTTTTCCACTCTTGCGTTGATATTGTTCTTCCCAGTACATCATAGGTTTCACGCTGTTTGTTTCCAGCAGCGTCGCTATACGTGGTTGTCCGTTCCACGACCTGATAATCCGTGCTGCTGCTGGTTCCATCAGCGTATACCGTTTTCGTGTTTCTTCCAAAAGCATCATACGTCAGGCTCGTTGTGTTGCCTTCGGCATCGGTCACTTCCGTCATGTTGCCTTCATCATCATATTCATACTCGTATAACGCATCATGCGTTTTTTCCTGCACCAGCAGCCCAAACGGATCATACTGCTCTGTCGTAATCACGCCGTCCGGTGCTGTCTGAGTGACGCGATTCAATGCGTCATCGAAACGAATGGTCGAAAGCGTGCCGTCACTGTATTCAAGCTGGGTGATTCTACCCCATTTATCATAAGTGTACGTTTGCACGTTTCCGTCGCTATCTCTCTGGCTTTTGAGCTGTCCTGTCGGCCAATATGAATAGTCCGTCGTAATTACGGATGACTGTGAGGCAGCGTCCTTCACGACCATGCTTTGGTTTGTCAGCAGATGACGTCCATACTCGGACTCGTATTTATACGTCTGTTCAATAAATCGTGAATCGTCCCTGACTTTGGTTTTTGTCCGGTTTCCATAAGTGTCGTACTCATACTCGGATTGAGCAAGCGGTGTTCCGCCCATTCCTTGCGACACGACCTCTTTCGTTACACTGCCCTGCACGTCATATTCCAGATGTGTAATCTGAGACTGCGTGTCGTTCATTTTGACGGTTACCTTGGAAGGTTTCTTCCACTCTGCTGTACCCGTCATATGCTGGTATTCATAGCTTGTTTCCTGGCCGGTGCTTGATCTCTCCGATGTGATTAGACCATATTCATCATAGGTATACGACGTGGAAACAGGCTCGGAAGCTGCACCATTTTGAATATATCGTTCTTGGATCTGCTGCGGTGCATTTCGTTTGTTCGTCTCATCGTAGGTATACTCTTCGATATAACTAACCGAATCTCCCGATTGGCGATAATCCTGCAAGTAGTGAAGCGCCGGACTGGAGCTTCCTTCAAAGGTACTGCTCAGCTTGTACGTTTCGGCCCATTTACTGCTGCTTACGGTCGTGGTCCAGTTCACATCTCGTCCGTAACGATTCAGGTCTTCACCCGTATACTCAAAGCTGCGGGAACCCAGTATTTTTTCACCCGATGTCGAACTGAATGTATCCTTGCGGGAGCTGACCTTAAACACATGCCTGGTGGCAAAATCTCCGATCTGTTTCAATGAGGCTTCATATTGAATATCGGTGATCCGGGATGTTGGGTATACGATACGAGTCAACAGAACCGTCCCGTCAGCTTCATGCTGTTCTGACTGGCCCACCAGCCCGGATAGGAAATTAAAACTCGACACCGGATGGTTGTACACATAAGTCGTACTTCGCGACATGGAGTCAATAACCTCTGCCAGAAGCGTGTAGCCTTCCTTCTGAACCTTGCGATATTCCACGCTTTGGTCCGTTCCCTCCAAAACCACAGAAAGACTCAATGTATGATGGCTGAATTGGAGAGTATTTCCTTCACTATTCGAAATCTGCTTTAATACAAGCCCCTCAGGCAGCTGATCGTATAAAAAGCTCACCGTGTTGTTATAGTGGTCTTTGATTTGTAGCAGATAACCTTGAGCATCAAAGTAGTAAACATAATCATTGAGAACTGTCAGTTTGTATTCACTTGGTTGTCCATTTACGGTTACGCTTTGATCCGTTCTCAGAGCCATGTCATTCCAGTTATACCCTACAATGTCTAATGAATCAGACAAGGCGTAGGAGCCGGCTCCAGGAAAATACAAATAACGTTTACCACCATGCTCTTCAATATGGGGGAGATCCCATCTCCAGCCCCGACCAATGCCGTAAGATGACTCTTCTCTTCGCATGCTAGTGTCATTCACGGCCTGTCCAGTTACCTCATCCTGTCGGATTCCGATCTCTTCGTTCGCCTTCGAGCTGTCGTATACCCGTGTTAATGAAAACGGGATCATACCCGGAAGCTCCAAATCCACGCTCGCATAATTTAAATCACCGGTAGCCATAGAGACCGAATCTTGACCGTAGCTGTTGAAGTAGGCCGACGAGTCGTCATGGATTCGTACCTGCTCAAGAGCCGCCTCGTCCACGCCGTTTGAATCTTCAGCCAAGCTTTTTAATGATGACACCACAGCCTTCTCATCATATTGCACAACATCCGGTACCTGTATATTGGCCAGAACGGTATCGGCTGCTTTTGAGCTCTTCTTGCCGCCCAGAGATGAGTATATCTGATACAAGGTATATCCATCCGCGATCTTTTCTTGAACCCAAGCGGTGTCTACACCATACTGCTGAGCCAACATCGGAATCGTAATCGCAGATGAAGAAATCTCTCTTGAATTGGCTGTTACCTTGCCGCTGTCTCCATATACCAGAGAGCCCATATTTCCCAATAGTAAACTTATACATAAAACAGTTATAAATCCTCTTTTGAACACATCGTCACCTCTATCGCATCTGATCTCGCATTAGAATGGAAATACCTTTTTGCTTCGCTTCGTTACATTGCCATTGTTGTCGTATTCATATAGAATCTCATCTCCCGTACGGAGAATCACTTTAGAAAGACGGTTATTTGAGCCATAGTGATACTTGTTTTCCGCGGCTAGAATCATTAGAGCAGAATTGATCACCCCTTCAAGAGCGGTTCCATCTTTCTCTATTAGCTTTAAATAGTAAACCTGGCCCGCTTTGAGCTCCCATTCCAAGACGGTGTAATCCCAACCATGCTCTCTCACCTGATCAACAGTCGTAGCCAGTTCATCAGTCAGTCCAGCATCAGCGTACAATGTCACTTGAGGCTCCTTCTCGAAATTCTTGCTCTCCTTGACAACAAATCGGTATAATCCATCCGCCTCCGGTTTAAATCGATAGTAGTTCTCTTGCTTCTCTTTTAGATCGATGTCCTCTGCTCTCCGTTCCACCAGGTCGATGAACTTGTCCGTCATTTCAGTAAAAATAAAGCTTCTGGATGGTCCTGCAAAAAGTACGCCTTGAGGTGAAGACACGGTCACTTCCAGACTTGCACCATTAGGCACGACTTGTTCCTCATCCGTTCCGGTTGCCTCCCTCAGAACGTTTCCGCTCGCGTCCAGCAGCCGATAATCATAATACCGGTCTGAGACAACAGATGCATCCGTCAGCAGCTTCGCCTCAAATTGGCCCGTATTCGTAAAGCTTCCCAGCTCTCCAGCAGCAAGTTCCTTCTTAAGTAACGCCTTCTCATCGCTGGCCTCTGCAGTAACTGGTATCGAATACTCATAGATAATGGACTCCGCTGAGGTTACAGTTACCACAACCACACCGCCCCCAGGAATGATAATCTCCTGATCAACGGAATTGATTTGAGCTTGTTCCGGTTTATTCCCCGGGCTGTATACTACATAATCGTAAAAGCTCTTTCCTTCAAGAGCGTTCGACTTCATCCGTTGACTGGTTGTTCCCGTGTTGGTAAAGATAACGCTCTCATGCTGTCTTACGGTTATCTTTTCTCCCACCGGCTCCTTAGCAGGTTCTGCCTGGAATAGTCGATATACGGCCCCAAACAAAACTTGACTGTCCGAAGAAACGGTCACGATCACCTTATTTCCAGGCGCAACGACAGGCTCAATGCTGGTACCTGTTCGACGATCGATTTCCTCGCCGGATCCATCATAGAGAACATAATCGAACGTACGGCCACCATTTACAGCCTTACTCACGATTGCCTTGTCGATCGTACTGATATTCGTAAATTGATAGCTCTGTCTCTGATTCAGTGTAGCTCTGTGGAATGCGGGTTCTGTGCTTGCTTCAACGGTAACATCGCCTGAGTACTCATAAAGAATCGGAACAGAAGAAGGATTCGTGATCACGATATAAGACTGAGACGTGACTTCAAGTTTCGAGGAAATGTTAAATCCGTCCGAGAGAAGCGTTCCATTAGAACGATACAGGGCATAATCCATAGAACCGCCCACGGTATCCGCATTGTGGCGAAGCTCAACATCAGGTCCATTGTTATAAAGAACATAGGATTCATTTGGATAGATTGTGAGATGCTCGACTACCTCGCCCGGATCATCTTGTCCGCGGAATACACGGTATAGACCACCGAAACTGACAGGTTCGTCTGAAGCCGTCGTTACGACTGCTTTATAGCCTGGAGGCACCTTAGGCTCCACCGTTACCCCCGTTCTTCGTGACTGTTCTGCTCCCGTTGCATCATAGATGATGTAGTCAAAGGTACGACCACCCGCCAAGGAAGCTGTACTGTCCAAATACTCGCTTTCCGTGCTGACATTGGTGAATGAGAAGCTTTCTCCCTTGGACAAGGTTACGCGCAGATAAGCAGGCTCTGTACTTGGCTCCACCGTAAAATCGTCCGTATAATCAAATACGATAGGCTGGGTACCGGCTACAGTGACGGTAGCATAACCTTGTTTCGGTACCTGGGGACTGGAGCTCCGGTTAAAGGCGTCCGAAGATCGACTGCCATCCGCTTTATACATGACGTAATCAAATATCCCGTTTACTTTACTGGCATTATTCATAATGGGATTAGACAATGTCCCATGGTTACGGAATATATAGGACTCCCCGGGATTGAGGGTAATCTGACTGATCGCCTCGTTAGGCCTACCACCGCCTTGGAACACGGTATAGATGGCACCAAAAGTCACCGGGTTATCCGACACTGCGGTTACAACTGCCTTGTTATTTGGATACACTTTGGGTTCAACGCTTGTCGCTAGTCCTCGCGAACGTTCAGTCCCATCTTCGTAATAAGTAACATAATCAAATAACCGACCGGACGAAGAGGAAGCGTCGCTGTCCAAATATTCGAGACTGCTACTAATATTCGTAAACTCGTAACTCTCCCCTCGATATAGAGTCACCCTTTCAAATGCAGGCTCCGCACTTCCTTCAACCGCAAAATCATCGGTATAATCAAACACGATGGGTGTATTTCCGATGTTCGAGACAATCGCGTATCCCAATGAAGGAATGCTCGGGCTCCCTTTTTGATTAAATCCACTTCTGTATATGGTATCGTCGGGATTATAAATGACATAATCAAATAAGCCGCCGACGTTACTTGCATCATTCCGGATGGGATTCGTAAGCGATCCATTATTATAAAAAACATACGTATCTCCCGGATAAACGGTTATCCGGCTAATGGCACTTCCTCCTGTGGGCCGTACATCAAACGTTCGGTATGGGACGCCGAATGTAACAGGTGTCGCCGTAACCATCGTAAGTACTGCGGTACGTCCTGCTGCAACACTAGGTTTATTTGACGTATTCGTTCCTCTTGAGTACTCAGTTCCATCCGGTAAATAAACCACATAATCGAAACGATCACTGGACTTGCCGTCACTTTCCAGCGTATCCGTCTTCGTGCTCACATTCGTAAATTGATAGCTTTGTCCTTGATTCATTATGATCCTCGTATACGCCGGTTCCGCACTGTACTCCCCGTTAAACATATCGTATGGAAACCCCACGGTAACCGGGTTGATCGTAGCCCCGGTAATAATGATTTCATTCCCTTCGCCTACCGCCGGCTTTGAGACACTGTTAAAATCAGAGCTGTCTAGTGTGCCGTCCGGAGTATATTCAGCATAATCGTAACGCTTCTCCTGGCTGCTGGAAGCATCGCTTTGCAGATTAAGGGACTGATTCCCCTCATTCGTAAAAATATAGCTTTCTCCCTGATGAAGTGTAATACGATGGAGTGCTGGTGTCGAGGATAAGGAATACGTCACTTCAGGAAAAATGGAGAACGTAACTGGGAACATCCCCGAGACCGTAATGATGGTGGTAGCTCCCTTTGTCTGAGAAACATTCCCGCCGTGATTCATATCCTCACCCGTAATTCTGCCATCTGCATTAAAAGTTACATAGTCAAACACAATTCCCTTTGAAGTTGACCCATTATTTGTAATGGACTTGGTTAAGGTGGACGTATTATAAAATCTGTAAGATTCGCCTGGGTATAAAGTTACCTCTCTTTTTTCTGCAAGCAATTCTACATTTGAATTATGATATACAGCATCCGTAACACTGGGCGGCGCCACTACTTCCGGTACCATCTCTTCTTCGTTAGGTTGCTGAACTCCCTCAGCTATTGATATGGACGGATTCCATCCGTTAAGACATAATGCAAATACCAACAGCCATGGAATCATTCGGTTTCTCTTAGACTTCACGTTCTCTGCCTCCTCTAGCAATATCATGAATCAGCCGCAGGAATTTTCCGTACCCCCTTCCACTACCTGGGACATCTTATAAATATCGGTATACTATATAGGCAGCTGAATAGGAATAATGGCTCTATCGCTCGACAAATTACGAGGTGGATCATGTCGATATTTGTAAAAAAAGCGCCCCCGGATCTGTTTCCAGACGCCGGGGGCGCTTATCGTTCATCCATTTATTCCATGTGTTCAAATACTTTGAATCTTCGGACATCCTGCAACGCCAACAACGTATGTTCATCGACTACATAGATTTCCGTGTCTTCCAACAGCTCGTTCAACTGATTTTCCACCCCTGTACCTTCTCGAGCTTTAATGTATATTCAGGCACTTTACCTTAGCTGTATTGTTTTACCGACAGGCTGCTCCAGACGGTTCCATTTGCCACTACAAAACCATCTCATCCAGCTCTCCACTTGTGTCTTATTACGTATGTTCAGTTGGTTCATGACTTTTTTTCACTGGAATGCCATCCAACTTCATTTCAATGGCTTTCTTCTTCATTTCTACCGGACAGCTGACTCTTGCTGCCAACGAAAAACACCTCCAAGGTTGTCTCCATATCTTACGACATGGTTGCATTCTCTTGAAGGTGTTTTTAATTTGTCTCACGCTATGGGGGCAGACTCAAAAGACTTGTGGGACGCTTTTTCTTTTTTTTCCAGGCAAATTCTCCCCGGATAAAGTTTCTGATACTTTAGACCTCAAGAACAGGCTTCTCGCCTGTAACCGGGGAAATCGCTACTGACCGTTGAAACTGCTGTTAAATCATAAGTAAAACGAACTGGCATGAAAACACATTAGAAATCGGAATAACAATTTAATTTTTCTGTTACGATACAACTTTCGAACGGTGCAGCCTTACTGAACCCCAGATCAGTCCGTTTGAACGAGTCAAAAAAACAGCGCCTCGAACCCCGACGCTGTAGGTGCTCATGACATAAAATGATTGCCCATTTTCATTATGTTCAATATTCGTCCCCAATTCGTCCCCAAGACCATTTATGGACAGTACTAAATACGTATTAAAAAAGCAAAAAACCCTTGAATATCAAGGGTTTTCTTATTATGGAGCCTAGGGGGATCGAACCCCTGACCTCATCGCTGCCAGCGATGCGCTCTCCCAGCTGAGCTAAGGCCCCGTAAGCGACTTCTATATCATATAAAAAATCAGCAGGCATGTCAACAGGTTTTTCACATTTTTTGATGACGTGCTGTATCCCTTTTACTTCTCTATATAATGTCACTTATCGATGATGAGGATGGGCTCCTTGAGAGCACCGGAAGAGCACCTGGATCACGCAGAACCCTGGTGCTCTTACAGCTCCTGACCGTCCGTATCCTTGGACAGTAGGCTTTTCAGTTCCTTCATAAACATATTGATATCCTTGAACTGCCGATACACGGACGCAAACCGGACGTACGCTACCTCATCGACCGGATACAGCCGTTCCATCAGAAGCTCCCCGATCTGGCGGCTCTCCACCTCTGCTGCTGCGGTATTGCGCAGTGCCTTCTCGACATCCGATACGATCATATCCAGCTGATCCACGGATACCGGACGCTTCTCGCATGCCCGGATCAAACCGCGGAGTACCTTCTCCCGGCTGAATTCTTCTCGGCTTCCATCCTTCTTCACAACAATCAGCGGCGTTTCCTCCACCATCTCAAAGGTTGTGAATCTCTTGCTGCACTGCTCGCATTCCCTGCGGCGGCGGATGGATTTATTCTCGTTGGCAGGCCTGGAATCCAGCACTTTCGTTCCGGCATAACTGCAATATGGACACTTCATAAAGTTATCTTCACTTCCTTTGTTTTCAGCGTATTTTAGCCTTAATGGCCCTAATGAAAAATTTACCAGCAAAACTTTTTTCTTTTATGTTATGAAAATGCGAAACCCGAGACATAATACTTTTACCAACCCAAGGAGGTGAACTTAACATGGCACAAAGCAACAACAACTCCAACAACCTGGTTGTTCCTCGCGCAAACGCTGCTCTTGAGCAATTGAAGTACGAGGTAGCTCAAGAACTTGGTATCTCCATTCCACAAGACGGATACCAAGGTAACATGACTTCCTACGAGAACGGTTCGATCGGGGGATACATCACAAAGCGTCTTGTAACCCTGGCCGAGCAACAATTGGCTGGTCAATTCTCCGGTCAATAATTGATTCTTCCTTAAAAAAGGAGTGTTGGACGGCTCGATGTAAGAGCCTGTCCAGCGCTCTTTTTTCGTTAAAAGCCGTCCTTATACACATCCGTATATTGATTATAATAATAAATCACGCGCTGTACATAGTGGCGGGTTTCCCCGATGGGAATACTCTTCACATTCTCGTAGGTTCCATCCCACATGCCCTTGTTGATCCAATTCTTGACGTTCCCGGGGCCTGCATTATAGGCGGCGATGGCGGCAATCGGGTTGCCGTCCATTTCCTTGTGCAGGTTCTGAATATACCAGGTGCCCAGCTGGATATTCGCATCCACTTCATTCTTTACGTTCAGCAGGTTTACCGATGGCAGCTTGGCCATTTCCATCGCCCAATTCGCCGTATCCGGCATCAGCTGCATAATGCCCAGGGCGCCTTTCTTGGACTCCTTACCCGGCTTGAAGTTCGTTTCCACACGAATGATGGATGCCACCAGGAACGGATCGACCTCATAGTATGCGGCATGCTTCCGTATTTCATCTTTATAATGAATCGGATACAGCAAGGTCATCCAGTTCGAGCTCAGATACAGAAGCGCTACAAAAGAGACAAACAGCAGAAGCAGCACTCTTTTTTTACGGAGCCACTTCATAGACTAACCAACCTGCCCCACAGGTTGTCCACCTGCTGCTGTGTTTCGGCCAATGTTCCGCTGTTATCGATGAGGATATCCGCCAGACGCTTCTTCTCCTCGATATCCATCTGACTGTTTAAACGCGCTTCTGCCGCTTCCCTGTTAAGATCATCGCGTACCATCAGACGCTCAAGCTGCAGCTCTCGCGGTACATAAACAACAGCGATCTGGTCAAGATAAGAATAATGCTCCTTGGCCTCAAGCAGCAGCGGAATATCCGCTACCACCAGCCGGTCGGGATACTGCCGCTCATACGCTTCCGTCCGTTCCCGGATTTCCTGCCGGATCGCCGGATGCGTGATCTCATTCAATACCGTTCTCTGCTCGGGATGATGGAAGATCACTTCCCCGAGTTTTTTTCGATTCAGCGTACCGTCCTCAAACAGGATCGCTTGTCCAAAATGTTCGGTCACTTTACCCAGCACCGGATGACCCGGGAGCATGACTTCCCGGGCGATGAGATCCGCATCGACGAGAAGTGCTCCCTTCATGGCCAACATGGAGGACACGGTGCTCTTGCCAGTTGCAATTCCTCCGGTTAAACCGATATTCATGACTTCACCTCATAACAGCTTCATTATACCCATGACGATTAACAAAAAAGCAGGCAAATAAGAGATAAAACGCATGCCGCCCTTGGATGCAAAACGTAAACCAACCCTCATGCCCAGCACCAGGAATATCCCGCTAAACAAGGAAACAACAGCCGCGGTACCTAACGGTGAGAAGCCCAGCATGGCGGCGCCAAGCCCTGCGCCGAACGCATCGAGCGATAACGCGATCCCGAGCCACATCGCCTCCCACGGGGAGATGCTGCCGGAGTCGTCCAGATCCGCCTTCGAGGGACTGCGGAGAATTTGAATGACAACCCCGGCCTTCGGAATCTCAAGAGAGAATACCGCCCGCTGAAGATGCACTTGACCTGCCGTGTTAACCTCACGTCTTGATTTCACTTGATGGTCAGATGCCTTCGTTTCCATAAGAGACTTCGAAATATCCTTACTGGAAACCGGCTGCACATCTGACTCGTTTTTTCTGCGAACTTGCTGATATAGAGACCATAAGCCCAGCAGAATCAAAATGGCGGCTCCGATCACAGACGCCACGGATGGGGATAAGAACCGCTGTAACAGCGCGCCCGCCTGCATGGAGGCGCCAAGCACCAAGCCGGAACATAGCGAGATGATCAATACAGACAGCAGCGGTATCCTTGTTTTGCGCAGACCGTATGTAACCCCCGCACCGAATCCGTCCAGGCTTAATGCCATGGCCAGCAGCGCAGACGAGAAAATATGACTGAGCACCCTTTTCCCTCCTCGTAAGCTCCACATCAAGCGGCTCATTCATGAAGAAGAGCAGCTCCATGCGCTCCACATATGTTCCACATTATATGTGTAGGGATAGGAATGGGTGCACGCCTATTGGATTACTTCTTAACCGGCTGACACTTCGGGCAGAAGTGGGTCCCCCGTCCGCCAACCACGATCTTATGAATCGGTCCACCGCATGTATGACACGGCTTGTCCTTCCGTCCGTAAATCTGATGACTATGCTGGAACATCCCCATTTCACCCTGTCCATTGACATAGGATTTAATGGAGGAACCACCCGCTTCTACGGCTTCGGACAGTGTATCCACAATGGCATGATACAATCGCTTGAGCTCAGCATCCTTCAGGCTGTTGGCGTTACGCTCCGGATGAATCTTGGCTCGAAACAATGCCTCATCGACATATATATTGCCGATGCCGACCACATATGCCTGATTCAGCAGCACCGCTTTAATCTTCGTTTTTTTGCTGCCGATGACTTCCTTGAAAGTTCCGAACGTAAACGTATCATCCAGCGGCTCATACCCCAGCTTGGCAAGAGGAGCATGCTGAAACTCTTCCCCCGTTGCAAAGAGATGCATCGTTCCGAATTGGCGTACGTCCTTATAACGCAGCTCCGTCCCGTCCGAGAAATGGAATATAACATGAGTGTGCTTCTCCACCGGCTCCTCGGCAGAGTACAACCCGTAACGCCCTTCCATCCGCAGATGCGAGACGAGCACCAGTCCGTCCAGCAATATCCTTAAAAATTTCCCGCGGCGCTCTACACCTTCCACGGTATGATCCTTCAACATAAACGCAAATGCCTCAATATCATCAGGACGCTGAATAATCCGCGGCAGATGTACGGATACATGATCTATATGCTTACCTTTAATCAATTGGTTAAGTGTTCGTTTCACCGTTTCTACTTCCGGCAATTCCGGCATAATGACTTCACCTCATCTCCCATTATACCGGAAGTTAGGACAGAGCGGGACCATGGTTTTGTGGAAAGGTATGGTGCATAATGCGCCCCTCTTCACGCCATGATCCCTATAAACGATTCTCTATCGGCTAACCATATTGTATAACTTTACTTCGCTTCGTACCAGTTCTCGCCATAGCTGACTTCCGATTTCAGCGGTACCGACAGCTTCAGCGCTTGACTCATCACTTCCGGCACCAATTCCTTCATGATCTCCAGCTCATCCTCCGGCACCTCGAACACCAATTCATCGTGCACCTGAAGCAGCATGCGGCTCTTCAATTGACGATCATGCAGCGCCTTGTCCATATGGACCATGGCCAGCTTGATAATGTCCGCCGCGGTTCCCTGAATCGGCGTATTCATTGCTGTCCGCTCGGCAAAAGACCGCAGGTTGAAGTTGCTGGCGTTAATCTCCGGCAGGTAGCGTCTGCGTTCAAGCAATGTCTTCACATAGCCGTCTTGTTTCGCCTGCTTGACGATCACGTCCATATAACGCCGGACGCCCTGGAACACCTCGAAATACTGGTCAATGAAGGCCGCGGCTTCCTTCCGGGTAATATTCAGGTTCTGGGACAAGCCATAGTCGCTGATTCCATACACGATGCCGAAGTTAACCGCCTTGGCGGATCGGCGCATATTGGAGTCCACCTCATCCACGCCGACTCCGAACACGTCCATTGCGGTCTTCGTGTGGATATCCATATCGTGGACGAAGGCTTCCTTCAGCCGTTCATCATCCGAGATATGCGCAAGCACGCGCAGCTCGATCTGGGAGTAGTCCGCCGCCAAAATGCTCCAGCCCGGCTCGGACGGAACGAAGACCTTGCGCAGCTTGCGGCCCTCCTCCAGACGGATCGGAATGTTCTGCAAATTCGGATATTGGCTGCTCAGACGGCCCGTCGCGGCAATCGTCTGACGATAGTACGTGTGCACTTTGCCCGTTTGTGACGAAATCTCCTTCAGAAGACCTTCCACATAAGTGGATTGCAGCTTGGCCAAGGTACGATACTTCAGAATCAAGCGGACAATATCGTGATAAGGCGCCAGCTTCTCGAGCACCTCGGCATCGGTGGAATAACCGGTTTTGGTCTTCTTGATGACCGGAAGCTCCAGCTTCACAAACAGAATCTCGCCCAGCTGTTTAGGCGAATTAAGATTGAATTCCGTTCCGGCGATCTCATATATCTCATGAACTAGCTTCTCGATCTGTCCTTCAAACTCGCGACCCAGCTCCTTCAAATCCTCCGCATTCACGGCAATTCCCTGCTTCTCCATATCGGCCAGTATGCGGGACAGCGGCATCTCCAGCTCATGGAACAGCGGCAGCATTTCATTGGCAGCCAGCTCCTTCTCCTGAACGGGAACCAGTTCGGATACAGCCAGGCATTTTCTGGCCATGTGCTCGCTGAGCTTCTCCATATCGGGAACCTTGTACTTTGCCCCTTTACCGAAAACATCCTCATCGGCTTGAAGATACGCAAGCCCGTATTTGGAGGCCAGACCGCTAAGACTTTGATTCGATTCGGTTGGGTCCAGCAGGTAGGCAGCCAGATGAACGTCAAATGCCGCGCCGGCAAAAGCAATGCCCTGCCAGTGGAGGGCCAGATCAATGCGGTGCAGATCATATCCGCGTTTAGGGATCCCGCTATCGGCAAGCCAAGCTCGAACAGGCTCGGCCTCTTCCGACTTCAGAACCTCAAACGGAATGAAGTACTGCCGTTCCTCCGTAGCGAGTGCGAGCCCGATCACCTCGGCATGATGGGGATTGTCCCCATGCGTCTCTACATGGAGTATGGTGACGTGGGCCAGGTTATCCGCAACCTCCTTAAGCCCCTTCGTGTCTACAAGGGTCACTTCAATCTTCGCTTCGGGCTTCGACTCAGCCGCATCCCCGCCCACTCCGCTTGTGCTCAGGTTTAACCGTTCAATGAGCGATTTAAACTCCAGCTTCGCCAGTGCGGGCCCTGCCGTCTCTTCATTCAAGCCTGTAAACGCCATGTCATCCAGCGACTGCTCCAGCGGAACTTCGCGAAAGATCGTAGCCAGCTTCTTGCTGAGTATGGCGGAATCCGCATGCTCTTCAATTTTCTCTTTCATCTTGCCTTTCAGCTCGTCGGTGCGTGACACCACGGCTTCAACGGATCCAAATTCATGAAGCAGCTTCAGAGCCGTCTTCTCACCCACTCCTGGAACGCCGGGGATGTTATCGGAAGCATCGCCCATCAGTCCCTTAAGGTCGATAATCTGATCAGGCGTCAGGTCATATCGCTCCTTAATTTGTTCCGGTCCGTAATACTCGATGTCGGTAACGCCCTTGCGGACCATGGCGATCGTGGTATGCTCCGAAGCCAGCTGCAGCATATCCTTATCCCCGGATACAACCATCACCTTCCGGCCAGCTTCATCAGCCTGACGGGTAATGGTCCCGATAATGTCATCGGCCTCATAACCGCCGATTTCAAATTGGGAGACGCCAAGGCCTTTCAACAGCTCTTTCAGCAGCGGGAATTGTCCGGAGAGCTCGGGAGGCGTTTTCTGGCGGCCACCCTTGTAATCCTGAAAATCCGCATGCCGAAATGTTTCCTTGCCTGCATCGAATGCGACCATCATATGGGTCGGTTTGTGTTCCTCAATCAAGCGAAGCAGCATCGTCGTAAAGCCGTAAACCGCATTCGTCTGCTGTCCGCTGGCATTGGTCAGCGGCGGCATCGCGAAGAATGCCCGGTAAATGATATTATTTCCATCAATTAAAATCAGCTTGTCCATAGAACACCTCGCACCAATATTACTTCCTTTCCACATGATAACATAGGTTACCGCCAATTCCGAACAATCCGTTCGATTAACGGTGAATTCCTAAGAATACGCAAAATATCCCCACAAAGTGGGGCCTGCGCTTCGATGCTTATTCCAAATACTTTGCGGGGGCCCCCAATATATAAATGCGATTAAAGAATTGCTTCCGCTTCGCTGGAGCTTTCTAAATTCTCGCAAAAAAACGCCAGCTTTCGCCAGCGTTTGACTTATCATTATGCTATTGATTGAGGTCGGGACGATGACCCGTTACGAGGTACACCGTGCTCTCGCCAATGTTGGTTGCATGGTCGGCGATCCGTTCGATGTAACGTCCCACCATGATCAGCAGCATCGCCTGATTGGCCGAATCCGGATCGGAGGTCAGATGCGCATACAGGTCCTGCAAAATCACGCTGTACAAATGATCGATCTGATCATCGTCCTGGGCCATTTTATAGGCAAGATCCGTATTTTCCGTCAGATAGGATTCGATCGATTCCGAAACCATCGCGCGCACCAAATCCGACATCCGCGGAAGATCCACCAGTGGCTTGATCAGCTTCTGGCCTTGCAGACGGATCGTCACTTTAGCGACATCCCGCGCCAAGTCACCCATACGCTCCAAATCGCTTGCAATCCGGAAAGCCACTAAAATCCGGCGCAAATCCTTTGCCACAGGCTGCTGGGTCACGATCAGACGGGAGCCGATGTCCATGATTTGCTCTTCCATGTTGTTTAACTGCACATCGTTCTTGATAACCGCCTGCGCTTTCTCCGCATCCAAGGTCTGAAGGGACTCCACGCTGTTTGCCAGTGCCTCCTCCATATGCTTGCCCATATCCTGCAGCAAACTTCTCAGCTCATCAAGCTGCTGATCAAACTCAATTCTCCGGATCATGTGTGATGCTCCTCCTATCTACTTTTAAGAAAGATCATAGTCGTGATAATGGCTTAACCAAACCGGCCCGAGATATAATCCTCGGTACGTGCATCCGACGGCGTCGAGAACAGCGTATCGGTGTTTGCAGATTCAACCACTTCGCCATTCAGGAAAAATACGGTCTGCCCGGATACGCGTGCTGCCTGATGCATGTTATGCGTAACCATGACGATGGTGTATTTGCTCTTCAGCTCCTGCACCAGCTCTTCGATTTTCAAAGTCGAGATCGGGTCCAGCGCGGAAGTTGCTTCGTCCATCAGCAGGATATCCGGCTGTACGGCAAGTGCCCGGGCAATGCATAGGCGCTGCTGTTGGCCGCCGGACAAGCTCAGCGCGGACCGCTTGAGATAATCCTTGACTTCATCCCACAGCACGGCTTGTTTCAAGCTCTGTTCCACGATTTGGTCCAGCTCCGCTTTATTGCGGATACCGTGAAGTCGCGGCCCGTAGGCGATGTTGTCATAAATCGATTTAGGAAACGGATTCGGCTGCTGGAATACCATCCCTACCTGCTTGCGCAAGGCTTCAACGTGGACTTCCTCGCTGTAGATTTCGGTTCCTCCGATTTGCACGCTGCCTTCAATCCGAGTGGAAGGAATCATGTCATTCATGCGATTCAGCGTGCGCAGCAGCGTAGACTTACCGCAGCCCGACGGTCCGATGAACGCCGTCACCGTTTTCTCCGGAATGTCCAGATCCACGTTTTTAAGCGCATGGTACGTGTCGTAGTAAAGATTTAATTTCTTAATCTGTATGATGGATTCCATATCTTATTCATGTCTCCTTTTTCACGATTAGATCTGCTTTATGCGTCTCTTAGATGTTCTTCGAATACTTGTTCCGGATCCACACGGCTGCAATATTCATGATGAACAGCATGATGAGCAACAGAATAATACCCGAAGCCGCCAGCTCGTGGAAAGCCTCACTTGGTCTTGATACCCAGTTAAAGATCTGGATCGGCATGACAGTAAACGAATCAAGCAGATTTTCCGGCAAGAAGGCCACGTACGTTAAAGCACCGATCATGATCAGCGGTGCGGTTTCGCCGATCGCACGAGACAAGGCCAGGATAACCCCGGTCATAATTCCAGGAATCGCTGATGGCAGCACGGCGCTGGACACCGTTTGCCATTTCGTTGCGCCCAGCGCATAAGAAGCATCGCGCCGGTTCTTAGGCACGGCGCGAAGCGCCTCCTGAGCGGCAACGATAATAATTGGCAGCACCAGCAGCGTCATCGTTAATACCCCGGACAACAGGCTGCGGCCAAGATTCATGCTGCGCACGAAAATCGCCAGTCCCAGGATACCATATATAATAGAAGGAACCCCTGCAAGCGTACTGATATTCAGCTGGATCAGCCGAACCCAGCGGCTGCGGCCCGCATACTCTTCAAGAAAGATTGCCGCGCCCACGCCTAATACAAAAGACAGCGGGGCCATGAGCAGGAGCAGATAAATCGTGCCGACAATCGGCGATTTCAGGCCTGCTTTATCCGCGATACGTGACGGAAAGTTCGTGAACAGATCGGGTGAGAGTCTGTGAACGCCATCCATCACGATCGTAACAATCAAAGCCATCAAGGCTAGAATACCGATACTGGTACAAGCCAGGAATATCATATGCAGCGTTTGGTCACCCAGACGTCTCCGGTTGATTCCTTTGCTATCCCCCAGATTCAATTGTTTCATCTAGTATTCCTCCCTGAAGCGGCGAGCGACCCACTGCGCCAATATATTAAGCAAGAAGGTGATGACAAACAAGGTCAGACCTACCGCAAAAATCGTGCCGTATTCAATCGTTCCTCGCGGAACGTCTCCCATGCTTACCTGAACAATATAAGAAGTCATGGTCTGAATGCTTTCCAGCGGATTCAGTGTCAGCTGCGGCGTAGCACCTGCAGCCACCGTAACGATCATCGTCTCGCCAATCGCGCGCGAGAATGCCAATACGAAGGACGATACAACCCCCGATAAAGCGGCAGGCAGTACAATTTTCAGGGCAACCTCAAATCGGGTAGCACCCAGCGCGTATGCTCCGTGACGAAGGCTCTTAGGCACCGCACGCATCGCGTCTTCACTTAAAGACGAGATCATCGGCAGGACCATGATGCCGACCACGAGACCCGCACTAAGCGCATTGAATATCCCCATGTCGGGAAAAATCTTTTGAAGGAATGGCGTTACCGTTTCAAGCGCAAAATATCCGTAAACAATCGTTGGTACACCAGCCAACACTTCAAGCACTGGCTTTACAACCCCCCGAACCCGGGCAGGAGCGTATTCATTGAGATAAATAGCGCATGCCAAGCCGATAGGCACTGCGAAAATGATCGCAATGCCTGTAATCAGCAATGTGCCGCCCAGCAGGGGCAGCACGCCGAATTCTTTTGGAGGGAGAATTGGACTCCATGTCGTTCCAGTCAAGAAGGACCATACCGGCACTTCTTTGAAGAAGATCACGGATTCCTGTAGAAGTGTATATACAATACCGATGGTGGTAAACACCGAAAGCATGGCACACAAGCCGAGCAGGATTGGAACGATTTTGTCTGAGAGGCGTGTTTTGCTTCGACGGAATGTCATGCTTTTAGTGTTTGCCGCCACGGGTGAAGTTTTGTTCATTCTCCTCTTCCCTTTCTATGGGTTGCCCGAAGGATCCCCTTCGGGCATGAAGTCTTTAATTATTTTGCCAACTTGTCTTTTTCTTCTTGATATTGTTCATCTTGAAGCGGTACGAAACCAACTTCGCCAGCAAGACTAGCGGCATTATCAAGGTAGAAGTTCATGAATGCATTCACTTCCGGACGCTCAAGCTCCTTATCGTTTACATAGAGCAGCAGCGGACGGGACAATGGAGCATAACTGTTATCCTTGATCGTTTCCATGCTTGGAGCTACTGTAGCCGTACCGTTATCGATCGGAACCAGCTTCAATTTGTCTTGGTTCTCTTCATAGAAGGAGAATCCGAAGTATCCGATGGAGTTCTTGTCGCCAGCAACCCCTTGTACGACTGCATTTGTATCGGCACTGAACGTGATTTGGCTATCGTTTCTGCTTGCTTGAGCTTCACCGTTAATCGCTTCTGTGAAGTAGTCGAATGTTCCGTGGTCTGTACCAGGAGAGTAAATTTTGATTTCCTCTGCCGGCCATCCTTCGCGAACGTCAGCCCATGTTTTTACAGTGCTGTTCGGCTCGTAAATTTTCTTCAGCTCATCTACCGTTAATTTATCTACGAATTCATTGCTCGGGTTAACAACAACGGATAGTCCGTCATAAGCTACCAGAACCTCATGATAGGTAATGCCCTTGGATTTTGCTTCTTCAGCTTCACTGTCTTTAATTGGACGGGATGCATTGGAAATTGGAATCTCTCCATTATTGAAGCGTTTGAAACCGCCACCTGTTCCGCCTGTTCCAATCGGAATGCGGACATCCGGGTTCGCTGCGCCGAACTCTTCAGCGATGGCTTCAGTTAATGGATGCAATGTACTGGAACCGTCAATTTCAATCGTTCCCGACAAAGCTGTTGTTGTGCTTCCTTCATTTTGCTGTGCTGAACCGTTGTCTGTATTTTCTCCTGAAGCACCGCCGGAAGTTGTTCCTCCGCCGCATGCCGCCAAAAGCGTGCTCAGCATTAACACCAGTACGAGAATACCTGCTGGTTTACGACCCCTTCTTTTAAACAAACGAATCCACTCCTTCAAAATGGTTGTTGTCTCTACTTCCTACTTACAATATTGATATTAATCCCGGAATGTAATAGCAGTTTCTGAGAAATGTAAACGCAGTGTAAAATATTTTAATCATAGTAGAGTTATAGATTCGACCTATCTTCCATGATCGAAGCTTCACCGGTGTTCATTCCGGCAAGCTCATCCTTCACCCGCTTCACACGCTTCACGGTTTCCTCGGCCAGTTGATAAACCTGATTACCGGACTTCTGAACCTCTTGAACGGCATTGTCCATTTCATTAAACATTTGGGCACCTTCCGTTACATACCCCTCGCAGGATTGGATTTCCTTCAGCGACGATACAGCCCCCTTGGCTGTATCTGCTGCCAGCCCCTGGATTTGCTCGAGCAGCTGCGATATATCCCCTGACAGCTTACGCGTTTGTTTTGCTAGCGATTGTACCTCTGCCGCAACCACTTGAAATCCACGCCCATGCTCTCCGGCATGCGCTGCTTCAATCGAGGCATTCATGGCCAGCAGACTGCTTTGGTTCGCAAGCTCGGTAATCATGCCGGTGATGGAAAATATGCGGCTGGCATCGGCTGCGAGCTCGGAGGCCTGGCCTTCACGCTTCGTCATATCCTCTACAAGACCAAGGTACGAGGTTCGGACAAGATCCAGTTTCTCCTTCCCGGTTTGTGACCACTCCCTCATCCGTATACATTCCGAGTTTGTTCTCGCTGCTGCCGTTCGGACCTCGGTTAAAGAGGATTGAATGTTCCGGGTATGCCGGTAGCTTTCCTGCAGGATCAGTTCCCGCTTCTCTTCCGCTTCCGCTTGGAGCATACTGGACAGACTCATTAGATCCCTGACGGTAAGCACGCCTAGCAGTCGTCCTTCATCCGTGATCAGGACACAATCATAAAATTTGGAATCCGGGCGCTGCAGGGACAATTCCAGCAACGTTCCGACCTTCTCGAATATATCGACACGCGTCGGTTGATGGTCCGCAAACTGGTAGGCGGGCTTGGAATAATACAGGTCCACGGCAAACCTGCCCATCATTCGCTGGTAAAACACATCCCGCATAATCAGTCCTGCTGGTGTATCTGCCTCATCGCAATAAATAACACACGGGATACGCTGATCCTTCGCAAACACATTCAGCACATCGAGGCAGGATTCAGATTTCGTTATAACAGGGACCCTTCTTATGTATTGCCGATATAATGCGCCTGCTTCAGGCTCGTTTGCTGCATGTCCATCAAGTACCGGCTCTACCTCCACCTTCATTCTCTCTGTCTGATTCGGTATGGTTTGAAGCAGTGTCATGCGCCTTCACCCCTTCTTCATCTGGTCCTTTAGACGCATCTTACCGGACAAGTATTATGGGAATATACTCGAATGATTAAGGGAGTGTAAACTGCGGAAGGATAATGGCGCGGAAATGAGACATTAGACATGTCAGGATCTGACCAAAGGCCCAAAAAAAGACTCCTCATCATTTCAAACGGAATGATGGGAGCCTTTTTTCGGATTCACTACAAGTTTATAACCAACCCCGCGAATGGAGTCAATGTGTACAGATTCAGGATCGAGCTCAAGCTTCTTGCGCAGGGAACTCACATGAACGTCCACGGTTCGCTGACCGCCGATATAATCGAAGCCCCAGACCACGTTCATCAGATCATCCCTCGTTAACACAACGCCCGGTTTTTTGGCCAGGTAGAGCAGCACCTCAAATTCTTTCGGCCGGAGATTAATGCTCTGACCGCCAAGCCGGACCTCGTATTTCTCAGGATAGATTTCCAATTCTCCAAGCGAAATGACGTTTCCCTGGTGGTCTGTCGTCTTTGCTTCATCGGCGTGACCGGAAACCCGGCGCATGACGGCTGATACACGGGCCAGCAGCTCAGATACGCCAAATGGCTTGGTAATATAGTCATCCGCCCCCATCTTCAGACCTTGAACAACTTCCTCTTCGGCGTTCTTCGCGGTCAGAATAATGATCGGCGTGGTAATTCCGTTACTTCGGAGCTTCTCTAAAATCTGAAAGCCGTTCATGCCAGGCAGCATGACATCCAGCAGAATCAGATCATATTCATGATTCGACGCTTTCTCGTAACCTGCGGTACCGTGTTCCTCTACCTCGACTTGAAAACCTTCCTGCGTCAGATTGTAGGACAACAGCCGCGATAGTGTCGGCTCATCTTCAATAACAAGCATGCGTTGCGTCAATGTTACCCCCGCCCTTATCTTGATAATTGGACTGCTTATGCAAGTATATCAACAGAATGTTAACGGAGTGTTAACTTCCTGTATCGTGCGTTTCCTGCAGGATCGGAAGCTCAATGATGAAGGAGCTGCCGATTCCCAGTTCGCTCTCCACCTTGATGGTTCCGTGATGAAGATCCACCAGATGCTTTACGATCGACAGTCCAAGCCCCGTTCCGCCTGATCCGCGCGAACGGGCTTTATCCACCCGATAGAAACGTTCAAATATACGGGGAAGATCTTTCTTCGGAATGCCAATCCCGGAATCCTTAACAAGGAACTCCACAATATCCTCGGCGTTCCTGTTACTATGCTTTTCACGAGCCGTTAATTTTACTCGTCCGCCTTCTTGCGTGTAATTGATCGCATTCGAGAGCAGATTCATAAAAATCTGGCGGAGCTTGTCCTCGTCCCCCTCCATAAACAGCTCTTCCGGAATGTCAAGCTCCAGGCTGATCCGCTTCTTCTCCGCCACCGTGCGCATCATTTCGGATATTGTATCAAAGAATGCCGACAAATGAATCGGCGAGTAATCCATCTGAATCCGCTTGGATTCGATTTTGGACAGCTCCAGAATGTCACCGATCAGCCGATTTAGCCGTTCGGATTCGTCATAAATAATCTGGAGGAAGGAGCGCGATGTCTTCTCATCGGTCACCCCGCCGCCAAGCAGCGTTTCGGCAAACCCTTTCACCGCAGCGAGCGGAGTCTTCAGCTCGTGAGATACGTTGGCTACGAATTCGCTCCGCATGCGTTCAAGTCTGCGGATATCACTTACATCCTGCAGCAGGAACAGCATCCCGCGATAGGACTCCTGCTCTTCCTCCTGCATCATCGCAACCCCATCCAGGCGGATGATTGATTCCACAGGATAATAAATGTTGCGCTCTTCATGGAAGTCCTCCTTGCTCTCAAGGCCTTCCTCCATCAGTTTGGTCAATTCATAATGCTGCTTAAGCTCACGGTACGATTTGCCTGTTATCACTTCAGCATTAATGCCGAGCATTCTCTCGGCAGCACGGTTCACAAGAATGATCTGGCCTGCCCCGCTCACCATGACAATACCGCCTGTCATATTGTTTAGAACGCTTTGCAGCAAATCTTCATTATCCCGTATCGTCCGCAGCTGGGTTTGCAGGCTGTCAGCCATTCCATTAATGGCGTGCGCCAATTGACCGATCTCGTCTTTACGGTGAATCTTTACCCTCGCATCATATTCAAGACGCGATATCCGTCTGGCTACGCGCGTGATTTTCTCAAGCGGCGAGGTCAAGCCCTTGGCGACACGATAACTCACCAAGGCAGCTAGCAGGAACAGCACCAGCAGGCCGATCCCCATCACGGTCCAGCCTTGTTTGACTCCCTGGTCCACTTCCTTGAGACTGACGGACAAGCGGACGAATCCGTCGAAATTCTCTCCGGCCTTGACCGGAAGTGCGACGTACAGCATGTCCTGCCCAAGCGTATCACTCCGACGAATGGTACTCCCGCGCCCCGCTTTTACCGCTTGAAGCATCTCTTCACGATAAGCGTGGTTATCCATGGTTAAGGGATCACTCTCCGAATCCCCGATAACTTTACCATCCTTCAATATAAAGGTCACTCTCGCATCAGACAGTTCTTCAAGCTGCAAGGATCTTTCGGTATAATACGAAAGAGCATCCGCGCTGTCCGTATCCGGAAACTCCATCATGGTCTGCAGAAGCCGAATCTCCCGGACCATATTGTCCTCCAGCAGCTGAATATGGGACTGCTTGAATACCGTCACCATAGCCAGTCCTGCCGCGAGCATAGATAACCCAATTAAAGTAAGCATAATCAGAGTCAAACGATTGCGATACTGCCTCATGGTCTCTCCTCTTTCTGCCGCGTGATCATTTTGGATAACTTACCGCTCGTGTGCGTCTTCGGTGGAATAACGCATGAATGATGGTTGCCGCCGGCTGCTGGAACATAATGCCCAGCACCACCGGGATGGAAGCCTGGGGTGAGAAATACGTTGTAGCTAACACCATCCCGAGTGATATATTACGCATTCCGGACGCGTATGTAAATGTAATTTGCATTTCCTGTGTCGGTCCGAGCATCGCATAGGAGCCAAAATAGCCAAGCAAATAGCAGATCACAATCAGCGTAACGACAACCGGGATCACTACCAGCATCTCCTCCTTCATGCCTGCTGCATGGGGAGCGATGGCTGCCGCGTTCAGCATCACCACGAGCATAAAAAACAGCTTCGATATGGGCTGGGCTACAGGAGCCGACCAGTCCTTGATCCGTCCTTTGGAACCTTCATACAGCATCACCCCGATCAGAGTGGGCAATACCACCATGGTCAGCAAATCGAGAATCAGCTCAGACGCATTCCATGTGACCAGTGCATCCCCGATAAACATATCCATCAGAGCCGGTACGACTAAGGGACTGAGTATGGTATCCAGCACAACTACCGCCAGGATGAACGGAACGCTGCCGCCGGAGCTTCCGACCCACATCACCGAGGATATCCCCAGGGGAATGATCGCGAACAGCAGCAAGCCAATCGTATAATCCGAGTGCGCACCAAACACGGCCGAGCCCAGTCCATAGGCAAGCACCGGAGCGGCCGCATGGGCTAGAAAGAGCGTTAATATAACAGCAAAGGGGCGCTTCAGAACCCCTTGCAGATGACGGATCCCACAGCCAAGTGCCATCACCAGTGTAATATAACCGAATAGATAAGGAATCCAGTGAACAAAGTCCACCAAAACATCCGAGAGCAGCCAGCCTAGCACCAGCGAGCCTGGAATCAAGAGAAAGGTGTACTTTTCAAACCAAGATGCAAAGGCTAGTCCAAAACTTCTCACCTGTTTCCTCCTATGACTGAATTGACGTATTTGACTTTCATCATAAACCGGAGTGTCCGAAAACCGCAACGAAAATTCGAAATAAGGCCCCCATTCCCGTATTCAACAAAGAAGCATCGACTGGCACATGAAGGCCAATCGATGCTTCTTCAGATGCTCCGGATTAGGAGAACACCGCCTCTTTAAACATGGCCAGCTTCTCTGCCGAATCCTTGCTCACGTCGGCATGCAGGCTGTTTCCGTGCGAATCCATCGTGACGATCGCGGCAAAGCCGTCAACCTCCAAATGCCACATCGCTTCCGGAATGCCAAACTCCATGAAATCCACGCCGTTTACTTTTTTGATGCATCTCGCATAATACTGGGCGGCCCCGCCAATCGCATTCAGATATACGCCGCCATGCTCCTGCAGGGCTTGAAGCGTCTTGGGACCCATGCCGCCCTTTCCGATAACCGCGCGAATGCCGAATTTTTTCAAAATATCGCCCTGGTAAGGTTCTTCTCGAATGCTGGTTGTCGGGCCTGCTGCCTTGACATGCCATCCCTCTTCATCCTGCATCATAACCGGACCGCAGTGATAAATGACGGACCCGTTCAGGTCGATAGGGGCCTCGTGATCCATCAGATATTTATGAAGCGCATCCCGTCCGGTATGCATCTCGCCTCGGATCACCACCACATCCCCAACGCGCAGGGAACGAATTTGCTCCTCGCTGATTGGCGTCTGCAGCACCACTTCGCGGCCCTTGGAATCACTTGGACCGGAGTCTTCGACTTGGGAAACAGCCGTTTCGGAATTGGCGTTCATCTGCACCTGACTGCCTGCTTCATACAGCCATTCCGTGATCTCCCCCGTGTCCGGCTCAACCATTACGCCCTGACGGCGGAACGCCCAGCAGTTATAAGCAACCGATACAAAAAAGCTTGCCGGCAGACGGTTCATCGCACCGATTTTGCAGCCGAGCAGCGTGACTTCTCCGCCAAAGCCCATCGTGCCGATCCCGAGTTTATTTGCATTTTCCAATATGTAATCTTCGAGCTTCGCCAAATCTTCATTCGGGTTCACATCTTCGACATGACGGAACAGCTGATGTTTCGCAAGCTCATAACCTGTCGTCCGGTCGCCGCCGATGCCTACGCCGATAAATCCAGCGCTGCAGCCTTGGCCTTGAGCTTGGTACACGGCATGCATGATGCATTTGCGAATCCCGTCCAAATCACGGCCCGCTTTCCCGAGCCCTTCAAGCTCTGCAGGAAGGCTGTACTGAATGTTTTTGTTCTCGCAGCCGCCCCCTTTCAGGATGAGACGGACGTCCACCTTATCCTGCTCCCACTGCTCGAAATGGATGACGGGCGTGCCAGGGCCGAGATTATCCCCGCTGTTAGCGCCAGTCAACGAATCCACCGAGTTTGGACGCAGCTTGCCATCCTTCGTGGCGCGAATCACCGCAGAGTAAATCGCCTTCTTCATCTCGATTTGGTTCGCACCCACAGGTGTATGTACGATGAATGTTGGCATGCCGGTATCCTGGCAGATCGGCGATACTTCCTGCTCGGCCATCTCAATATTTTGAGCGATCGTTGCCAGTGCCAGCCCCGCTCGCGTTGCCGCATCCTCAGACGCTCGGCCGCGGTTGACTGCTCTTCGCACATCCCCGGGCAAATTCGTGGAGGTTTCTACAATCAGTCGATACATACTCTCTTCAAATAATTTCATAACGTTGGTAAACTCCTCTCTTTCATAACCCAGACATGATAGCAAAATAAGAATCATTATAAACTGCCAATATTGTTATCATATCATATCATTTCGCACATGAAAGGGTTTACTTCAAAAAATGAAAGAGTAGAGAAAATGTGTTGATACTCCCCCCTTTTATCGACCATACCCCTTCTATTAATCTCGCATATATTGGTTAAGAAAAGGAGGTGATTGCTATGATGAAAGCCTCAATCTCCCAGGTGGTCTTTCCAAGGCTTGCCCTGTTTAGAGACGAGTTCTACAACGGACGCCGGTTTATCGTGCGCGGCAATGTAGGCATCCGTAATCTCGAGCGTACCTTCGGCGACATTGAAAGCTTGAGATTCTTCTCGACAAGCTCCAATGCCACCCTGGTCCTGTTCTCGGAGCCGAATTTCCGAGGCGCATTCAGAGTATTCCGCGGAAACACCAACATCGCTGACCTTGGCGATATCATCGGCGGCGATGAAGAACCTGAATCCATCATCAGCACCAACCGCCGTTTGACGCTCGCCCAGATCAGAGCGATCCGGGATGCAGGCGTGCTGCCTTCCGGTTTTAGAAGCATCTGATTCTGCGCAAGCTGCCCCCATATTGAAACAGCGGACATTCGGGCTGAAGTCCCGGATGTCCGCTGTTTTTTTCGTGAAAGGATGACCCTGTTGTTCCCTCAAAGGGCTTTACCCATTAATTACTTCGCCGCCATTCACGTGAATGACTTGTCCACTCACATAGGAAGAGTCCGTTGAGGCCAGATATACATAGGCTGGGGCCAGCTCTTCCGGTTGACCCGGTCGTTTCATCGGCTGGGTCGCCCCAAACTCGGCCACCTGATCCGGCGGGAATGTTGAAGGAATCAGCGGCGTCCAGATCGGTCCCGGGGCAACGGCATTTACCCGGATCCCTTGACCGACCACATTCATCGATAACGAGCGTGTAAAGGCAACGATGGCCCCCTTCGTCGATGCATAATCCAGCAGCTGCGGGCTTCCCCGGTAAGCCGTGATGGAGGTCGTATTAATAATGGAGCTGCCCTTGGACAGATGCGGCATCGCCGCCTGCGTCAGGTAGAACATACCGAAAATATTCGTACGGAAGGTCCGCTCCAATTGTTCTTTGGTAATATCCTCAATCTTCTTCTGCGGATGCTGTTCGGCTGCGTTGTTAACGAGAATATCGAGTTTACCGAGCTTCTCCACGGTTTCGGTAACCGCATCGCGACAAAAAACGTCATCACCGACGTCACCGGCGATCAACAGACATTTTCGGCCTTCCTGCTCCACCTGTCGTTTGGTCTCTTCCGCATCCTTATGCTCATTCAGGTACACAATGGATACGTCCGCGCCTTCCTTGGCGTAGTACACCGCAACCGCACGGCCGATCCCGCTGTCGCCTCCGGTAATCAGCGCTACCTTTCCTTTTAGCTTACCGGCTGCTTTGTATTCGTTACTCTCAAACTCCGGCTTCGGGTGCATCTCCGATTCGGTTCCGGGTCTGTGATCCTGATGCTGGGGCGGCAAGGTTTGTTTTGGTTGATCTTGTGGCATATGAACATTTCTCCTTTCAGGTCAGTATCTCAAACTACCTCTCATAGGATGCGTTCGACGCGGCTTCTTATTCTCATAAAAAGCCCTTCGCTATTGTTTTTACCCAGATTGTACGAGATCAAACGAAAGTAAAGCTCTTTTTGCCCAACAAAAAAAGTCCCAAAAACGAGGCCTTGCTCCGAGGACCGTTCAGATCCTTGGCAAGCCCCCGGTCATTTAACAATTCTAAATGTCAAAAAAAAAGCCGCCCGATAAACGGAACGACTTCTCTTTCGTATGTAGCTATTCTTAGATGATATGGTTGAATACCATGAAGAAGATCATAACCAAGAGCAGCAAGGCAAGAAGTGCGCTAAGCGTACCCAGCTTGCTTGTTTCTTCCTTCACTTCACGCTTCTCGCGGATCCCTGCAAGCGCAGTCTTCAATGGCTTGCTCATGATGCCTCCAATAGCAAACATCGCCAGCAGCAATAACGTTACAATGATCATCCAAGGAACCGAATACTCGCCTTGGGACATCATGTATCCGCCAGTCAATAACTGAATAACCAAGCCGTACTGAGCAAAACGGTTCGCTACTCGAATCGTATTAACGGCTCCTTCTTGAGCGCCGAGGGACAGCTTCTGAATACCGCCAACAACAAACGGCAGAATCAAGTAAAATCCTAGAGCCGCCGTACCGACCATATGCAGAAAAAATGTCACGTTCCACATAAATAATTCCTCCAAAGTCGTTAGTGTGATTTTTATTACATTAAGTTCATCGTCTCTTATTATACTGGAGAGATCATCCAAAGAAAAGCAATCCCGCCCCGAATCACGGGACGGGATTGCATTATTAGACGATTTTGTGAATCCTGATTCAATTACAGGGTCACGACCGAGGTTACATTACGTACGGATTCCGCAGACTTATCGAGCGCCGCTTTCTCTTCGGCCGTCAGCTCAAGCTCGAAAATTCGCTCAATGCCGTCTCCGCCAAGAATGGCCGGTACGCCCATGAACAGATTGTCATAACCGTACTCACCCTCCAGAAGAGCAATAACCGGAATGATCCGTTTTTTGTCCTTCAGAATCGCTTCCGTCATTTGTACGAGGGAAGCAGCCGGCGCATAGTATGCGCTGCCGTTACCCAGCAGGTTCACGATTTCGCCGCCGCCAACTCGGGTACGCTGCACAATCGCTTCAATGCGCTCAGCCGGAATCAGCGTGTCGATCGGAATGCCACCCACGCTGGAGTAGCGAACGAGCGGAACCATGTCGTCGCCATGACCGCCAAGTACGAATCCGCGGACGTCCTCAACGGATACGTTCAGCTCTTGCGCGATGAAGGTGCAATAGCGGGCCGTATCCAGCACGCCGGATTGGCCGATAACGCGGTTCTTGGGAAATCCGAGCGTGTTGTATGCCACATAGGTCATGGCATCCACCGGGTTGCTCAGAATGATGACCGTGGCGTTCGGTGCGTGACTCTTCACATTCTCGCATACGGATTTCACGATCCCTGCATTGGTATTCACGAGGTCATCGCGGCTCATGCCCGGCTTGCGGGCTACACCTGCTGTAATGATTACGATATCGGAATTAGCTGCATCTTCATAGTTGGATGTACCGACTATGTTGCTGTCAAATCCTTGAACGGGACTTGCTTCGAGCATATCCAGCGCTTTACCTTTTGTCGGGTTCTCGAGCTGTGGGATATCCAGCAGCACCACATCACCCAATTCTTTTTGAGCAAGCATCAGGGCGGTAGTCGCACCTGTGAAGCCAGCACCTACTACCGTAATCTTTTTACGAGTAATTGCCACGATGAATCTCCTCCTTACAGGTTTTTAATGATTTCGTCTGCGAACTCGGAGCATTTCACTTCCGTAGCGCCTTCCATCAGGCGGGCGAAGTCATACGTTACGGTTTTGTTGTTGATGGACGTTTCCATGCCTTTGTAGATCAGGTCAGCCGCTTCCTGCCATCCGAGATGCTCAAGCAGCATGACGCCGGAGAGGATAACGGAACCAGGGTTTACTACGTCTTTGTCTGCATATTTCGGAGCCGTACCGTGAGTCGCTTCGAAAATTGCATGTCCTGTTACATAGTTGATGTTAGCACCCGGAGCGATACCGATACCGCCAACTTGTGCAGCCAGCGCGTCAGACAGGTAGTCCCCGTTCAGGTTCAACGTCGCAATGACATCAAAGTCGGTTGGACGAGTCAGAACTTGCTGCAGCGCGATGTCGGCAATCGCATCTTTAACGATGATTTTGCCAGCTTCTTCAGCCGCTTTTTGAGCCGCATTAGCTGCATCTACGCCGTCTTTCTCCTTGATGATATCGTATTGTGCCCAAGTGAACACTTTATCGCCGAATTCAGCTTCAGCCACTTCGTAACCCCAGTTTTTGAAGGCACCTTCTGTAAATTTCATGATGTTGCCTTTGTGAACCAGTGTCACGGATTTGCGGCCATGCTTGATCGCATACTCAACCGCTGCACGTACAAGACGCTTGGAACCTTCGGAGGATACAGGCTTAATCCCGATACCGGACGTTTCAGGGAAGCGGATTTTGTTGGCGCCCATTTCGTCTTGAAGGAACTTGATCATTTTCTTCACTTCTTCGGAGCCTTCTTTGTACTCAATACCTGCGTAGATGTCTTCCGTGTTCTCACGGAAAATAACCATGTCAACCAGCTCAGGGCGTTTTACCGGAGACGGTACGCCGTTGAAGTAACGAACAGGGCGCAGGCAAGTGTACAGGTCCAGCTCTTGGCGAAGGGCAACGTTCAGGGAACGGATACCGCCGCCGATTGGCGTTGTAAGTGGTCCTTTGATAGCAACGATGTACTCGCGAATCGCTTCAAGCGTATCGTTCGGGAGCCATTCACCGTATGTATTGTATGCCTTCTCACCGGCAAATACTTCATACCAGGCAATTTTCTTGGAACCGTTATATGCTTTTTCTACTGCTGCATCCAGGACGCGCTTGGAAGCTTTCCAGATGTCACGGCCTGTGCCGTCGCCTTCAATAAAAGGAATGACAGGGTTGTTAGGCACCTGCAGGGTTCCGTTATCAATCGTGATTTTCTCGCCTTCAGTTGGTAATGCGAATTTTTCCAATTTCATGAGTATGAGTTCCTCCTTCGAATATGGTTCTTGTCTCTAGCCATTTCCAAAATACTCGCGTGAATAGGCACAGAGAAACCCGCCACCCGCGATTCACTCACGTTTGAGCGGTTCTCTAGCCTATTGTACATGATTGCCAGCCACTTAGCGAAGTTCTATCGGCACATATTTTTGGTCGGTCATCCCTGTATACTCTGCGCGCGGGCGGATGATACGGTTGCCTTCATACTGCTCAAGAATATGCGCGGTCCATCCGGATACACGGCTGATGGCAAAAATCGGCGTAAACAGTTCATGCTCGATGCCGAGCTGCGTATAAACCGATGCGGAATAGAAATCAACGTTCGGCTTCAGCCCTTTTTGGTTGGTAACCGTTTCGTCGATCAGCACCGACATGTCGTACAGCGTGGTGTCGCCTTTCATTTCACCAAGCTCGCGCGACATTTTTTGGAGATGCTTCGCGCGCGGATCGCCGTTTTTGTATACGCGGTGTCCAAAGCCCATTATTTTTTCACGGTTGTCCAGCTTCTCCTGAATGTAAGCCTGGGCCCGATCGATCGAACCGACTTCGTTCAGCATCTTCATGACGGCTTCATTCGCGCCGCCGTGCAGAGGACCTTTAAGCGCGCCAATAGCGGAAGTAACACCGGAATATATGTCGGACAGCGTGGCTACGGTTACACGAGCAGCAAACGTGGATGCGTTAAGCTCGTGATCCGCGTGCAATACCAGTGCCTGGTCCAGAGCCTTGATTGAAGTCTGATCAGGATCTTCGCCTCTGAGCATATACAGGAAATTCTCCGCGATGGAGACGCCGGCTTTCGGAGCCACCGGCTCTTTGCCCTGACGAACACGGGCGATGGCAGCAATGATCGTTGGAAGCTGAGCTTGAAGTTTAACCGCTTTCTTCTCGTTCGATTCACGGCTCATATCGTCGCCTTCGGCGTCATACAGAGCAAGCGCGGATACAGCCGAGCGAAGCGCAGCCATCGTATTGGTATCCTTCGGATACAATTTGATCTGCTGGATAAGCTCATCCGGAATGGCAGCATAGTCGCTCAAATCTTGTTGAAGGGCCTTAAGCTCTTCGGCATTTGGAAGCTTTCCGAACCAGAGCAGATAGGCTACCTCTTCAAAACTTGCATGTTCTGCGAGATCGTCAATATCATATCCACGGTAAGTCAGAACGCCATCGACGATCGAACTAATCGCGGAGGTGGTAGCTACAATGCCTTCCAAACCCTTGGTAGCTGTCATGCAACATCTCTCCTTTATGATCGGGATAAACTGAACTATTTTGACATTCATGAAAACATTTTCATGAAGTCGGATAAAAAAGAAAAACGCGAAAAAAATTGCTATGGTCCTAGTCACAAACCTTCTCATATCATACTGGATTTTGTCTGATATGTGAACATGAGCAGCGACATTCGCCGCATCAAATTGTTTTATCGACACCATAAACATTTTTTTGAAATCACTTACAATTCCATTATACCTGTGATAATTCTCATTGTCGAATCATGAAGACAAGCCTTTTCCAACTCTTTATCCTTATATTGAATCTCCTTGCATACGTATAGGAATGAGCGTTTCTGCTCGTCCCTGAAGTGCTGCAAAGGAGTGTGATTGTTTGGAACGATTGATGCTCAAGCGTTTTGGCCGGGGAGTGTGGGTGCTGTCTTCCATCTTCGTGATCGCCTATTTGATATATGTACTGCTGCCGCTGCTTTACCCCTTCCTCCTGTCCTGGATCATCGCTTATGCCATGAATCCTTGCGTCCGCCTGCTTCAGCGGAGTTTGAAGCTGCCGCGGTGGCTCGCTGTCATGTTGTCCCTGCTGCTGTATTTCGGAGCGGCTCTGCTGATTCTCACGGCGGCTGTCACGAGACTGGTCAAGGAGCTTATTATCCTGTCCCAGTCCTTCAATCTTCATATTGATGCCTGGATGGAATGGCTGACCGCATGGACCCAGAATGATAGCTTCCAGAATATCATCAATGAGATTAGCCGGTTCTATCAGAACAACCCGAATTATCACGATACCATCAATCAGAACATTACCCGCACGACGCAAACGATTGGCACGGCCGTGACCGACCTCGTTACCGGTATTTTTAACGGAATTCTGCAAATTATTTATTACCTGCCCAACTTGGGCACGATTCTCATTGTGGTTTTACTGTCCACGTTCTTTCTCAGCAACAGCTGGGAGCGCCATAATCGCGCGCTTATCCGCATCCTGCCCGACGTCATTCGCAAACCCATGATCTATATTTTCACGGATCTAAAAAAAGCGTTGTTCGGATTCGCGAGGGCCCAGCTGATTCTGATCTCCATCACGGCCCTGATCGTCATGATCACGCTTTATGCGCTCGGGGTCGATTCCGCCTTCTCCATCGGTCTTCTGATCGGCTTGGTGGATCTCCTCCCCTACTTGGGCGTCGGCATCGTTCTGATCCCCTGGTCGCTGTATGCCTTTATGTCGGGCGACCTGACGCTTGGCATCGGACTAACCGTCCTGTACAGCATCATCCTGATCGTCAGACAGATTATGGAGCCCAAGGTGCTCGCCAGCAGTGTGGGACTGGACCCGCTCGCCGCCCTGCTGGGCATGTTCGTCGGGCTCAAACTGTTCGGCATTCTGGGACTGATTTTAGGTCCAGTGTCGCTTGTCATCCTGGATGCCTTTCACCGGGCCCACGTATTCAAGGACCTAAGGAATTATATTATCGGAGGCAGGTTCAGATAGCAGTCGGACGAACTCATGGGAATTGCCGATTCCTGATATTTCCTCGTACTCCATAAATAAATAGACCGGCCCATGATGGGCCGGTCTTATGGGTGATCCTGCTTGTATTATCTGCGAAAGATCGTAATCTTGCCGTTTTTCATATTTTTCTTCATCCATTTCAACAGCAATATCCGATACAGCGGGCGAGTCAGCGGAAATATCAGCGTAAATCCGATTATGTCAGTTACAAAGCCCGGCAGAATAAGTAGCACTCCACCCGCAAATATACATAGGCCGTCGGCCATGGAAGCACCCGGAACCATGCCTGAGTTCATTCTCTGCTTGGCATCTTCCATCGCTTTGCGACCTTCGAACCTCATCATGGCCACGCCAACCGCAGAGGTTAGCAGTGTCAATAGCAAGGTATTCATGCCGCCCACGCGATCCGCAACAAACTGAAAGCCGAATATTTCAATAGCAGGCACGAAGATCATCGCTGCCAGCAACCATTTGAACATGAAGCTACTCCTTCCTCCCCCAAAGGGTGTCCCTCAATGCATCATACAGCTTTGGCGCGCATTTATCCAGTCGGGCCGGCTTCCACTCTCTATTCAGCCATACATGACGGGTCGCGCCGGCCGTTAACAAGGAACCGGGAAGCTCGGATTCGGGAGACAGATCCATCGCCTCCAAATCTGCCTGCTCCTGTTCGCTTAACAAACGGACCTCATATTCATAGTGTATTCGAAGCGGGGAGAAAGCAGTCATTCTGGTAAACACCGTTACAAGATCATCATACCGCGCAGGCTGACGGTACTTGATATCAAGATCAACCACCGGGAGGAGGACACCTTCTTCTTCCATTCCGCGATACGTAAATCCCATTTCACGGATCATTTGGGTACGTCCGATCTCGAACCAGTTTAAATAGTTCGCGTGGTATACGACACCCATTTGATCGCTTTCCTGGTAACGCACCCGAAATGACGTCCAGAACCAGCGGCTTAGTGTCGGTACGGATGGTTTAGGCATCAACATCACCCCTTATCTATGCAAAAAGCAATGGTCGACAGAATCATCGTCCATTGCTTATATGCTGCTATATTCAGAATCCAACGGATTCTTGACGTTGTATTACTTCTCCTGTGGAATTTGATCCACTTTCAGGAGGTTGGTCGAACCGGAACGGCCCAGTGGCACGCCTGCTGTAATCACAACAAGATCGCCTTCTTTCACGAGACCGGACTTCACGCCGCCTTGCAGCGCGTAATCAAACATCTCGTCCGTAGAAGAAGCCTGTTCGCCTTTAACCGGCGTTACGCCCCAAGTCAGTGCCAAACGTCTCAATGTTCTGTCTTGAGTCGTGACGGCGACGATAGGAGCCTCTGGACGGTATTTGGATACCATGCGAGCTGTTTGACCGGATTCCGTGGACGAAATGATGGCTTTGGCATTCAGGTCAAGTGCCGAGATCGCAACGGATTGGCTGATTGCTTCGGTAACGCTGGTATCTTGAGCAATACGCTGCTTCAAGAACATTTCACGGTAATTCAGCGCGGATTCCGCTTTCTCAGCGATACGGGACATAGTCAATACGGATTCTACAGGGTATTTACCTGCAGCCGTTTCGCCGGACAGCATGATCGCATCGGTACCGTCAAAAATCGCATTGGCAACGTCACTTGCTTCCGCACGGGTAGGACGTGGGTTGCGCTGCATGGAATCCAGCATTTGCGTAGCCGTAATAACCGGTTTGCCAGCCAGGTTACATTTTTCGATCATGCGTTTTTGAACCAATGGAACTTCCTCTGCCGGAATCTCTACGCCGAGGTCGCCACGGGCTACCATCAAGCCGTCGGATACTTCGAGGATTTCATCCAGGTTGTCAACGCCCTGCTGGTTCTCGATTTTGGAGATGATTTGGATGTGCTCGCCATTATGCTTCTTCAGCAATTCGCGAATTTCAAGCACGTCACTTGCTTTACGAACGAAGGAAGCGGCAATAAAATCGATGCCCTGTTCGATCCCGAAAATGATATCGTTGGCGTCTTTTTCCGTAATGCCTGGGAGAGAAATCGCGACTCCCGGTACGTTTACACCTTTTTTGCTCTTAATGGTTCCGCCATTGACGATGCGGCATCTGATTTCGGTGCCTTGAATCTCCACCACGGTCAGACCGATCAGACCGTCATCGATCAAGATCGTGGATCCGACTTGAACATCTTGCGGCAACTCTTTATAAGTAATGGACAAACGATTCTTATCACCAAGGATTTCCTCGGTAGTAAGGGTGATATATTCATCTTGTACAAGCTCAATCGGTTCCACTTCAAGTTTGCCTGTACGGATTTCCGGTCCTTTGGTGTCAAGCAGGATCGCTACCGTTTTGTTCAACTCTTCGCAAGCTTGGCGGATGTTCTTGATCCGGTTGCCATGCTCCTCGAAGTCGCCGTGAGAGAAGTTCAGACGAGCCACGTTCATGCCGGCCATAATGAGCTTCTTGGTGTTTTCCAACGATTCACTGGAAGGACCGATGGTACATACAATTTTTGTTTTGCGCATTTGGGTTTCCTCCGTTTATTAAAGGGTTCTCTATATCTCTTTTTCCAACAACTAAATCTACTACAAAAAGTCTAATTTGTATAGGAACTTTGTCATATCGTCACATACTCATCAGAACTTTTACATAATCACGTCTTCCTGTTCCGCTTTCGCAAAATCGAATTCGCCGATCTTGCGGAATTTGCGGTACCGGTCTTCCTTCAGCTCGCAGGCATCCATAACGGATAGTTCTTTCAGCTGGCTGATCAGTGCGCTTTGAATCGCGGCGGCCGTCTCTTCATAGTTTCGGTGCGCACCGCCCTTAGGCTCCGGTATAATTTCCTCAATGACTTCCATCTCGAGCAGGTCCTTAGCAGTGATCTTCATGGCTTCCGCAGCCTGATCCGCTTTGGATGCGTCCTTCCACAGAATGGATGCGGCGCCGTTCGGTGAAATGGCAGAGTAGATAGCATGCTCAAGCATCAGGACACGATTGCCTACAGCCATCGCAAGAGCACCGCCGCTTCCACCTTCGCCGATGACCACACAAACAATAGGCACCCCAAGTGACGACATTTCCCGTAGATTACGAGCAATCGCCTCGGACTGACCTCTTTCTTCTGCTGTATTACCCGGATATGCGCCTTTTGTATCAATAAACGTGATAATAGGACGCTTGAACTTGTTCGCCTGCTGCATAAGCCGCAGGGCTTTACGGAAGCCTTCCGGATGCGGACTTCCGAAGAAACGCGCAATATTGTCTTTCGTATCCTTACCGCGCTGCTGACCGACCACCGTGACGGGAACACCGTCAAGTTTGGCCAAGCCACCGACAACGGCAAGATCGTCCCCGTAGAGACGATCTCCATGCAGCTCGATAAAATCCGTAAAGATCAGCTGGATCAAATCAAGCGACGTCGGTCGCTGCTGATGACGGGCCAGATGCATTTTCTGGGAAGGCGAAATCGAAGAATAGATTTCTTCCTCCAAGCGACTATATCGTTCTTCCAGGCGGGCGATTTCATCCGTGAAATCGATCCCTTTTTCCTGTCCGAATTGTTTCAATTCATCGATCTTCTTGCGCATTTCGGCAAGTGGCATTTCAAAAGGCAATTCGCCTGACATCAGAATCCCCCTTTCACGGTATGCATCTCCAGCAGCTTACCAAGCATGGAGCGCATATCTTTCCGATGAATAACCATGTCAAGCTGACCATGCGCCAAGTTGAACTCCGCTGTCTGGAAATCATCCGGCAGCTTCTGGCGAATGGTCTGTTCAATAACGATACGACCCGCAAAACCGAATACGGCTCCCGGCTCGGCAATATTGATATCGCCAAGCGTCGCAAAGCTGGCGGATACACCGCCGGTCGTCGGATCCGTTATCACTGAAATATAGAGCCCGCCGAGCTCGTTAAACCTGGACAAGGCTGCGCTTGTTTTGGCCATCTGCATCAAACTGAGAATGCTCTCCTGCATCCGGGCGCCGCCGGAGGTGGAGAAAATAATGAGCGGTAAACGCTTGTCCGTCGCAAACTCGATCGCTCGGGTGATTTTTTCCCCGACGACGGAGCCCATGCTTCCCGTGAAGAAATCAAAACTCATGACAGCTACTACAACAGGCTGGCCGAGAATCGACCCTTGACCGGTAATAACCGCATCATGAAGACCGGATTTCATCTTCTGCTGCTCGAGCTTGGCCGCATATCCCGGAAACTTGAGCGGATCCACCGAGATCATATCCGCATCAAACTCTTCAAAGCCTGTCTCATCCAGGGTCATGGCAATCCGTTCTACCGCGTTCAGGCGCATATGATGTCCGCATTCCTGACACACTTTCAGATTCTTCTCAAGCTCTTTGCTGTATTGAATGGTGCCGCACTTAGCACACTTATTCATCAGACCTTCCGGAATTTCCCGTTTCGGGCGTTCGCCTTCCTGAGGCTGCCCTGCTGTCCCAAGTCGTTCCGATGGGATCGTTGCGTATTTCCTTTTTTTCTGAAACAAGTCTTTAAACACAACTACACCTCTCCAGCCGTAAATTTGAATGGCCGCCGCAATAGCACATCGCCGATCCGTACGCTAAGCTTCGCTATGTAACCCAGATGAAACTAGGGGTGCAATATCGAATTCAACACTTCCTGTACTTCCTCAAGCTCTCCGGAGGGTACCAAAATCTCAAACTGCTGTTTGGAAAGATTCACAGGACGGCTTTGAACCAAAAAACCTTCTTCCGTTAGCCTGGTCTTGATCATTTCCGCCACCTTTGCAGTTGGCGCAATATAGATTACCGTCCACATGCCTTTCAGATCCCCCTAATCTCGTCCCACAGGCATATCCTGAGCCGATATAATGGATAATGATAACATACTTCAGTTTTTACCTCAACAAAGAGAGCAGGGGGCTGAAAGCCAAATCTATACCCTCAGGCAGCCATTCGACACCGCTCGCGCAAATCAGTCAGAACCCGCGGTATAATGCGCCGCATCAGGATTGTTATGCGCGATGCGCGAGGAAGCGGCAGCGGCGATGCCTGCAACGAGATCATCCAGAAACACATGGATCCCGTCCGACTTTTCATTTAATATCTCGATTACACCCATTTTTTCCTTGTCCAGGTAACCGAAACTGGTCAGTCCTATCATGCCATAAATGCTCGTGACGCCAAGCGCCATGGTCTCATCCACTCCGTAAAGCGGTTCGTCTTGCTCCATAATCGATTGCAGCGGCTCCGGCAGCAGCTTCTTCTCGGCCAATTCATCCAGCGCAATGCCTGTATACAGCGTATACTGCACTTCGCGCTTGCCGAGAACGGCCCGGACGCTTTCTTCACACTGCTCGATGGTTAACTTCGGATGATAACGCTGTTGAAGCTTCAACACAATATCCGCGATGGAGCTTACGCTGACTCCTCTGCGGCTGAGCATGCTCTCTGCCAAGTCCATTGACATCACAAATCCCCCCCGCGTCTTTGGCCGCGCTCCTTCAATCCTTCTCTATCATGAAAGAGCCTTCTTCATGCGAGTACTCGGCCAACATTACCTGTAGTGTCCTAATTGTATGCGGGAGGGATGCGAAACGTTCTTAAATTTTCATGTTACTTCACTTTAACGGTGTCCTTGCCCAGCATGCTTTCCATTTCGGCAAAAAGCTCTGTGGAAGGCTTGATTCGATAAGCTTCGCTAAGCGCAAGCACCTTCTGGCTTCGCTCATAAAACAGCACCGTTTGCACATGCCCCGGATGCTGCTGCAGGAGCTCTTTCAGCTTCACCAGCAGCTCCGATTGCTCCGCATCGGCCGTTATTTTCACAAACACACGCTGCTCAGCCTTATGATTCGATACGACGGTACGAGATTCCTTCTCGGGCGATAGGCTGCCACCCGACGCCTCGTTTCGGATAGAGGTCGAATCCTGTCCACTCCGGGCGGCAAGCCGCTCCGGATTCTGGACTGCCGATGGATTACCGGCCGAAACTGGCTGGATGCCGGCGCCCGATTTACCACTACGGCCGTTATTCTCTCCGCCGGATCTTCCTCTGCCGCCCGCTGCTCCCCGAACCTTGCTCCGGTGAACCAGTTGACTCAAGGTTTGCGGCTCAAGCGGCGCGATTTCTTCGGCCAGCAGCTTAAAGCCTTCGTCCTGCAGCTGAACCTTCGCGCGGATCGCCAGCAGCGCGCCTTTTTCAATCAGATGCGCGCTTCGCTTCCACACTTCAGGAAAGAGAACGACCTCACAGCGCTCAATTTGATCCTCGCACTCCATGAAGGCCATCGCCTTTCCCTGTTTCGTCGTAATGGTCTTCAGTGTAACCACCATACCGGCAACCGTAGCCATCGATTCATCTTCCGCTTCATGGAGATCCATTAACCGATCAGCTCCGGACTCCGTCAGCGTATCTTCGAAGCCGTCCAGCGGATGGCCGGACAAATACATGCCCAGCAGCTCGCGTTCGAATTCGAGCTGCTGACTTGTGGTATATGGCGGGATGTCCGGATATTCGATGTCCCAATTCGTGGTTTCCACGAAGTCGAAGAGCTGAATCTGGAGATCATCCCGTTCCTTTCTCCACTTCACGGCCGCTTCGACCGTTTCGTCCAGCATGGCAACCAACTGGGAACGGTGTCCCTGCAAGGAATCAAAAGCCCCTGCCTGGATAAGCGACTCGATCACGCGCTTGTTGCATACGCGGAGGTCTACCCGGCGGCAAAAATCGAGCAGGCTTTCAAACGGCTTTTCACGCCTGATCTCGACGATATTCTCCACTGCCTGCGTGCCTACGTTCTTGATCGCGGCTAGCCCGAATCGGATTCCGCCTCCGGCCGGACGTTGGCCTTCATTATCACCGCCCTCGGCAGCAGAACCGCTCATGACCGGGGTAAAATACGTTCCGCTTTCGTTGACGTCCGGCGGCATGACCTCGATGTCGAGGCGCCGTGCCTCCAGCACGTATTCGGCTACCTTCCGGTGGCTGCCCATAACGGCCGTCAGCATGGAAGCCATGAACGGAACCGGATAGTGCGCCTTAAGATAAGCCGTCTGGAAGGCCAGCACGCCGTAAGCGGCGGCATGCGCACGGGGAAATCCGTAGTTCGCGAACCGGACGATCATATCGTACACGCGGTTGGCCTCATCCTCGCTATAACCGAGCTTGAGACTGCCTGAAACGAAATGGCTCCGCTCCCGGTCCAGTACTTCGCGCTTCTTCTTCGACACCGCTCTTCGCAGCAAATCCGCTTCCCCGAGCGAGAAGCCGGCCATCGTCGAAGCGATCTGCATGATCTGCTCCTGATAGACGATAATGCCGTACGTATCGCCTAATATCGGGATCAGGTCCGAATGGGGATACTCCGGCTCAATCCGGCCGTGCTTGGCTTGAATGAACTTCGGAATAAACTCCATGGGACCCGGACGGTACAAGGCATTCACGGATACGATATCCTCAAACACCGAAGGTTTCAGATCCTTCAGCACCCGCCGGATGCCCGCGGATTCAAGCTGAAATACGCCCGTGGTATCGCCGCGTCCCAGCATCTCATACGTCAGATGATCGTCATCCGGCACTTGTTCGAAATCGAGTGTTCTGCCGGTCAATTCTTGAATCCATCTCAGGGTACGCTCTATGATGGATAACGTCCGCAGACCCAAAAAATCCATCTTGAGCAGGCCCACGCTCTCCAGATTCTCCATGGAATACTGCGTCAGCGCCGTCTTCTCGCTCCCTTCCTGCAGCGGAACCGCATCCGTCAGCGGATCGCGGGAAATGACAATGCCTGCTGCATGCGTCGAAGCATGACGGGGCATGCCCTCAACCTTCATCGCCATATCGATCAGCTCGCGCACCTTCGGCTTCGTCTCGTACTGCTCCTTCAGCTGCGGGCTTTGCTCCATCGCTCCCGCGATGCTGATGCCCAGATGGTTAGGGATCAGCTTGGCCGCCTTGTCCACATCCCCGAACGGCACATTCAGCGCACGTCCAACATCTCGGACGGCCGCCCTTGCCGCCATCGTACCGAACGTAATAATCTGGGCGACATGCTCTTTCCCGTATTTATCCACCACATAATCAATGACCTCTTCCCGGCGCTCGTCACTGAAGTCGATATCAATATCCGGCATCGTTATCCGCTCCGGATTCAGGAAGCGTTCAAACAACAATTTATATTTCATCGGGTCCACATTCGTAATCTGAAGGGTGTAGGCCACCAGGCTGCCCGCCGATGAACCCCGGCCCGGTCCAACCGCGATGCCTTGCCTGTGGGCATAGGCGATAAAGTCCCATACGATCAAGAAATAATCGCTGAAGCCCATGTTCTCGATGACGCCGAGCTCATAGTTCAGTCGCTGCTCCAGCTCGCTGCGCTCTGCTTCATCCTGCCACCGCTCCGTATTCCCGTAACGTTCTTGCAGACCGTTCAAACAGAGCTCCCGCAGGTATTCGGCTGCATTCTTCCCTTCCGGTAGCGAGCTGTATTCCGGCAAAATCGACTTGCCGAATTCCAGCTCCAGGTTGCATTGGTCCGCAATCTTAGCCGTATTCAATATAGCTTCAGGCACATGGGGGTATAATCGCTCCATGTCGCTGCCGCTCTTCAAATAGAGCTGATTCGTCTGGATCTGCAGCCTATCCTCATCTTCGACCGTCTTTCCCGTGCCGATGCAGATCAGGACGTCCTGTACCTCGGCATCGCTCTCGGTCAGATAATGCACATCGTTGGTCGCAACCAGCGGAATGCCGGTCTCGCGGCTAAGCTGAATCAGCTGGGGATTCACGCGTTTCTGCTCCGGAATTCCGTGATCCTGCAGCTCCAGATAGTAGTCTTCTCCAAAAATCGCCTGATAACGAAGCGCGGCAGCTTTCGCTTCCGCTTCGCGTCCGTGAAGCAGATGCTGGGGAACCTCGCCGCCCAAGCAAGCGCTGAGACATATGATGCCTTCATGATGGGCGGCCAGCGCCTCCATATCGATTCGGGGTCTGTAATGGTACCCCTCCAAATGCCCGATCGAGCACAGCTTCATCAAATTGCGATAGCCGGTCTCATTCTTGGCAAGCAGAATCAAATGATAGATCGGCTGATCCTTGCGGCTTCCCCGCTCCTTGCGGGAGCCTGCCGTAATATAGGCCTCGCAGCCGATAATCGGTTTGATGCCTTGCGCCAGGCAGGCTTTATAGAACGGAATGGCACCATACATCACGCCATGATCCGTCAGGGCCAGCGATTTCATGCCAAGCGCCGCCGCTTCCCGCACCAGGTCACCGATACGTGCCGCTCCATCGAGCAAACTGTATTCACTATGCACGTGCAAATGCACGAAAGAGCTCATCGTAACGCCTTCCTTTCGCCGGTACATGTATATTTGAAATCCATCCAGAAATATCTGAAAAAGTCTTTATACCATTTTATCATAATCCCGCTAGGCCCGCCCATAGAATGAAACTAGGGAGTACGTGGACAGGCGTTTGCCATAACATCCACCGAGAGTAGAAAGGAGACATGAGGGCATGAGCGTTTTTTTATCCAAAGCGATCCTGGACTTTTTTATAGCCTTCGGCATCGTGCTGGGGGAGCCATGGTGGGAGGCGTGGGCGCCGTGCTGTCCCTGCAGCCCCCGACCCTGACCATGGTTGAAGTGGCCGACCGGATTAAAATATGGGCTCTTGCGGCCGCGATCGGGGGCACCATTGATCCGATGCGGGTCATTGAAAGCAACGTGCTTGACGGGAATTTATCCCCTGCCATCAAGCAGGTTTTATATCTGGGTTTTGCATTTCTTGGAGCACATATGGGCAGCGAGCTGGTCAAATGGGTGTGCTTCAGCCGGAGCTGAATGATGCGCGTACCTCCAGCCCACCGCTTCCGCCCCTTCTATCAGATCGCATCCATCTTCGTGCTGGGAATGGTTGTCGGCAGCATCGTCTACAATTCGGTTTATCATGCAGCCTACAATAAATTATGGTTAACGAATCAGGAGCAGCAGCTCAAAATAACGCAATACGAAGAAGATATCGAGTCGTTAAAAAAATACAATAAACAATCCACGGTCATCAAGGAAATCAAGATCCGCAGCGAACAAAACGACAGGGTTCCGCTGGATCCCGTCATCATCAAAGAGCTCGTCAGGCTTATGAGCGAAGATCTGGCTGCCCTTCGCGGCCGCAACGTGTTTGATATCGACGCGGACAGCAAGCTGACGCGCTCACTCCTCAGCGACAAAATTTATACCGTCCGCGAGAAAGATTACAAGGTCCAAATCAAGACCATGCTCGTCATGGAAGGCGTGCTGCAAATCTGGGTTAGCGTTGATCATGTGGATGCAAAGTCAACCGGATCATGATACAATACATACTATTGTAAATGATCGAATCTAACATGCTTTTAGAGGTTGTTCAAAAAGTCATCTTTAGATCACGAAGCAGCACATGAACACCACATTGCGAGCATGTTACCGAATATGAAGGAGCCTTCCATTCCATGATAACCGTCATCCACTATATCCTGTATATTATCCTCGTCCTGTCCGTCGTAGCTGCCGCGCTCTATAGCATTCGCGCACGCCGAGTAGCGGATCCCGCGGACCGCGGCATCTATATGTCCATGATGAACCTCTGTATGGGCATTATGCTGGTTTCCCTTTCGCTGGTCTGCATGTTTCTGTTCAGCGGCTCCACGCCGGCTGTCATTGTAGAAGCTGTGTTCTTGGTGCTTGGCGCATTTAATATATTTGCCGGCATAAGAAGCCGCACCTATTACAGCAGACTGAAGAATTCGCGGACGGCCAGCTAAGTCAAATTGAACGGAACAGGGGCATCCCGCAAGGTCCATGAAGACCCGCGGGATGCCCCTTTATTTTGTCCGGAGTTTAACGTTAGCCGTGATCGATCGCCTGCATCGTCATGACCGCTTTTGCAATCAGGTTTGTCTGATGCTGGATCTCGATCTCCATCTTGCAGGTACGGCGGCTGATCTCCAGCAATTTTGGCATAATGACGATCGGATCCTCGATCTGCACGGGCCGGATGAAATACGTCGACAGATGGTCCAGCACATGATCCCAGCCGCTAATATCCTTGGCCGCTTTAACCGCAGCTTGGCTCATGACGGTCGTGAGCACCCCTTGCGAAATCGTTCCAAGTTCTGAAGCCATTTGGGGCGTGATAAAACCGTGAAAGAACAAACGCCCTTCCTCATCCCGATCCTCTGCAATCCCATTCCAGATCAGCTGATCAAACGTCTCGCCAAGCTGAGGCTGGTTTCGTGCATCCCGCAGTGCTCCTAACACTTCTTTACGAGTAACCGTTGCAAGCAGCTTGCGGTTCCGATCCACAATCGGAAGAAAATCGATCCCTTCCCACATCATAATCTGCGCCGCAGATGCGAGCGACGTTTTCATGCTTGCCGTTACCGGATTGCGGGTCATCGCTTTCTCGATCGGCTGAGTTTCGGCGAGCCCTTCCACATCCCGAACCCCGACGATGCCGATGACCCGGTTCCATTCGTCTGTTACCGGATACCGGATTTGCCCGGTCGCCTGTGAAATCCGTTTGAATTCCTGAACGGTGACGGAGTTTTTCAACTGGTGATTCTTCGGCTTATCATGAGCGATATCCTCCACCAGCATAATTTTCTTCTTGATTAATCGGTCAAAAATGGCGCGGTTAATCATGGAGGCGACGGTAAATGTGTCATGCCTGGACGATATAATGGGCAGATACAGCTGGTCTGCCAGCTGTTTCACTTCCCGGCTGGTTCCGAAACCGCCCGTAATCAACACGCCCGCCCCCTGCTCGAGTGCCAGGGAATGGGCATCTTCGCGGTTACCGACAATCATGAGGCTTCCGGCATCGATATATCGAATCATCGCCTCCACCTTCATGGCGCCAATCACGTATTTATGCAAGCTTTTATTAAGCCCTTCCGCACCGCCGAGCACATGCCCTTCCACAATTTCAACGACATCGGCAAACGTAAGCTGCTCGGATATGTTACGCGGCTTCCGTTCCACACGAACCGTGCCGATCCTTTCCTTCGTGACCACGATGCCCAGGCTTTCCGCTTCCTTTACCGCCCGATAAGCGGTTCCCTCGCTGACGCCCATCTCTTTGGCCAACCGTCGTACCGAGATTTTGCTTCCAACCTTCAAACTTTCAATATGTTGAACCAATTGCTCGTGTTTGGTAATCGTATCATCTCGAACGTCCAACTGTTACACCCCCAGAACACTATCTGTACCATACTGTATCTATTATATCACGTCCTATGAAGCTCCCATACCCGTCAGACACAAAAAAACCTCCCCTGAAGGTTAACGGATGGGCGATCCAACCGTACCCCTTAAAGGGAGGTTTTTGTTCGTCACAGCTCTCGCTGTGATCCAACGCTTAATTGGCTTCTTGGCTCTTCTGTTCCTCCGGCCATTTCAATTCCCATTGACGCAATTTCTCCTTGCGGATCTCATCGAGCGCTTTCTGTTTCGCTTCATCTACACCGATAAGGTAATAGAGATGCGAACCGATCACAAGCAGGGCAAATCCTGCCCAGACTGCACCGAACAGCGAAACCCATGAGAACCCGCCAGAGAAAGAAATGCTGGGAAGGGCGTATATCAACATGCCGAGTGCAACCAATAAGTAAGCGGTGTGTTTAAACTTGTTCTTCTTTTTTTTCATTGTAAACGCAGCTCCTCTACTCTCTGAAATCTATATTTCTACTCTATGAGGAGCTTGCGCAATTTATGAGACAAGTTTTTAAAAATGTACCGAATTTGTGTTGAAGTTTATTGTCCGCAGCCTTAAAAAAGGGAACGTCTAGGGTTGGGCTGGACCATACAGATGCTGAAGACTATCCGATATAATCTTGTTCACGTCTTCGATGATGACACTCAGACGGCGCTCAGCGTCGAACAAGCGGCGGATGTTCAGGTTCAGGCTCAGCACCTCAAACTGCTTCTCCATCTTCTCCATTTCGTCCTGTGCCGGCATATCGCCGGACATCATGCGCTGTTGAAGTTCCATCTGGCGCTGTCGGAAGTCATCCAGCATGCGTCTGCTCTCCGGATCTGCATCCACGAGTTTCATAGCAGAGGTAATTTCTTCCACCTCCTTGCTTTCCTTCATCGCTTTTGCCAAATCATGTGCCTTGTCATAAATGTTCATTCGTAATTCCTCCAATATATTCGGCTTAAACGCCGTATTTGAATTCGCCTCTTGCCTTAATCCTTACTCCATCAAAATTCTTATCTCCACAGTATGGTCAGCATGGATTGGAACAATCCGATCACTCCGCCAAGCAGCACCCCAAGCCAGGTGATGGCCCTGAATTCGCGGCCGGACACACTCAGGATGATCTCTTCCAGCCGCTCAATCGGGAACTTCTCCACCTGCTCCTGAACGAGCTGCGGTAAGTTTACAGCCTTCATGGCCGCCGGGATGCTTCGCTCAAGGAAGCCCAGTCCCTTATCGAGCAGTCCAGGCAGAGCTGCTTCGATGGCAGGCATTCGCGGTCCAATCAGCTCGCCTACGCGAAGAGACTCGATTTGCTGAATCCACTTGGACCAAGGAAGCTTGTCATCCAATGTGCGGGAGATCCAAGCGAGGCCCGGCTCACCAGCGGCATGTTCGATGAAATTCCCGAGCGGCATCTCACCGTAATACGACAGCTTTCCTGAGATAATATCCGTGATGGTCTTGCGGATCTTCTCACCCTCCAGCTGCTGAATCAGCATGGGCGTCAGCTTCTGGACCAGTTTATCCTCATCCACAAAGATCGAAGCCATCGTCCCCAAAAATCCGCCTGCCTTATCGATGAGTGAAGAAGCCACATCCGATAGCATAAGCTGCCCCTTCGCGGACAACAGCGTGCTCCTCAGCTCCTTCAGCACAATATCGGCGGCAGCCCCGCTCCAGCCCTGGATCGTTTCCTCGGACCAACCGGGAACAAGCTCCTTCAGCGGCTTTGCCTCTAATCCGTATCCGTGCCATACTGCTGCGGCACCCCGGGCTGTGAGCTGGCGGGCCGATTGTTCGGCACGGACCTTCAATTGCTCCCACTGTTCGGAACTCCATACCTTTAGCGCCAAGTCTTCGAAGCTCAGCTCCGACTGGCTCCATTCCTCCAGCTTCCGATAGAGGCTGTCCTCTATCTTACCCCGAAACACCGGCTTTCGAATAAGCTCCTGCAAGCCCTCGCTTGTCACCAGGTAATCCGAGACCACACGTCCCAACGACTCGGCTATTTCGTCCTTTCGCTTTGGAATGAGCCCTGGCGTGAAGGGTACGCGGCGGCCCAGGATAATTTTTTCTTCACGGGGATGAAACAGCATTTTTATTGCAAAGTGGTTCGTGATGCCGCCAACAAAAGCAGCAACGCACACGTTCACCAAAATAAACAGCCAGTTCTGCATTTTAAGCACTCCTTTTTCCCGAGCAGTACAATCACCAAGGGATATATGTCCTCATATGATGCATTACATGCAATGATCAGATGAAGTCTTTTGTCTGTTCACTTAAGTATCCAGTTGTTGTCGGAAGGAGATCCACCATGCGCAAATCCAAGATCAAATCCAACACCAAATCCAAGATATCGACTCAATTAATCCGCTCAGCCCAGCTTTCGGATAACGATATCAAGCTTGGTGACCGGCTCATCAGACAGCTCCGTATCCCGACAGATTCAAAGGTACAGCTTGCCTTTGGCTCCTTCAAGCAGGAAGTCCGCGTTATCTCAGGAGGAAAATCGAACTCGCTGGCCTTAAGCCCTTCGGTATTCAGCCATTCGGGACTTCTTCCTCGTACCGTCATGAATGTCAAATATTATCCAACGGAAAGAACGCTGAAGCTCGGTCCGCTTATCGGGATCATGGTCAGCCGATATCAACCGGATGAACCTGATAAACCTTTCGGATCAATCTCAGCTTTCTGCCTGGAAATGGTCAACGCGGCTAAAAAACAGGGCGCATATGTATATTTTTTCACACCTGACATGATCGGTTCGAACCCGTCGACACTTGAAGCCATTGCTTATGACGCGGGATGGAAAAAGCTCAGCGTTCCAGCTCCGGACGTCATTAATAACCGGCTGTCTACCCGCAAACTGGAGAATAGTCCTAGCGTACAGCATTTTATGAGAGAAGTAAAATCGCGATTCGGCACCCAAATCTTTAACGAGAAATTTCTCGATAAATCGGATGTCTTCGAGGCACTCGGGCCTGATGTGAAACTGCAGAAATATTTGCCCGAATCCTATTTGCTCAGCGGTTATCCGACGCTCAAAAAAATGTGCGCCACTTATCGGACGGTCTTCCTGAAACCGGTGCGGGGTAGTCTGGGGAAAGGGATCATCCGGATATCCCGCCAAGAGAACGGCAAATATCAAACGATGACCACCTCTCTTGAAGGAAGCAAGAAGAATACCTACTCCTCACTTCCAAAGCTGTTCAGCAGCTTATCTGGGAAAATAAAAAAAACGCGTTATCAAATTCAGCAAGGGCTGGATTTGATCCGCATCAACCGGCGAAACGTTGATTTTCGCGCGCTTGTTCATAAAGACAAAAACGGCAAGTGGGCAGTGACTTCGGTCGTGGCCCGTATTGCCGGCGGAAACCATTTTGTTTCCAATCTTGCCAGAGGCGGTACGCTATCTTCCGTCAAGGACGCACTTGCCATGAGCAGTATTCCGTTAAGCTCCAAACAAACAGCCCCCGCCCGAATGAATCAAGCGGCGCTCGATATTGCTCATGGACTGGAGGCTGCCATTCCCTATCATTTCGGGGAGCTCGGCATTGACTTGGCAATTGATACGGCTGGCCGCATTTGGCTCCTGGAGGTCAACTCCAAGCCGTCCAAAGGTGAAAATGCACCGCTGAATGCCGACTCCAAAGTAAGACCGTCAGCCGTCCGGCTCGTTCAGTACTGTCAATACTTGACGGGGTTCTAAAAAAGGAGAACATTATGTCGTCAAACAAGATAGGCACCCTGGGTGTCATGGTATGCCGCAAACCGGGCTTCCCTCCCTTCGCAGAGAAGGAATTCCTCCGTGAACTTAGCTCGAAGGCCAAGGGACTCGGCATGCAGGTATTTGTTTTTTGTCCGGATGATGCCTCTCCTGCTTCTGGTGTTGAAAGCTCCATAGACAGGATACAAGGATATCAATTCAATCCTGGAAAAGGCTGGAGTTTCGGCACCTTTCCTCCTCCAGACGTCATCTATGACCGATGTCTGCACCGAAACGGTGAGGAAACGGCTGCCGCCGGTGCGTATCTGAACCGAATGCTGCAGCAGGGCGTAAGACTGTGGGCACGCGGTCTGCCCGGCAAGCAGAAAGTGCATCAACTATTAAAGCGCTCCTCCGCCTTAAGGCCATATCTGCCGGCAACCTTAAGTTATACCGGAGCGGAATCACTGAGCAGGGCCCTGCTGGCTTTTGGCAGCGGACTTTTCATGAAGCCTAGCGGAGGCTCTCAGGGTCGTCATACTTTGTACCTCGCTTTGACAGATCAACAGCGTGTCAGACTGCAAGGAAGGGACCGGAGCAATCGCATGTTCCAGCAGACTATTCCCGCACAAGAGATGAACGAATGGGTGAGTCGATTTACCGGTCGACGCCGGTTTATCATTCAACCCTATCTGGAGCTTCATAACCGTAACGGAGATCCGTTTGATATTCGGTCATTGGTTCAAAAGAATGACCGCGGCAGATGGTCCATCACAGGAATCGCTGCACGGCAAGGCGTAAGCCAAGGACTGACCTCGAACCTTCACGGGGGAGGCACCGCATTTCCGGCCCTTCCCTATCTAACGGCCGATTTCGGAGAAGAAAAGGCCATGAAGATCATTCAGACCATCCGAGATCTGTCCGCTCAGCTTCCATCTCTGCTCGAAGAAGGATTCGGCCGACTTGGCGAGCTGGGAATCGATTTTGGCGTGGATACAAAGGGACGGGTCTGGATCCTGGAGGTTAATTCCAAACCGGGCCGCCGCGCATTTACACTAACGGGAGATGGTCACGCAGCCCGGCTGTCCGTCGAACATCCGATTCAATACGCCCGTTATTTATTGCTTCGACAACTTAGGAGGGTAAATACATGAGTTTGAATTTCGGAAATATTCATTTCTCGCAGCAGCCCGAAAAAGTCGTCTTTTTATCCGGTTCGCTTTTAAAGAGCCTGGGGCTATCAAGCAGGAAATCGATTAAGCTACGCATCGGGACCAACACGGTGTCCGCTGCTGTAAAACCGATCGATCGATCGGGGAAACACATCTATTTAAGCAACGGTGTCCGCAACGGTATCCACGTTCCCAGACAGGGCCCTGTCTATATCCATTCCCCCCGTGAAGGAGAAATCGAGCTGGGGCCCGTGGTTGGGGTTCTCTCCGACGGACCGCATAATCCATCCAGCCCCTTTGGAGCCCGAACCTCGTATATTCGTCAGCTTCTTCGTGAGGGCAACAAAAAAATGTTCGTTTATGCCTTTGCCCCCCGGGATATCAACTGGCAGCGCGAAACGGTGCATGCCTATATGCTCGGTTCCGGCGGTGGTTTTGTCCGCAAAACCGTTCCGCTCCCTAATGTCGTCTATAATCGCCTGCCTAGCCGAAAAACCGACTTCTCCCCTTTTACCAATCAACTGAGAGATCGGTTTCTGAAGCGCAACATTAAATTTTTCAACTGGGCCTTCTTCAATAAATCCGATGTGTACTCCCAGCTGGACGGCGACGTGCAGGCAGGCAAATATTTGCCGGAAACGCATAACAATCCTAGTCCCGAGCGGATTAAGGATATGATGGAGCGCCATAACTTTGTATATTATAAGCCCTCAGCCGGAAGCTTAGGCCTCGGGATTTACCGGTTAACCTATCTTCCCAAAAAAGGATACTTTGCGCGATATCACGGAAACGGGGGTAACACCCTTCTCAAGTTCCCAAGCTTTAACAGTCTGATGCGTATGCTACAGGCCAAGCATGGCTCCAAGCTGCGTAACTATGTTATCCAGCAAGGAATCCGCCTCATTGAAATCGATGGCTGCCCTATCGACTTCAGATTTCATATGCATAAGAACAGCAAAAACCGGTGGTCCGTGGTTGGTATCGGCGCCAAAAAAGCCGGTCGGGGCAGCGTCACAACGCATATCAAGAACGGGGGCTCCTTGATGACGCCGGAGCAGGCGCTCAGCCGGGCCTTCGGCTCCAAAGCTCGGGATGTGCTGGAGCGTGCCAAGGACGCCGCCATCGCGATGTCGGAGGCCATCGAGAATCATCATCCGCATCTGTTAGGAGAAATCGGGTTCGATATAGGAATAGATGATAACGAGAGGATATGGATGTTTGAAGCGAATTCGAAGCCGGGCCGATCGATATTCAACCACCCTTCTCTTAAAGGGGAAGGAAAAGCATCGGTGGAGCATATATTTGAACACAGTATGTATCTCAGCGGCTTCCACAGGGGGAATGACTCGTGAATAACCGAGTGGAGAGTGATGGAAGACCGGTTGTAGCCATCCTGACCATGCACGACTCGCATACGATGTTCAGAGGCAACCGGCAAAACTTTCAGGAAATCATCAAAACGGGAAAGGATATGGGCTTTATCGTCTATGTGGTCACCGTACGTGATCTGAAGCTTGATACGGGTACTGTCAAAGGCTATATCCTGAACAGCGACCATTCCTGGGAGCAGAGGCTATGCCCTCTGCCCCAGGTTATATATAACCGGATCCCTTACCGAGAGGATGAAGCCCTTCCCTGGGTCCGACGCAAAATCAAGGAATGCCAAAAACATCCCCATATCGATATCTATAACCCACACTTTTTCAATAAGTGGCGTCTCTTTGCTTGGCTGAACAAATCACGGTTAACCAAAAAGTGGGCACCCTTGACAAAGCGATTGAAGGGTTACCCTACTTTATATGAAATGATCAAGCGGAAGCCCTACCTGTATCTTAAACCAGAGGACGGCAAGGCCGGGCAAGGAATCATGAGGGTGCGGTATCAGAAAAACAAATCGCTCCCCTACCGCATACAGATACAGAACAACAAAAACAGCACCACCTACAAAGCAGCCTCCTTAGAGCGGCTTTGGAACCGTGTTTATCAGGAGACTAAAGGAAGCTCATACCTGATCCAGCAAGGAATCGAGCTGGCCCAGGTCCACGGTCGCGCCTTCGACCTCCGCATACTTGTGCAAAAGAACGAGTACGGCTCCTGGGCAGTTACAGGCATTGGAGCTCGAATGGCAGGCGCCAAAAGCATCACCACACATGTTCCTCGCGGAGGAACGATTGAGGATCCGGAGAAGCTGCTGCCGATCGTGTTCGGTCAGGAACGGTCCGACGCCATCCTTAGCGAAGTTAAAAAAGCAGCCGTGCATATGGCACGGCAGATTGAGAAGAGCTCTGGTCAGATCCATGGCGAAATGTCCATGGACCTCGGAATTGATAGCGAAGGCGTTCTCTGGTTCTTCGAAGCCAATTCAAGACCCATGAAATTTGACGAACCCGCGATCCGGAAAAAGTCACTGGAGCGGATTTTTCAATATTCCGAATACCTGATCAATCAAAGGTAGGCCCTGCATCAGCCAGAGCAACGGTTAAGAAAGACATGAAAGGAGGGGATCGTGTGGAAATCTCATGTCTAGCTCTCTCAAGCCCGGAAGAATGGCCGCATGCCAGACAGCAGTGCAGCGAATTCTTCCGGCGGTACAGCAACAAACGCCTAACCCGCGAAGGTTACCAGCGCCTGGCCTTGCTATCCTATGACGAGCTGCTGCAGCCCGGTACCTCGATCATGGCCGCTACGGTTCGAAGCGATGTCGGCCGCATACCTGTGGGGATGTGCTTTGCGGCGGATTATGGGGAAGGTGCCTGCATGGTTGCTGTACACCCTCTATACCGCAACCGGCATATCGGTTCTTCCCTGATCCGCTCACAATTATCCAAATTCGGGCGGCTGCGATGCAAAGTAGCCGCCGATCATTCGGCAAGTTTGCAAATGTGCTTTCATGCAGGGCTACAGGCCATAGCGCTTGAGCAAGGTCCGACGGGCAAACCTACGCTCGTTATGAGCGGAACCCTTCCCCTGCACCCATTCCACAGTTCTTCAGCATCTCGTGCTGACTCTGTTCAAGAAGGTGAACTTCTGTGTCAAAACCCGTCTTAGGTATTATGACGTTATACTTGGATGAACGGAAAACGCTGGAGGAGCGGCATATCTACGAGCATATGATCAGGGAAGGAAAAGCGATGGGCCTTGACGTTTACGTCTTCACCCCCGCTGACGTTAACAGTGCGCAAGGCCTGATCAACGCCATGGAATACGATCCGGATCGCCGGAGATGGGGCCGCAGATGGCGCTCGTTTCCCAATATGATCTTTGATCGCTGCCGCATTCAAAAGAGCCCTCGCTTTCAACAGCTGCTGCGCTTTCGTTCACGCTATCGGCATTTACTGTTTCTGAACAGACCTTTACGCAACAAATGGACGATTCATCAAGTATTATCCACCAAGAAACGCTTCCGTCCCCATCTGCCGGATACTCGGATCGTAACCAGCACAAGCGACATCCACCGGATGCTCAACGTTCATCCTACCGTCTATTTTAAACCGATAAACGGAACGGGCGGACGCGGAATTCTGCGGATTACGAAGGTACCTGGTGTTGCGGGCACGTATGAAATCCGGGGACGCAATTCCAACCGGAGCATCATCAGACCGAAGCGAATGCCTTCAGGCCATTTGGCGCAATATCTGTCGGGCTGGGGCAATAGAGATCGATATTTGGTTCAAGAGGGGATCCAGCTGGAGCTGCCGGATGGAAGAGTGCATGATTACCGGATGCTCGTACAGAAAAATGGATCCGGTCAATGGCAGGTGACCGGCTGCGTGGGACGCGTCGGAGCGCCGAAAAGCGTGACCTCCAACCTGCATGGCGGCGGGCGTGCGACCATGATGGAAGAATTGTTAAGCAAATGGATCGCAGATCCGGCAAAGCGCGCCAGCATCCGCGAGGAAGCCGACTCCCTCGGTGTGGATGTGGCCCAATTTCTTGACGGACAGTATGGAGGCTTGTGCGAGATTGCCCTGGATCTGGCCGTGGATAAAACCGGAAGAGTTCTTCTTCTCGAGGTGAATCCGAAGCCATCAAGGGAAGTCTTCTCTCAAATCGGCGATATGGCTGCATACCGTGAATCGATGGTAAGGCCTTTAGAATATGCACTGTGGGTGTACAGCCAGAAAAAATCCGCGAAAAATGCTTAAGTTAATTCGTAGAAAACCGTAATTAAAGAATCCAAAAAACGCGCAAAGGCTGTTTCCAAGAGGGTTGCTTGCTACCCTTGGAAACAGCCTTTGTGACTCCTATCTATCTATTCGGCTAGATCGTGAAGCCTCAGCAGGTGTGAAAAAGAATGAATAACGACATCTGATCCCTTAAGCTCCTGCTCCCCGCCAAAGCCTGCATAGCGGCAGCCAATGACGGTTTGTCCGTTCTCTTTGCCCGCCTCCACATCCGATGACCGGTCCCCTACCATCCAGGCGTCCCGGATATCGTGTTCATCCAGCAGCAGCCTAACCAAATCCACCTTGGAAGCCGTTCCATGCTCTCCGGCACTGTAGACTCCTTCAAAGAGCGACATGATCCCTCTCGCTTCAGCTATGCCTTTCACATAATGCTCCAGGCCGTTGCTGGCAACAAACAATCGGACGCCCCGACGATGAAGCTCCTCCAGCGTCTCCTTCACCTCAGGATACAATACGGCTGCTTCATTGCTTAAGCCTTCGAGCTCAAGCTGCAGCAGCAGCTCGTCTGCACGTCGATGGGCTGCCGGCGTTCCATTCGGTATGACAATCTTCCAAATGTCTTCGAGCAGCATTCCCAGACATCCAAGCATGAGCTCCTCATCCGGCGTTTCTCCTTCATAGTGCCCCTCTTCACGCAAAATGTCGAACAATTTGTGATAGGCGGGCAGCAGCAGGGTCTCCGTCTGAAACAGCGTTCCATCCATGTCAAATATCATCGCTTCCGGCTTGATCAACGTTGCTGTATTTTCCAATTTGGTCCTTCCCTTCGCTCCATATAATCTGATTCTAGTCTAATCTTTCCTCATCATATAGGAACCATATCACATCTGCAAACCCCAATTCCTCATTACTTTTGATCTTCTGTACATAAAATATGCATAACCGAGGGAGCTTTATCGTTGTTATACATATAACGCGTACTAACGAGAGGAGGATTTACATGCCTGGCACAAGGGAGTCTGAACCTGCACCGCCAATCAGGCAGCTGGAAGTCGAGCTGATCGCAGAGCTGAGCCGCTATGAGCCCCATGAACAAGCTGCGATTCTCAAGCGGATGGTGTACCGCCTCAAGAAGGGGCGATATGTCCGCAGCCCGATCATAATTGTTAAGGATATGATCCGGACGCCGCTTGTATGGCTGCTGCTGTCCATGGGAGTGATGATTCCCATTCTATTCTATATCCTGTTCGTTTGGGTATCGCTGGCGGTTGAAGGGTAAAGGCGGAACGAAGCGCTATGGTTTATATTCCGGGCGCCGCCAGATCATTAAAGTAGCGGCGTACCATGCCGAGGTAACAAACGGCAGGTACTTGAGACCCTTCAACCCGCTCTCGTCTCCTCCATATATGATGTGCGACATAACGGCAATCGCTGCATTCAGAACGACCCCGCCCGCAAAACCTCCAATTAAAGCCATAACCACCGCGGCAAGGCTTCTCATGTTCGTGCTACCCCTTCTGTTCCCGTCGATCGGACGGCAGGACACCACGCGCCGTATCCACCGCAAGCCAGAACAATCCGATGGCGATGACCGGATGCAAGGCCCCGGCGCCAGGCAGGTTGGCGGTGAGGTATTGGCTGAAGACCAATAACAACAGAACCAGCGATTTCCATTTGTACGGGGCGGGCAGTTTGCCTGCAATACCAAATATCAGCATGAGGACCGGCACGATTTCAAAAAAATGGACAAACAGGGTATGGCTTCTCCACATCGATCCATCGTCAAACAGCGCCATGCCGGCAAACAGCGTCTGAATGGCAATACATACAACAAATATCCATGCCAGCCCTAACGATATCCATACGACCAGCGGTGTTTTTCCTACAGCTTGTTGCGTCATGTCGACATCCCTCTCTTAATTCAAATATCTTTACGAAATCATCCTATCACCGAAATGTTGCGATCTTGTGATGATGGCTTGCGGATTCCGTGAAATTTTCCAATTGCGGCTGGAAACCGTATATAATGGGGTGGATTTACGGCTGAACCTAACGAATCAAAATGGAAAGGCAGGATCCTTGCATGGCACATACCTTGCTTCTTGTGGACGATGAACGAAAAGTCATTGAGTTTATGGAGCCGTTCCTCCGGCAGGAGGGATTTCACATCATTACCGCTGCGACAGGCACGGAGGCTTTGGCCAAAGTGAGGGACTTTAAACCGTCGCTGGTCGTATTGGATTGGATGCTGCCGGAATTAAGCGGCATTGAAGTATGCCGGGAGCTCAGAAAATCAAGCCGTGTCGGCATCATTATGGTTACCGCCCGGGTTGAGGAAACCGATAAGCTGATCGGGCTGGAGGTAGGGGCAGACGATTACATGACCAAGCCTTTCTCCCTCCGGGAGCTCGCCGCGCGTATCCGGTCGGTCCTTCGCAGAATAGAAGGCGAAACGGTTACCGAAGAAATGCTGAAGCGCGGCGAGTTGATGATCTCGGAAAACCAATGCCGGGTATGGAAACGCGGCCGGGAGATCCAGCTTACGCCTACCGAATTCAAACTACTCCTGACCCTTGCTTCAAGGCCTGGCGTGGTTTACAGCCGCCTGCAGCTGCTTCAGGCGGCCATGGAGGATGATATCCACAATGATGAACGGACCGCGGACGCCCATATCAGCCGAATCCGCAAAAAAATCGAAGATGACCCGGCTGAGCCCGTTTTTGTCAAAACGGTGTATGGATTCGGTTACCGGTTTGAGCAGCAGTCATGAGCGTGGGCCGCAAAATATTCATCGTCCTCTCATCGTTCATTATCGGTTTCAGCACCGTCTTCGTTCTTCTTACTTATGTCGTCATCCGCGATTCCATGGATGCCATGCTGCAAACCTCGCGCGAAGAAGAGCTGGATCAGCTACAGGAGCGGCTGCTCGGTTACTACGTGAAGAATGGGCATACTTTCCGCGCCGTTCAGGATCAGGCGTGGTTAGCGGACAGTCCCCGTTCAGCCGACCGCCTGGAAAGCATCCTTCTGACATCCGGGGAACAAAAGACCCTTTTGCATGAGGGGGAGGCTGTGGAGAAGCAGATCAAACGCCTCGGTGTAAAGCGGACGTTGCATGTTGAAGGCAAACCGGTCGCGGAGCTGTATTATTATGATACGGATGTGGCAAACCTGACCAAGCTTCGGATCGGCACGCCCACATCGATCATCATTTTGCTGGGAGGAGGCACCGTCCTCTTCGTCCTGCTTTCCCTCGGGGCGGCCTACTGGATATCTCGGAGGCTCACTGCGCCCCTGCGCAAACTCGTCCCGGCTATCGAACGACTCGGTCAAGGCGAGTACGGTGTTCAGGCTCCCGTTACCTCGGAGGATGAATACGGGAGGGTCGCGGTTGCTTTCAACGGCATGTCTTCCAGGCTCGAGCAGTCCGAGATGGTCCGCCGCAATCTGGTGGCTGATGTCGCCCATGAGCTTCGAACACCGCTGACGATCATAAGAGGCAAGCTGGATCTGCTTCAACAGAGCAGGCAGCCGATCCAACCGGAACTATTGCTTCCCATCCAGGATGAGTTGATTCGCTTAACCCGTCTTGTGGGCGATCTTCATCAACTATCTTTGGCCGAAGCGAAGCAGCTGCCGCTGGTTCGGAAACCCACGGACATGCTGGATCTTCTGGGTCAAATACAGGAGCGCATCGAGCCAGATGCCGATGCCAAGAACTTGACCCTGCGTTTGACGAGCGCTACGGAACACACTTCCGTTCCTGTGGATCCAAGCCGAATCACACAGGTATTTCTGAATCTCTTCATCAACGCGGTTCGGTATACACCCCAAGGCGGGCTTGTCCATACCACGATCCAAGAAGAGCCGGCTTCCGGCATGCTTCGGATTGATATTCGGGATACAGGCCCAGGGATTGAGGAGGAGCATCTTCCCTATCTCTTTGACCGCTTCTACCGTACGGACGGAGCACGTGCGCGGCATCAAGGCGGTATGGGACTGGGTCTGGCGATTGCCAAGGAATTTATCGTATCGCATGGCGGCACGATTCAGGCACAGAGCCTGCAGGGCCAAGGAACTACATTTACGGTCCGGCTGCCCTATCATGATCATGACTCGGAGAGCAGCACGGGGTATACGGCCCCCATAAATCCTATCTAACATAAACAGACAGGCCCGGACAGATATCGACCGGCCTGTCATTGTTTATCCATTTGGATGTCGAAACGATACCCTCTCCCTAGAATATTTTTTTCGTTGCCCGATCTTCCTTGATGATCTCGACGGCTTCCCTGAAGCGGATGGAATGGATAATTTCACGTTCCCGCAAAAATTTGAGACTGTCCTGCAAGTCCACATCATCCGTCATGTCGATGAGCCATTGATATGTAGCGCGTGCCTTCTCTTCTGCCGCAATGTCCTCATACAAATCCGCAATCGGATCACCCTTGGCTTGAATATAGGTTGCTGTCCAAGGGACCCCGGCCGCATTCTCATAATACAGCGCATTGTCATGGTTGGCGTAGTGCGCTCCCAACCCGGCAGCCTCCAGCTCTGCCACGCTGGCATCCTTCGTCAATTTATACACCATCGCGGCAATCATTTCGAGGTGTGCAAATTCCTCGGTTCCGATATCGTTGAGCAATCCGATCACTTTATCTGGAATCGTATACCGCTGGTTCAAATAACGCAGTGCAGCAGCCAGTTCGCCGTCAGCGCCTCCATACTGTTCCATCAGAAATCTTGCCATTCTCGGATCACATTTACTGACGCGCACCGGATACTGAAGTTTTTTTTCATATACCCACATGGGCTCTTCCGCCTCCTTGTTCTCGCTTTTCCTCTTCATGAGGGCTGCATGCATGAGGTAAAAAAAAGCCGCAGCCCCCTTGCCATACCGTCATTGTTAAACCTGCCAAGGCCAAGGACCCTCGGCCCATTCAAACGGATACTTGGAATAAGCACGGCCAAAATTTTGCAGCGGCCCATACAGCTCTTGAAATTGCTTCGCTAGCACCGTTCTCTCCTGGGTCAGTTTATTGAACTGCTCGATGCTCTTGAGATCATTCGGATGAGTGTCCAAGAACAGGTTCAGCTCCACCAGGACAAAATCCAATGCCTGAAGCTGCTCCAGCATTTCGTAATACTTCAGATCTCCAACCTGGGGTCTGGCTTCATTCACCGCATATCACTCTCCTTTAAATTTTCGCGAAGTATACGGGCTATACAAGGATGGCCATAACGTTCCGTGCCTTAGCGCCTCAGCAGGGCTAAACTGGGGCAGACCCGGCGGTTGAAACACGACATACTGGTTAACAGGTACCACATACGATCTGTAAAGCTTGGGCGGGCATGGATCAAATGGCGAATGAAATACCGGGTATACGCGCACCTCTGGATTTTCCTTCAAAGGGATTTCCTCCTTATCGTTACGATCCGTCGTTATCAAGGACTCTTCGTATTTAACATATGTCTTCCGCCCAGAAAATGAACTCCAAAATGACAAAAAAACCCTCTCCCCTGGAATATTTCCGGGAAAAGGGTCTTCATGGAGTTGTCCTCAAAATTTGATTTTGATTTGGAACAAGCCCGCTTTACGCATAGCGGAATAGATAATGACGACCAGGGGGCCGATAAAAAATCCGATCACGCCAACCAATTTAAATCCGATATACATGCTGACCAGGGCAGGCAATGCGCCGATACCGACAGCATCCCCGATGACCTTCGGCTCCAGCACGCGGCGGATCACCGTAATCAGAATGAACATGAAGATCAAGCCGACTCCTGTAAAAATATCGCCTACCGCGAGCAGGTAGATGGACCATGGTATCAAAACGGAACCTACGCCCAGAATCGGCAGAATGTCGACAATGGTGACAAGCAAAGCGATGGCAAGCGGATAGTTAACCCCTAATACCAGCAAGCCGAGCAGCGTAATCACGTACGTAAACAGGCTGAGGATCAGCTGTGCCCGCAAAAAGCCGAAAATTGATTTTTTCAGGCTGATCAGCACTTCGTTCACCTGCGACTGTGATGTCTCATCAAACAGCGACAACACTTTCTCACGCATCGTATCGAGGCTGAAAGCGAACAAGTACACCGCTACGCAGAATACAATGAACGTGACGAACAGGTTCGGCAGCGTTTTGGCAAAGGACAAAAATGTTGAGGATACTGAATTGACAAGCGACCGTATATAGGAAGAAATATTCGACATGAATTCGGTAAGACTGTCGGCAAGACCCGGCGAAATGCCGTTCAGCATGTCTTGCGCTTGTATAATCGTATGCTGAAGGAATTCGTTAGCCCCTTCAAAATATTGCGGAGCCCGGCTCCAATATTCGACCAGCTGGTTAAACACCTGCAGACCGATCAAATAAGCCAGGAGCAGCATCAAAAGGAGGAATAGCGTGCTTGTTACCGTTGCGGCCGCAATGCGGTTCATGCGAAGTCTTTTCATTAAGAGCCGATTTAACGGCTCCAATGCAATAGCAATCACGATGGCCAGCAAGAACGGAGCTCCAACCGTAAACATTCCGTACAGCAACAGGAGACTGAGACCGATAAAGATCAGCTGCTTAATCGACATAATCCACTTCCTAACAAATAGAGTCTTGCTAGTTCTAAATGAAGCTGCTCTCGAGCTTCTGATGAATCATGACGCGAGTTACACGCAACCGTGTAGACTCTTCTACCTCAAAGATCACCCCGTCAAAGGTGGTTTTCTTCCCGACCACCGGGTTCCCTTCAAGCTCTTTGAACAACCAACCGCCGATGGAATCCACGTTATGCTCTTCAATCATTAAACCGGTCAAATCATTCACTTCTTCAATGAGCATCCGCCCATCCACTGAAAAGTACTCATCATACACTTCAATTTCAGGCCGCTCATCTTCAAATTCATCGTACAGGTCCCCAACAATCTCCTCCAAAATCTTCTCGGCTGTGAGAATGCCTGCCGTCCCCCCATATTCGTCCACCACGAGCGCAAGCTGCTCATGTCTTGCCTGCATCTTCCGCAGCACCTCGCTGATTTCCGTTGATTCCGATACGTCCATAATCGGTCTCATCAAGGAAGCCAGATCACGCTGCTTCTCAGGCTCCGCCAGCAAGAGATCGGTAATGTGGACAAATCCGATGATGCGGTCTTTGTTGTCCGTTGCGACCGGGTAGCGGGAGTGCTTCGTCTCATTGACGATCCGAAGATTCTCTTCCAAGGTATAATTGGTGAAAAGAACGTCCATGTCCGTCCTTGGCAGCATAATTTCTCTGGCTCTCAAGTCAGAAAAATCGAACAGGTTGTCCATTAATTTCATCTCGTTCTCGTCAATGACACCGCTCTTTGCGCTCTCGTTCATCAGAATCCGAATCTCTTCCTCGGAGTGGGCCGCTTCGGCCTCGCTTGCCGGCTCGATGCCAACCATCTTCAGAATCCGATTAGCGGAAGCATTCAGGACCCAGATCACCGGCAGAAAAATGCGGTAAAACCAAAGCAGCGGCGCCGACAGGATCAAAGCCGTGCCCTCCGTCCGCTGAATAGCCAACGATTTCGGTGCAAGCTCCCCTAACACAATATGCAGGAAAGTGATAATACAGAAGCCCACCGCCACCGATATTGTGCCGATCAATCGCTCATCCGTAAATCCAATGCTATGCATAATGGGGGCCACCAGCAATTCTGAAATGGCAGGCTCCCCTATCCAGCCAAGACCCAGGGAAGTTAATGTGATCCCAAGCTGGGTTGCGGATAAATAGGCATCCAGCTTCTGGTTTACTTTCAGGGCAATGCCTGCCAGCCGGTTCCCTTCGCTAACGAGCTGGGTCAATCGGGATTGACGCATTTTTACCAGTGAAAATTCGGCCGCTACAAACACGCCGTTCAACAAAACGAGCAGGAAAACCAAGAGCAAATTCAAAATCAGTTTCCCGACCTCAAATTCCTCCGCCATGATGACACGCCTTCTTTCTAGGGTTCTAGTTTGTCTTTGCTTGCCTTGACTTGAAATCCACACCCCGGTAGTACATATCGGCCACCAACAGGTTCGGCCCACAGCAGCTCACTGCATCGCAGTGACAGTTAACCGTTTGGTTCAGCGGGTGTCCTGTTGTCCATTCGTTAAAAATATCGTCAAGCTTCTGTTCCTTAATATTACCAAAAGCCGGGATATCAGCAAAATCCGTTACATATACGTCGCCCGAGAATAAATTCACATTCACCCGGTTACGGCCATCCGGATCATTCCGGACCGTTACGTTCGGTTCTTGCCGCAGGCGGCGAATGATCTCCTGGTCATCATCATCGGAGCTGCAGGCATAGAAGGGCAGTGTTCCGAACAGCATCCACATGTCCCGATCCCGGACATCCAGCAAATGGTGGATGGCAGCTTTCGTGTCGTCCAAGGACAATACGGGCAGAGCGGAAGCAAAGTTTGAGGCATACATCGGGTGAACCTCGTGCCGCTTGCAGCCCATATCCTTGATCAGCTTGTGGATGCCGCTGAGTTTCGTATGCGTCCGGTAGTTAATCATCGATTCAGCGGATATGTACATCCCTGCTGCACTCAGTTTCTCCGAATTGACCAGCATTGTATCGTACATTTTGTATGCCGTTTCCTTGGAGACGGGACGCGCACTATTCGCAAACCCGACTTCATAGAAGTCGTCCCCGTTCAAATAATTGAATGAGATATGCATAACGTCCAGATAAGGCAGCATTTTCTCATACCGACTTATATCAAGCGTCAGATTGGAGTTAATCTGGGTCCGAATGCCCCTTTCCTTGGCATACTTCAGCAAGGGAACAATCACGTTATCCACCGTCTTGCCAAGAAATGCCGGTTCACCGCCCGTCAGACTGATCGTCTGCAGATGCTCTACCTCGTCCAGTCGCTTCAGCATCGTATCGAGGGGCAGCATCGGCGCTTCCTTCATGACAAGCATATCACCGACAGCGCAATGTTCACAGCGCATATTGCAAAGATGCGTCACTGTCATTTCCACACTGGTCAGCACATGACGACCATGCTCGCGCAGTGAAGTTATCGGATCCCACGGATCATAACTCGGCGAAATGGGCCTTACGGCTGATGGAAATGGCTGTGCTGTATTACTCATGGTTCACTCACCTTATTTCTTTGAATTACCGATTCATTCAGTACAACTTACGCAATATGTACTCTACGGTTTTGATAATGTCCATTATATGATTATAACATACCCGAACAGAAGGCCTCTGCTTGATTCGGCTGGGAAATCATCCACTGTCCCCATGTTGGTCCGCGCTTTCCTTGGAAGTAAGCTTATGGGCCGGAAACATCCATCTTGGACTCCACCAATTCGCTCTGCCCATCATCTTCATAAACGCAGGCACAAGCAGCACCCGAATCACGGTGGCATCCAGTAGAATGGCTGCAGTCAGGCCTAAACCGATCGCTTTCATCACTTCATTATCCGTAAATACAAAGGCACCTACGACGACAGCCAGAATCAGGGCTGCGCTTGTAATCAGCCCGCCCGTACTCTCCAAGCCTTCGGCTGTGCTGAATTCGTTATCTCCCGTCCGTTCGTAATTCTCCATGATTCGCGAGAGCATCATGACTTCATAATCCATCGATATGCCAAACACCACGCAGAATATCAGGATTGGCAAAAGCGCAAAGATGGATCCCGTAGAGGATACACCCAGCCACTGCGCGCCAATCCCCTCTTGAAACACCCATACCACGATACCGAGTCCGGCGCCGAGGCTGAGCATATTCATTATGCTTGCTTTTAAAGGGAGCACGACCGATCGAAACGCCAATAGGAGAATGACGTAGGTAACTACAAATACAAAGACCAGAACGTAGGTGATATTCTGATGGATGGCTTCCATGATGTCCAGTTTATAGGCGGGGCTTCCGGTGACATAGGTCGTCAGCTCGTTCGTATCCATCGTCCGTAACGCTCGGACGAGCTGCATAGTCAATGCATGGGATTCGCCATACTCCGGGATCACGGCGACGGCTGCGAAATTCCCCCTCACAAAACGATGCTGCTCCAGCTGCTGGCGGATATCTTCGCGGGATAAATATTTCGAGGCTTCTTCCACCGAACCTCTGCCGATGCTCAGATAACTCTCTACCTGCTTCACACCCGGCATCATCCTGATTTCATCCGTATATGCCTTCATTAGCTCGATGCTGCGCGAATCCTCATAAGAGGCCGGAAGTTCGACCGCTACAACGATCGAATTCAATTCACGTTCATCATAAGCCTGTGTGAGCAGGTCGTGTCCATATCGGGATTCATAGGCGGGGGGAAGCACTTCGGCTGCGGGGATGGCGATATTCATGTCCCGAACCGGATAAATCGCCACCAATAGTAAACCGATCGCTGCGATAGAGATGGTCACAGGATGCGCCATGACAAATTTGGAGAGCCTTCTCCACAAACCGGAGGTCTGCCGTGCCCGGAGCGTCCGGTAAGCGGCAGGGAATAGAGGGAGCGCATCGATACGCGGGCCCAATATTCCCAATAATGCGGGAAGAAGCGTATTACCGGCCAGCACTGATAACAGCACCACGGTAATGCCGCCTATGCTGAAGGAACGGAAGATCGGCAGATCTATGAAACTCATCGCCACAAAACCGATCAACACGGCTGCCCCGGAGAACATCACCGCTTTGCCGGCGGTTGCGCAAGTGACAGCCAGGGCAGTGCCCACATCTCCGCTCCGTGTCCGCATCTCTTCTTTGAATCGGCTTACGACCAGCAACGCATAATCGATCCCCACGGCCAGGCCCAGCATCGTTACGACATTCGGTAGGAAATTGCTGATCGAGCCGTCGGCCAAAGCGACAAAATACAGGATTCCCATCGTGACCACCACACTGGCAACACCGGCTAACAATGGCAGGATCGCGGCAGTCAATGTTCCGAATACGACCGCCAGAATGAGCAGAGCTGCGGGAATGCCTATCATCTCGGCATGGATGATATCGCTTTTGACGGCTTGGTTCATATCGGCGAAGATGGCGGTATTCCCTGTTATGTAAGTATCCGCTCCCGTGATGCCCGGAACCGAGTCACGAATCTCTTCAAACTGCTTCAAGGCTTCCGTGGAATCCAGATCCAGCAGCACCGTCACGGATACGATATGATCCTGGCCTGCCTTATGAGCTGCCATATTCATATAAATATCCCTGACATAGGGACGGGCTCGCAAAGGCTCAAGCTCCGTCAATATTCGCCTCTGCGCCGTGCCTGCCGTCAAATTCTCATCGTGCTGGCTCACTACGACAATATCCAGCGAAGCTGCCGACAGTCCTAATCCCTCTTCCAGCTTCTCAATCCCGATCTGGGCCGGACTATCCTTCGGCGTAAACCCGTTGTGCTGCAGAATGGACGGCAGCTTGAATGCAAACGGAAGCAGCCCGCAAAACAAAAGAAGCCAGGTTACAACAATGGCTTTACGGTAGCGGTATATCTGTCGCCCCCATGTATGCAGCAATGTTGTATGGCTGTTACGTCTCACGAGTCTACCTCCTTCAGTGTAAGTTTGATCTATGGTGCTCGCCCGATACCAGCGATCATAATGGCCAGTGTTTCAGACAAATCCAATTCATAAGGTGCGGATAGCGGGGTGCCTTCGGCATCCGTTAATACGCGGACAACGGGTCGATGCGGCACATGTGCGTGAATTTTGGATACCACTCCACTCTCACCCGTATGTAATTTCACGGTGATCCCTGGAGGATATATCGCTACCCGATCCCGAAACATGGCCAGGAATGACTGTTCATACAGTGTTCCCGAGCCTGCATACATCACCTCTACCGCTTCATGCGGCAATAAGGCAGGCTTGTACACCCGCTGCGTGGTCATCGCATCGTAAGAATCCGTAATCGCAATCCATTTGGCGTATTCATGAATCTCAGGTCCCTTCAAGGCTCTGGGATAACCGCTGCCATCCAGGCGTTCATGATGCGACAGGGCGCAATGCGCCGATAACAACGGAATGTTCGGTTCGTCTTTCAATATTTTGAACCCGAACTCGGTATGCTTCTGGACCTCGCGAAATTCTTCTTCGCTCAGCCGTCCTGGATGATTCAGCAGCTTCTGGGATATCCTCGTCTTGCCGATATCGTGAAGCAATGCCCCCAAGCCCAGCACCTTCAGATCCTCCCGATTATAGCCGTAAGACACCCCAAGAACCGTTGAATATAGACAGACGTTAAGCGAATGACGATACAGGTTGTAATCGTTGGTATTCATATCCGTCAGGAGTACCATGCCCTCGTCATGATCCGATATTTCATCCATAATAGACTCCATCATCCCGGAGAACGTTTTGCCTAAATGAAGGAAGCTTCCCTTCAGAGCAGCCTGGCTCTCCAGGGTCTTGAAGCTCGTCCGTATCGACTGGATCGCCTGCAGCCGGGTCTCCTCGGTCAACAACTCCGGAACCACGATATCCTCTGTCATCGGCTCCTCGATATAGACATACCCGATTTCCAACGTGCCCAGACGGCGAATCAGTCCTGTCGTCAGCTCCACGCCTTCGGCAAGCAGAATTAAACCGTCACTATTATATATTCTCTTACCAAGAACCATTCCCGGCCTCAACGCGTTGATAGGTATAAGACGCAAAATCCGTCACTTCCTCTGCTATTCTCAAACTTGTGTGGGATATAGCGTCCAGTCTTCAGTGGATCACGATACGAAGAAGCCGGATCTCCTCCTTGTGTCTACTCCTGCTTAATGCATGATAAACAGCCAAAAAACGGCAGCGAGAACAAAACGGTAGATCGCAAAATGAGTAAGCCTTATCTTCTGTATGAGCTTCATGAAGGCCAAGACGACAAAATAAGCAACAACAAACGAAACGATAAATCCGGCAAGAAATACGCCGATCGTATCTAAAGTAAAATATCGGTAAGAATCCAGCAATTCATATCCGGATGCAGCACACATAATGGGAATTGCAATAATGAACGAGAAATCGGCCGATGCCTTATAGCTCACCCCGCTAAGCATTCCTCCGGAGATGGTGGAGCCCGAGCGGGAAAAGCCCGGCCATAAAACGGAGATGATCTGGTAGACGCCAATCTGAAGGGCCTGCTTGTATGTCAAATCATCCAAATCATGTGATGTCACTTGAACTTTATGCTTATTGTACCATTCTGCAAAAATCATAAAAATACCGCCGGCAACGAGTGCAAACAGCACCGTCTGCGCATGGAACAGGCTCTTGATAAAATCCCTCGCGAAAAATGCAACCAGCAGGGCCGGAGCAATCCCCAAAAATATATGAATCAGATTCAATCTTTTTCGAGGCTCTTTCTTGGTCAACGGTTCACTTCGGCTCCAGCCGAGCAGGTTCAAAATTCGATTCCAGTAAACGATCGCGATCGCCATAATGGCGCCAAGCTGAATGACAACCTCAAACGTCTTCATGATCGGAGTTTGATCGTCATAACCGAGCACCTTGGCCGTCAAGATCATATGACCTGTGGAAGACACCGGAATGAATTCGGTTAGTCCTTCCACGATCCCCAGTATAATGGATGTGATAAAATCCATCGTCCTTCCCCTCCCTTACCTTTGTCCTCCTCATATGTATGCTCGGCCAAAGGAAGTTAGTCGGGATTGTCAGGATATCCAGCGTGGAATCATGGACTCTTCAAGCGAACCGGGCCTCGATAGCTCACTTCGCAGCAGGTCTCTAATAAACTCCGGCAGCATATATACCGTATCCTTACCAAGTGACAACGACTCGTATCCGATTTTAAAAGTGAACATATCGAGTGTCCCCACCTTATATTCCCGCTGCGGCTCTAGCGGTTGCCCCTTCATGGAGATATGCGTAATCTTTCGGTAAGGCTCTCCGTTCTTGTCGTAGTGAATTTTCAACCCATCGACTGCCAGGCCGCCTAATATATAACCGCGGAAACCAAAGCCCATTATCTTCTTTCCGCTGAACTCTTGAAGCAAACTCTCCTCAAGCGCCTGATAGATATGTTCTCCGCGTAGCTTCACGATGCAGGGATTAATCGGTGACGGGCACAGGCCATGCAGCATACCGGTGCTGATCTCGCCCTCCGGCAGCGGCCCGAGCAGCTGCCCCGAGTTCACGATGGCAAAATCCGCATCCGTATGCTGCAGCACGGCCTGAGCCAGCAGGTTTGCAAACGGCGACTCCTCCTCATAGTGGATGGGCAGACTACGATCATTAACGGCAACAGTCTCCGTTAATTTCTCCCTTGCCAGCTCATGGTGCCTCATGATCGCCTGCTCTACGATGGGTTCTATTAAGTTTTTATCCACAGGGAGCAAACTTCCCTCTATACAGGTAAAGCGATCTTCAGCATGACTGCGCTGCATGACGAGGCGACCTACATATTGTCCGAACTTGCCTGCACCGCACACGGCTGTCTTTCCGATCATCAGGGGCTCCTCGAGTATATGATGGGTATGACCGCCAAGAATAACATCAATCCCCTCAACATTTTCTGCTAATCTTTTATCAATCGTTAGTCCTAAATGGGATAAAACAATTATGATATCACACTGGCCCTGAAGCGCTCGCACTTGCTCAGCAATAGCCATCACCGGATCTCCGGCTTCCCAGCCTAACAATTGATAAAAACCTGCAAAAGCAGCCGTTGCGCCGGTGAGCCCGATTCGAATGCCTTCTCGTTCCAGGATCACATGCGGCTTCATCCATCGAGGAGGATTACCACTCTTAGTCTCACTAATGTTGCAGCACACAACGGGACACTGCAGTCCGGCGTATACACTCTCCAGAACATCATATGAAATGGTGAGCCCTTCGTTATTGCCAATCGTAATGGCGTCGTATCCTGTCAAATTAATGACATCCACATTGGCTTGGCCCATGGTGCCTTCGGTTTCCACCGATGCCCGGTCCATATGATCACCGATATCCAGTACGATTGCCCCGTTGCCGGCAGCCGCCTTTTCCCGGGAAATAAGTGCCGCCACACTGCTCATCATCTCAAAATGGCTATGTATATCGTTGGTATACAATATCGTCAGCTTCTGTTTGTTGCTTCCTAACCCCATTTGGCGGCCCCCTCCCCAAGTTCGTTATTCGATAATTTCCGGTCTTACAAGCATAACATTTTAGCGAAGAATATGGTATATTGTAGCCCATAAGAATTACGAGGTGATGAAGAATGTCAACAACCATTTCTATATTACTATTTGCAGGATTAGCTGATCGAATCGGCACAGCTTCGCTTACATTCAACGTGCCTGGCTTGCCCCTGACTGCCGGGGAATTAAAGCTGCTGCTTAGTGAGGCTTATCCTGATGCCCAATCTCAGATTTCCACGGCTTTCGTCGCGGTCAATCAAGAGTATGCGCCTTCGGAACAGCTTATTCAGAGCGGCGACGAGGTAGCTCTAATTCCGCCTGTGTCCGGTGGTGACGGCATAACCCCGCAGGACTCCGGATCCAGGTCCTCGGCAGATGGGAAATGCACGATATCCTACGGTCCGCTTTCCGTAGAGACAACCATTGCCAAAGTTCATGATGATAATCATGGAGCAACGCTATCCTTTGTAGGTACAACGCGAGAGATGACCGGCCAGATGCGAACGGTTACGCTGGAGTATGAAGCATACATCCCGATGGCGCTTAAAGAAATGCAGCAAATATGCGCGGACATCTTTCGACAATGGCCCGGTACGCAATGTGCGATTTCCCATCGTATCGGTACGGTCGGAATTGGAGAAACCAGTGTTGTGATCGCTGTCTCCTCCCCGCATCGGAATGCATGTTATGAGGCCAGCCGCTATGCGATCGAACAACTGAAGCGATCCGTTCCAATCTGGAAGAAGGAGATCTGGGACGATGGTTCAGAGTGGAAAGGCCCACAGACCGGACCATGGGACCCAACCGTTAGGCAATAAGTCATGATTACACATTGTAAAACCATAATTTTCTTGCTAAGATAGTTTTGATCTTTTTACTTATATAAGGGCAAGAGGTGCAATGATTTGAGAGTACATGTCACGGACCTGATACCCGGTGATCAAATGCAGCATGATGCTTACAACACAAACGGCGTTCATGTTCTACAAAAAGGGGTTACCCTTCGTTTAGAGGATATATCCAAGCTACTGCAGCACGGTATCGATTACATAGAAATAAAGCCACGCGCACTGTCTGTATCCCTCGACTCTTCGTCTGAAATTTCTGAATCATACAACAAGGTTAAACCCCATTTCAATCTTGCATTTGACGGGTGCTCCACCTTATTTACGGAAGCGTCGCAATCCGGTAAATTCAATGAGTCCGTTGTGGACGATGTTTTCATGCCCTTAGTCGGCTCACTGAACGAGCATACGGATGTTGTCTCCCTGCTATTGCTGTTTAATGGTAAAGACGATTATACCTACAGGCACTCCATTCAAGTTGGAATGTTATCGTACTACATCGCGGATTGGATGGGTTACTCCGACAAGGAAGCTTATGAAATCGGCAAAGCCGGCTATCTCCATGATATCGGCAAAAGCAAGATTCCTAGAGATATATTGGACAAGCCAGGGAAACTGACTCCTCAAGAGTATGAAGAAGTGAAGCTGCACACCATCTATGGTTACGAGATGATCTCTGAATCCATGGATGATAAGGTCACCGCTATGGTTGCGCTCCAGCATCATGAACGGGATGACGCTTCCGGTTATCCACGAGCGCTCCATGCTGACCAGATTCATCCATATTCTCATATTTGCGCTGTAGCCGATGTATATAGCGCGATGACTACGAACCGGGTTTATCAATCCAAGCAGCAGCTGTTAACCGTACTTCGGGAGCTGTATAGTCTTAGTTTCGGGAAACTGAACGGCAAGCCGACGCATGCCTTCATCCAGCAGATGCTGCCGAACTTTATCGGTAAGAAGGTTCTGCTGACGACCGGCGAATCCGGCATGATCGTCATGAACAATCCTTCGGATTACTTCCGTCCGCTCGTGAAGACCGAGGATCGTTTCATCGACCTCTCCAAGGAGTATAATACCGAAATCCAGGAGATACTTCTGTAACTGGCGTTTTTCGTCTAGGTCCCCGAATAGCCAAATAACCGTCGGCGTACAAGCCTGACGGTTTTTTTGGGTGGTTGCGTGACTTTTCTCCCCTCTTACTCTTGATTTCTGGCACAATAAAAGTCGTGACCTGACAAGAGGGCCCACACAACCCTCAAAGTCACAATGAAATCAACAATTCATAAACCATCCAAACATAAAAAGGGGCAAACCACTCGTTCTGAGTGATTTGCCCCCTTGAATATAAGAAATATTTAGCCGATGGAACCTTCCATCTCAAACTTGATCAATCGATTCATCTCAACCGCATACTCCATCGGGAGCTCCTTGGTGAATGGCTCGATGAAGCCCATAACGATCATTTGCGTAGCTTCAGATTCGCTAAGGCCACGACTCATGAGGTAGAACAATTGTTCCTCAGACACCTTGGATACGGTTGCTTCATGCTCCAGCGTAATGTTGTCATTCTTGATCTCGTTGTAAGGAATCGTATCCGACGTCGATTCATTATCGAGGATGAGTGTATCGCACTGGATGTTGGCTTTCGCGCCTTCTGCATTCCGACCGAAGGAAGCCAGTCCACGGTATGTTACTTTACCGCCATGCTTACTAATGGACTTGGATACGATCGTAGAAGTCGTGTCCGGCGCCAAGTGAATCATTTTGGCTCCTGCATCCTGATGCTGGCCTTTGCCTGCTACAGCGATGGACAGTACCATCCCTTTTGCACCGCGACCCTTCAGGATAACGGCAGGATACTTCATTGTGAGCTTGGAACCGATGTTGCCGTCCACCCATTCCATTGTTGCGTTCTCTTCAGCAACGGCACGCTTGGTCACGAGGTTGTAAATGTTTGGTGCCCAGTTCTGAATGGTTGTATAGCGAACGCGCGCATTCTTTTTACAGATGATCTCTACTACCGCACTATGAAGCGAGTTCGTGCTGTAGATCGGAGCCGTACATCCTTCTACGTAGTGCACAAAGCTGTCCTCGTCCGCAATGATCAGCGTACGTTCGAATTGACCCATGTTCTCGGAGTTGATACGGAAATACGCTTGCAGCGGAATTTCACATTTCACGCCTTTTGGAACATAGATGAAACTTCCGCCAGACCACACGGCACTGTTCAGCGCAGCGAATTTGTTATCCGTTGGGGGCACGACCGTTGCAAAATATTCTTTCAAGATCTCCGGATGCTCTCTAAGAGCCGTATCGGTATCCATAAAGATAACGCCTTGATCCTCAAGATCCTTTTGCATGTTATGGTAAACAACTTCGGATTCGTACTGTGCGGATACACCTGCCAGGAACTTCTGCTCTGCCTCAGGGATACCCAATTTATCAAAGGTTTCCTTGATCTCGGTAGGTACTTCCTCCCAAGTCTTGCCTTGCTTGTCGGAAGGTCTTACATAGTACTGGATATCGTTGAAGTCCAGCTCGTCGAGATCGCCGCCCCAGCGAGGCATTGGCATTTTCTCGAACTGCTCCAGTGCTTTCAAACGGAATTCCAGCATCCATTCCGGCTCGTTCTTGATTTTGGAAATTTCCATAACGACTTCACGCGTCAAACCTTTGCCGGTTTGAAAAATAGCTTTGTGCTCGTCACGGAAACCATATTTATACTCTTCAATTTCTGGTGCTTTTTTAGCCATTTAACTTACCTCCCTATCGATCTATTCATTCGCTTACTTCGCGTCTATTCCTTTTCGGAGTGCGTTCCACGCAAGTGTTGCGCATTTAATGCGTGCAGGAAACTTGTTGACACCGGATAGGGCTTCAATATCCTCGTACTCTTCAAAATCTACGGCCTCGCCTTTCATAAGGGAGGAGAAGCGGTCCGCCAGACTGATCGCTTCATCCAGCGTTCTGCCTTTTACGGCGTCTGTCATCATCGAAGCGGAAGACATGCTGATGGAGCAGCCTTCCCCCGTATATTTGGCATCGGCCACTACGCCGTTCTCTACCTTAAGCTGCAAGGAAATGCGATCTCCGCAAGTCGGATTGTTCAAATCGATGGTTACCGCATCTTCTTCAAACTTGCCGCGATTGCGGGGGTTCTTATAATGATCCATGATGACACGTCTGTACAAATCGTCAAGTTGCATCGCCGAAATACTCCTTTGTCTGGATTAAGGCGCTAACTAATCGATCAACGTCCTCTTCTGTATTATACAGATAAAAGCTCGCGCGTGCCGTAGAGGATACTTTTAACCAACGCATAAGCGGTTGACAGCAATGATGTCCTGCACGTATCGCAACCCCCTGTGCATCAAGCACCGTTGCCACGTCATGCGGGTGAACGTCGCCGAGATTAAAGGTAACAAGGCCCACTTTACGTTCACGAGGACCGTAAATGGTAATCCCGTCGATCTCGGAGATGCGGTTCATGGCATAAGCCGCAAGCTGCGTCTCATGCTGTTCGATGGCGTCCATTCCGATTTCCTCCAGGAAATCGACGGCAGCGCCCAAACCGACAGCCCCTGCGATGATAGGGGTGCCCCCCTCGAACTTCCAAGGGAGCTCCTTCCAGTTTGATTCGTACAATCCAACATCATTGATCATTTCTCCGCCGAATTCGATCGGCTCCATTGATTCCAGCAGCGCCTTCTTGCCGTATAATGCGCCGATACCTGTTGGAGCACACATCTTATGGCCGGACAAAGCGTAAAAATCGCAATCCAGGTCCTGGACGTCCACCTTCATATGCGGTGTGCTTTGCGCACCGTCAACCACAATGACAGCGCCGTGGCGGTGCGCGATTTCCGCAATTTGTTTCACGGGATGCACAACGCCCATGACGTTGGATACGTAAGCGATGGCTACAACCTTGGTCCGTTCGGTAACGAGTGCCTCGACATCTTCGACACGGATCGTGCCGTCAGGCTGCAGAGGAATATATTTCAGCGTAGCGCCAACGGCGATAGCCGCCTGCTGCCACGGTATGAGATTACTGTGATGCTCCATTTCCGTCAGGACGATTTCATCCCCGGGACCGCAAACGGAGCGCGCGTAGGACGATGCTACCAGATTCAGGGCCGTCGTCGTACCACGGGTGAAAATAATCTGTTCCGAACTCTCGGCATTAATGAAACGGGCAACCTTCTCCCTGGCTCCTTCATAAGCATCGGTAGCACGGCTGCCGAGTGTATGAACCCCGCGGTGCACATTGGAGTTCTCCCACTCGTAGTACCGCTTGATAGCATCTATGACCACCTGCGGCTTTTGTGATGTCGCGGCATTGTCGAGATATACCAGCGGATGTCCGTTGATCTCCTGATGAAGAATGGGAAATTGCTCACGGACAGAGGCGATCATTGTCCCAGCTTCCTTTCAACGAGCCCCTGCAGTTGGTCACGAAGTCCCTCAAGCGGAATTTCGCTGACAACCGGAGCCAAGAAGCCGTAAATAATCAAGGATTCCGCCACGGGACGCGAGATACCACGGGACATCAGGTAGTAAATTTGCTCCTGATTCACTTGTCCTACGGACGCTGCGTGACCGGCTGTTACATCATCCTCGTCAATCAACAGAATCGGGTTCGCGTCGCCGCGGGCTTTCGGGCTAAGCATCAGCACGCGTTCGGTCTGTTGTCCGTCCGCCTTCGTTGCACCCTTCTCAATCTTGGTAATGCCGTTGATGATGGCTTGTGCCTCTTCGCGCATGACTGCACGGGTGATCATCTGGGACGCCGAGCTCTTGCCGAAATGCTTCGCTTGCGTGGTGTAGTTGATCTTCTGGGAGCCGGAGCCGACCGCGATGACTTTCGCATCGGATGTCGAACCGTTGCCCTTCAGAATACTCATGGTATCGCTAGCTGTATCGCCATCGTTCATCTCGCCAACAATCCACTCGATCGAAGCGTCATTGTCCAGCACCGCACGACGGAATGTAACATCGGTTGCTTCGCCAGCCAATTGATGAACGGAAGCATAACGCACCTTCGCTCCGTTTTTAACGAAGACTTCCACCGCTCCGTTATGGGTGACCGGCGCAGCCAGTGAATCCGAAACGTAGTTGTCTACGTAAGTGATCTGACTGTTCGCTTCGGCTACCACCAGCACATGCGGTGCAAATGTCGCTTCGGCATCGTCGGTCAGCATAACGGCTTGAAGCGGAACATCAACCTCCACATTTTTAGGAACATAGAGGAATACCCCGCCGTTCCATACCGCAGCATGCAGAGCAGCCATCGCATGCTCGTCATTCTTAAGCGCTTGGTGCAGATAAGGCTTAACCAAATCCGCGTGTTCTTTAACCGCTGTTTCCAAATCGGTGAAAATGACGCCTTTGGCAGCCAGTTCCGGAGCCAGACTCACATATACGGTTCCCGAATTGCGCTGGATAACCAGACCGCCTTCTCTTGAACCTTCAACAAGTTTAGCTACCTGTTCAGGTAGTTCGTCAAGGGAAGCAAGTTTATTGCTCTCTTTATATTCACCATAGCTTTGGATGTTCCAGCGCTCAATGCGTTGTTTCTCCAGCTTGGGCAGTTCCAACTGGCCAGCCAGTTCCAGGGAAGCCAGACGGCTGTCTGTCAGCCAGGCCGGTTCCTGTTTACTTTCGGACAATGCCTTCAGAGCCTCAGCGTTGACCGGAAGAATGGTTTGTGTAGTCATATCGTTTCCTCCTCCCGTCTATTTACGCGTCTTGACCTACAGTTTCATCAGTAATGCCCAGCTCTTCCTTAATCCAGTCATAACCTTCTGCCTCCAGGCGCTCTGCCAACTCAGGACCACCGGATTTTACGATGCGTCCTTGCATCATCACGTGAACATAATCTGGAGTGATATAGTTAAGCAAACGTTGATAGTGGGTAATAATCAAGAAACCGCGTTCTTCGGATTTCATGGCATTTACACCGTTCGCTACAATTCTCAAAGCATCGATATCCAAACCGGAGTCGATTTCGTCAAGCACGACAAGTTTCGGATCCAGCATCATCATTTGCAGGATTTCGTTACGTTTCTTCTCACCGCCGGAGAAACCTTCGTTCAGATAACGGTGAGCGAACTCAGGATTCATCTCGAGTTCTTTCATTTTACCTTCCATTTGGCGAATGAACTTGATCAGGGAAATCTCGTTGCCTTCACCGCGGCGCGCATTGATGGAACTGCGCAGGAAGTCGGAATTCGTAACGCCGGCGATTTCGCTCGGATATTGCATGGCCAGGAACAGACCTGCGCGTGCGCGCTCGTCAACTTCCATCTCCAGCACGTCTTCGCCGTTAAGGAATACCTTACCTTCGGTAACTTCATATTTAGGATGACCCATCAACGCGGAAGCCAAAGTACTTTTGCCTGTACCGTTTGGTCCCATGATGGCATGAACTTCTCCGCCTTTCATCTCAAGGTTGATACCTTTAAGGATCTCCTTGCCTTCGATTGCTGCTTTCAATCCTTCAATGACAAACTTGGTTGACATATTAGATTCCCTCCGTTGAATAGGTAGTGTATTGTTGTCCTATATGATAACAGGATTGGACGCCCTGATTTCATAAAACAAAAAAATAATTATTTATTTATAATCATTCTAAACTGATTATCAATGATTCTCAAGCCATTTTATAATAAAATATGACGTATTTCAACCGGACAAGCGTTTTGCAGACAACATTCGGACAACCGTAACAATTAAAAAACAGGCATGACCGATAGACCGGCCAAGCCTGTTTCGTTCACCCTGTTCCCCTCCATATTTGCGGTTGCTCCTAAAGAATCTATTACGGCATCCGGCACCGGCGTTTATCGCGCGTTGACAGACGGTGCTCAGGTCAACATCTTGAACTATAAGGCAACGGCACGATAACCGGCACCCTCAGCTCTTGCAAATACAAGGGAAGAACAGGCAGCATTCTGTTGTATTACGCTTTATCCAAGGAACGAACGCAGCATCCACATGTGCTTCTCAAGATCAGCCTTAAATCCGGTAAACATGTCCGCGGTTGGCGCATCGCCGGCTTCCTCGGCCATTTCGATGCCTTCCGCCAACTCCTCGGATACGGTTGCAAAGTCCTCAATCAAGGCTTGTACCATGCCGCGGGTATCCTCGTTGCCCGAAGCCTCCTGAACAGTCGCAAGTTCCAAATATTCTTTCATCGTAGCAGCCGGTTTTCCTTTAATCGAGAGCAGGCGCTCCGCCACCTCATCCATCTTAAGTGTAACTTCGTCATACAATTCTTCAAATTTAACATGAAGGGAGTAGAATTGCTCTCCGGATACATACCAGTGATAGTTGTGGAGTTTGACATAGAGCACGTTGAAGTTCGCAACCTGTTGATTCAACAATTGCTCCAGACTTGCGTTTTTCGTTTTTCCTGCAGCTTTGCCAGATGTAGTTTTTGCCATGGTTAATCCCTTCCTTTTCTATATGAAATGCACCCTGTACTGCGTCAAAGGAACATTGTGCAGAGCGGTGTATACCCATTGTAACTGGTACCATCTGCTAATGCTATTCCTTCATTAATATATGAGTACATCCTGCACTTGGGCGTCTATTTGTAGTTTACCCTTTGGACTGCGGAGCGAATCAGGTTCAATAACCTTTCGTCTTGCCAAAAAATTATACAAAATTCGCGAAAAAACGTTATACTAGGTAATACCAAGCAAAAAAGTTGGCTTTGATTTTCTTCTATTCTATTTGGGGGTGACCATCCATGTCTGCATATCATCCGCTGAACGCGGAAGAAGCTATACAATTAGCTAAAAGTATACCGGGCCGGTTCCCGGACCATGCCCAGCTCGAATGCCGCGAAATCGGCGACGGCAATCTTAATCTGGTGTTTCATGTCACCGCCAAAAATACGGCTGATAGTATCATTATCAAGCAAGCTGTTCCTTATGCAAAAGTTGTAGGCGAATCCTGGCCGCTGTCTCTCGACCGGGCCCGCATCGAACGACTGGCGCTGGAGACGGAGTACTCCATTTGTCCCGACCTTGTGCCCGAAGTATACGGTTATTCGGATGAGCTCGCCTACACCGTAATGGAAAACCTGAGTGAGTATACCATCATGCGCAAAGGCCTGATTGAGGGTAATGACTATCCGAAGTTCGCAGAGCATATTGGCCGCTTCCTGGCCAGAACGTTGTTCTACACGTCGGATCTCGGGATGAACCAACAGAAGAAGAAGGAACTTGCCGGCCGCTTTGTCAATCCGGATTTATGCAAAATCACCGAAGACTTAATCTTCGAAGATCCATACCGCGAATCCGCCAATAACAATTATGCGCAGAGCATAGCCGATGAAGCGGAAGCCCTTCGCGCCGACCTGCCGCTTCACTTTGAGGTCGCCCTGCTTAGGGAGAAGTTTCTGACTCACGCACAAGCTCTGCTGCACGGGGATCTGCATACAGGCAGCATCTTCGTGACGCCGGAATCCACCAAGGTGATCGACCCGGAATTCGCTTATTTCGGCCCGATGGGATTCGATATCGGTGCGGTCATCGGCAACCTGCTGCTAAACTATGCGTCACAGCCTGGCTGGAGTCGGGACGAGCATACGCTGGCCGCCCGGGAAGCCAGGCTCCTCGAGATGGCAAGCGATGTCTGGACCCACTTCGAGAACAACTTCCGCGCGCTGTGGAATGATGATCTCTTGGACGAGATGTCCCGCACGCCAGGCTATCAGGACCACTATGTATCACAGATTTTGAAGGATACCGCAGGATTCGCGGGCTGCAAAATGATTCGGCGCATCGTTGGATTGTCCCATGTTGCGGACATCGACACCATAGCCGATGATCAAGCCAGAGAAGCTGCGCAGCGCAAAGCGCTGGCCATCGGCAAAAATCTCGTGCGGCATCATCGCAGCATCAAGTCCTTTGACGACATTTTAACTTTGATTACGCAAGCAACTAAAGGAAATGAGGTATCGATATGAGCGGTATGACTACCGGCAATGCCAGCACCTATGAGCCGCTAAGCTCCGTTTATTGGGGAGGAGACCATCTGGTCCTGCTGGACCAGCGATTGCTCCCGGAAGAGATTGTCTATCTTCAGCTCTTCACACCGGAGGAAGTCTGGGAAGGCATTCACTCCATGAAAGTCCGCGGCGCGCCGGCTATCGGCATCGCGGCAGCATTCGGCGCAGTCCTTGGCGGCATGCAGGTTGAAGCCGACGATAACGAGGGATGGCTGCAACAAGTCGCAAAAACTTGCGCTTATCTCGCAACGTCCAGACCGACAGCCGTCAATCTGTTCTGGGCGCTGGACCGTATCAAGCTTGCGGCTGAGAAGCTGGCAGTTTCGGATCTCGATACAGCCGGACTGAACGCGGCGCTGCTCGCCGAAGCCGAAGCCATTCGTGCCGAGGATGAGGATGTATGCCGCCGCATCGGTGAAAACGCGCTGCCGTTCTTCCAGGACGGCATGGGCGTGCTCACCCACTGCAACGCGGGCGGATTGGCAACGGCCAAATACGGTACCGCCCTGGCGCCGATGTATCTGGCTCATGAGCAGGGCCTGAACATCAAGGTGTTCGCGGATGAAACAAGACCTGTCCTGCAAGGCGCGCGTTTAACTGCTTTTGAACTCCAGCAGGCGGGGATTGACGTTACACTGCTGGCGGATAACATGGCCGCCATGGTTATGTCCAAAGGCTGGATCCAAGCGGTTATCGTCGGTACGGATCGCGTTGCCGCAAACGGCGATGTCGCCAACAAGATAGGAACGTACGGAGTAGCGGTACTTGCTAAAGCTCACGGCATTCCTTTCTACGTGGCTTGCCCGCTGTCCACGATTGATCTGAATACGAAGACAGGCGCCGATATTCCGATTGAGGAACGTCCTGCCGAAGAGATCACGGAAGGTTTCGGCAAGCGCACAGCACCGCAAGGCGTAAAAGTGTACAACCCTGCCTTCGACATTACGCCAAATGAATATGTGACAGCCATCATTACGGAAAAAGGCGTCGTGCAAGCTCCTTATCATGAGAGCTTAAAAAGCTTGTTCGAATAATCGCTATATCCGCCAAATGTTTATGGCATCATAAAACGGACAACCGGCCCTCCAGCCGAATTGTCCGTTTTTTTACGGTTTGCATTTTAGTGCGTCTGAAGTCTAAACCTTGTTATCTCCAAAAAAAGAGCGATCCGCACGGGAATCACTCTTGGAAGAGAAGGCATACATGACTCATAACATGCGCAGGATCGCATCCTTGCCAGCCAAGCCAGGATGAATGCCCCACTTCTCTGCCTCCAGGGTTACCGATTCCAGCGGCGCCTCCAGCAGCTGCTCCAATGTGCGAACCCCTACGGCTCTTCCTGCGATAATCTTGCGGTCCGCAAGCTTTTCGTTAAGAAGGCCCACATCGAGTGCACCGCACATAATATAGCCGCGGGAAGTGTATACGGCCAGCAGCGTTGTTTTCGGAAGCTTTACCTCGACGCCCATAACGGTATGTCCTTCAATATCGATCGGCAGTAAAGTCACCAATATCAACAAACCTCCCCTCACGTCGGCTTAGAATTATGTTTATTCTTTTGGAACCGACATGGTGCGAATGTCTCTCATATTATGCATTCCAGCCTACACACATGGTGCGAATGACTCGTAAGTCGATAGAATAAAGATGAACTACAACATGACATTAGGACTATTAATATTCGAAAATTATGGTATATTTGATTCAGTAGAAAACAAGTGAAAGCTGGTGAATGATAAAAGCTATGAACACAATTCCTGTCACCGACGATAACGGCTTTTTATTCAACGTTGATATTCTGGTCAAGAGTTCCTCCAACGCACTGGCTTTGCAATATTTGCTGGAAATGCTGAACGACAAGGCTGAAGTCGTCGATTTTCGGGTTAAGTCCGGAATGGAACTTGGAGAAATTATCAACACCTTGGTTCAAGCCAAGAAAGATTCCGTTATTAGCAAAGCCTCCGGGAAGATGGCTTCTGCCGCTTCTCAGATAGAGAAACCTGCGCCACCTGCGGCTTCCTCTCCGGAAAAAAAGATCGCTGCAAGCGTACCTCCTGTCCAAACTCCACTCACCGGAAGTGATCCCTTTGAATGGATAAAAGTATACAGTAAGGACAATCGCCTTGTTCGACTGACAACCAACCGCCACGGTAAGCAGACAAGTCTTCCCTGCCGAATTCTCAACTATGATGAAAGCAATTTCCTGGTCAACGTCTATCATGTCGATGAGAAACAGGTGTATACCTTCAAACTCAATGAAATTGATGAGTTCAGCGTCAGCTGAGTATTAAGTCCACGGTATTCATCAAAAAAACGGCTTCGCCGCCCCATAAGAAGGGATCGGTGAAGCCGTTTTTTTAACATCAGGCATTTTTTCGGGACAGCGCCGAAGACATCAGCATCAGCCAGCCCACGATAAAGGATACACCGCCGATCGGCGTAATCGCACCGAGCCACTTCATGCCCGATAAACTTAACACGTAAAGACTTCCGGAAAATATGACGGTTCCCGCAATGAATAAAGTCCCTGTCCAGAACAGCTTCCGGGATTCGCCCAGAACCTTCGCCACAATCCCCGTAATCAGCACCGCAAGTCCGTGAATCATATGATAATGGACTCCGGTCTCATAAATGGCAAGTTCGTCCGGCGTAATCTTATCCTCCAGCATATGGGCGCCGAATGCCCCGATAGCGACAGATAATGCCATCAGGATCGAACCCCATGCGATGAATCTACGACTCATGCCTTTTCAACCCCTTTTGTCAGCGGACACCCGTGTCCTTATGTATTCAAATTAAGTTTAACGGATTCAAGGAAGCTTTTCCACCGGCATGTGAGACGCTTTGGACTTGATTTCAGGGCCATTTTGTGAAAGATTAATAAGGATGTCTTTTTATTGAAGACCACACGAACCCATTAGAGAATGAATTCTTATGTTAGGAGCGATTATGTACATGGATCAACAATCACCTGCCTCCCCATCCGAGGACCAAGGTTCACCTAAGCGACCCAAAACCACCTTTATTCCACCCGAGGATAGAAAAAACTCCCGCTTCGGCATCGCCTCATTCATCTTGTCGATCGTGACGCTGCTCGGGTATATTCTGCTCGGCGCGCTCGGCACCACGATGATTGAGCCATACATGACGGAGAACGGACCGCTCCTTGAGCCGACTCAGGAAACGCTGGAAGCGATGACCACGCTGGCGGCCGTGTTCATAATCGTGATGATCATCAATATCACCGGCTTGGTGCTTGGCGTTGTAGGCTGCTTATCCAAAACACGCAAGCGTGCTGTCGCCGTGATTGCCACCATCGTGAACGGCGTAGTCATCATCACCATCGGAGCTCTTTTCCTATTTGTATTAAATGCTTAAGCATTGACACTTCAAGACACTTGCCTGATTCATCTCGGGTTAAGTGTCTTTTTCATGACAAACCCGGATTGATACTCACATATCGCTCTTTCTCCCGAATATAATGAATTACTACAGCCAAAAAGACGGCAACCGTGTCAAGGCAATACTTGGGAGGTGACTGTCCATGCAAAATGAAGACGCCCTGTCGTTTGTCGTATCCCGTGAAGACTGGTCGCTGCACCGCAAGGGCTATCAGGATCAGGTACGTCATCAGCATAAAATCCGTGAAGTCATCAAACGCAACCTGCCCGACCTTATTACCGAGGAAAACATTATTCTGTCCGACGGAAAGCAGATCATTAAAGTTCCGATCCGCAGCCTTGACGAATACCGTTTCATCTATAACTATCAAAAGCAAAAGCATGTCGGCCAGGGCGACGGTGACAGTCAGGTTGGGGACGTCCTTGGACGCGACCCTTCGTCAGCCCAGCCCGGTAAGGGAGAATCGGCCGGCGATCAGGCAGGGCAGGACATCGTGGAAACCGAGGTCAGCTTGGAAGAACTGGAGAATATGCTGTTTGAGGAACTGGAGCTCCCGCTGCTGCAGCCCAAGGATAAAGAGCAGATCGAGACAGAGTCCATCGTCTTCAACGACATCCGCAAAAAAGGCATCATGTCCAACATCGACAAGAAACGCACCATCTTGGAGAATTTGCGCCGCAATGCAAGAGACGGCAAACCCGGCATCCACGGGATCAGTCCGGACGACTTGCGTTACAAGACCTGGGACGACACCGTCATCCCGGAATCCAATGCGGTCATTATCGCCATGATGGATACGTCCGGCTCCATGGGCTCCTTCGAGAAATACTGCGCGCGCAGCTTTTTCTTCTGGATGACCCGCTTCCTTCGCAAGCAGTACGAGAAGGTCGAAATCGTGTTTATCGCCCACCATACCGAGGCGAAAGAAGTGACTGAAGAAGAGTTCTTCACACGGGGTGAAAGCGGCGGAACCATATGTTCATCCGCTTATCAGAAGGCGCTTGATATCATTCATCACCGTTATCCCCCTTCCAAATACAACATTTATCCCTTCCACTTCTCCGACGGCGATAACCTCACGTCCGACAATGAACGCTGCGTCAAACTCATCGGCGAACTGCTGAAGGTCAGCAATATGTTCGGTTATGGTGAGGTCAATCAATACAATCGCAGCAGCACGCTGATGTCGGCTTATAAGAATATCAAGCTGGACCAATTCATGTATCATGTCATTAAAGACAAAGGGGAAGTGTACGAGGCACTCAAAACCTTTTTTCGTAAACGGCAGGGAGCGGCGATCTGACCGATATTCTACATTAATAAAAGGAAAATCATGGATGTCGAATCATCCTTATGTTGGAGGAGGCAGGGACCTCCTCTTTCTTATGGCCTATTGCGATACAGCTAACAATCGGTTACCGAATCATGGATAACGAGGTGTGTAGACTTTTCCTTTCAAATGAAAAATCTGTTTTATTATTGACATCATAATGTAGCCGTAGCTTCACTTTTTTGTCACCTTCTGTTTTTCCTGGAATGATAGTATTAGCTATGACATCGTGTTGCAGGATATTACAGGATTCGATAAGCGTCTCCTTAATTCAAGATATCCTCCTATAAAGGAAAGGGAAGGTTTACCATGTTCCAAATGACACATTCACTATTCAGCACCCAGACGTTTGAGAATATGTCCTACATATTATCGCAGCGGCTGTTCCAGGGCGGCGTAAGCGCAGATCCTTCGAAAGGAGTGATCTCCCGTGCCGGCATCAGATAAGCCACATTCACGCTACATGCCCGGTCTTGATGGGCTGAGGGCCCTCGCCTTGATCGGAGTGATGGGATACCACTGGAATTTCGGTTTTGCAGGCGGTGGTTTTCTCGGAGTCAGTTTATTCTTCGTACTGTCCGGCTATCTCATTACGGATATTCTGGCATCGCAATGGCATCATCATCGCCGGATCGATCTGAAAGATTTCTGGATCCGAAGGTTCCGACGTCTCCTGCCGGCCATGCTGCTCATGCTGTTCATCCTGGTGGTGTGGGTTACGCTATTTGACCGATCTCGGCTGGCTACGCTTCGGAGTGAGGTGCTCGGTGCGGTTACATACATAAGCAACTGGCAGTTTATTTTTCAGCAGCAATCTTATTTCGAATCATTTGGCCCGCCGTCTCCACTGGGGCATTTCTGGTCGCTTGCCGTGGAAGAACAGTTCTACTTGCTGTGGCCCCTAATCATGTTAGCCGTACTCAAGCTATTCCCCCGCAGGGGACAGCTGTTCACTTTCATTGCTGCCGGAGCCGCGATTTCAGCTCTCGCCATGGCAGTGATCTATCAACCGGGAGATGATCCTAGCCGGGTCTACTACGGAACGGATACCCGGGCGTTTGGTTTACTCATCGGAGCAGGGCTTGCTATCGTATGGCCCAGCTGGAAGCTGTCCACCCATGTTTCAAGGGCTGCCCGGCGCAGACTCAACCTAACAGGCGCAGTGGCATTGCTCATCATACTGTTCATGATGTGGCGGGTGGACCGGTACGATTCGTTCCTGTATCAAGGGGGAATGTTCCTCTTCTCTCTGGCCGCCGCCGTCCTCGTTGCGGTGTTGGCGCATCCTGCAGCTTCGATCAGCCGCTTGTTAAGCTGGAAGCCCCTGTTGTGGATTGGCGTTCGATCCTATGGCATTTACTTATGGCATTACCCGGTGATGATCCTGACCTCACCTGCATCCGGCACAGGCAATCTGAGTCTGCCTCAGGTTGCACTGCAAATCGCGGCAAGCGTTCTGCTGGCCGCCCTATCCTGGAAGTATGTTGAAGAACCGATACGTCATGGCGGACTGAAGAAGGTATGGTTTAAAGCCCGCTCCATTCGCCGCCGTCCGGCTTCGATTTCATTAAGAGGCTGGGTCGTGTCGCTAAGCTCGCTCATTCTAATCGGTATTTTTTGCTCAGGGATGATGAGCAGCGTATCTTCTGCGAGAACGGTAGGCGATATCGCTGCCATGCTGAACCTTGATGACCCTGCCCCGGAAGAACCGGATCAGAATCAAGGCGGAGAGTCCGGAGCGATGGAGCCACCGCAAGGACAAACGCCGCTTCCTGCAGGCACTGACGACGGGAACATCTCCCCTCCGCCTACCGACGCGAAGCAGCCTGGTGTTATTAAGAAGCCGGACCCTGCTAAAGAAACGGATGAAATGCCGCTTCCGAACGAAGCGACACATTCTGGCGATGAAGATACTGGCGGAAACGAAGAGCCGGACCCTCCTGCTGGAAATGACGCTGACAACGAAGACAAGAACACCGACACAGGGAGCGAAGACCCGGATAAGGCTGATTCCGAAAAAACAATCCCGGATCAACCGAATGAAGATAAAGCGGGTAAACCTGGTGAGGAGAAGGCCGATAAGCCGGATCAATCCAAGGACTCGGGAAGCGAAACGACAGGCGGTAAGAGCAATCAAACGCAGCCAACGAATAAGCCTCAAAATCCTCCGGTATCCCAGTCCACCGTCACGGCCATTGGTGATTCGGTCATGCTCGGGGTATCCACTTATCTCGAGAAATCGCTGCCCGGCATTCACATCGATGCAGAGATAGGCCGCCAAATGCGTCAGGCCGATGACCTGATCCCTGCTATGAAGACCCAGAATCGGATAGATGGCGGCGTTATCATCATCGGGCTGGGGACCAACGGCGCTTTCTCGAAAAAGGATCTGGATTCTCTTCTGCGTCCTCTGGACTCAGCTAAGCAAATTCTGCTTATCAACACGCGGGTTCCGCGTGATTGGGAACAGAACGTGAACGGCATGCTGGCAAAAGCGGCTGCCGAGAACCCAAAAGTTACGCTGGTGGATTGGTATTCAGCCAGTAAGGATCATCCGGAATACTTCCGGTCTGACGGTGTCCATCTGGAGCCGGAAGGCGCCGAGGCTTACACCTCCATGCTGCTTCAAGCTATCAAGAAATAAAGCGTTTATCCTGATTCTTGCCATTATTCATTCTCATATCGTCGACCTGATCTCATCCTTCTATGAGACAGGTCGACTTTTTAGTTATATACGTAATCGGAAGCAGCAATATGATATAATTCGGTTACTTAATCTCATTATTTCTTAATAGAAGGCGGTGTCCTGGTATATGAACAATATCGTGTCAATGAAATGGCTGCTGGCGAGACTCTATGAACCGGATCTGGTCATCGTCGACTGCCGTTTTGCCCTCGGGAAGCCGGAAAGCGGCCGAGCCGCTTACGAGGAATCGCATATTCCGCGTGCCGTTTACCTCGACCTGGAGAAGGACCTCTCCTCCCCTATCACCCAACATGGCGGACGCCATCCTCTACCGGACTTGGATCAGCTTGCAAAGCGTCTCGGCCAGTCCGGCATTCAGAAGAGCAGCCGTGTCGTCATCTACGACGACCAGGGCGGAGCTATGGCCAGCCGTTTATGGTGGCTGCTGAAATACACCGGGCATGAACAGGCCTATGTGTTGGATGAAGGCTTTACGGCTTGGAAGAACGCTTCGTATCCGGTAACGGATGAACAGCCGATCGTCATTCCGGTACCCTATGACATCAACCTTAAGCCCGATAAACTGGTCCTCGTAGATGAGGTGCGCGCGGCTTCGCAGCATGGTAACAAAATTCTCATCGATTCACGCGAACCGCGCAGATATGCCGGAGCCGAGGAACCGTTGGACGCCAAAGCCGGACATATTCCGGGTGCGGTGAACTGCTTCTGGAAGGGCGTCCTGGACGACGCCGGACATTGGAAGGATGCAGGCGCGCTTCGCAAGCATTTTTCCGACATTCCGGAGGATGCCGAGATTATCGTATACTGCGGCTCCGGCGTCACCGCTTGTCCGAACGTGCTTGCCCTGGAGGAAGCCGGTTACGGCAATGTGAAGCTGTACGCAGGCAGCTGGAGCGATTGGATCAGCTATGAGGAGAATCCGGTAGCTACAGGGGAAGAGGGTTAAGCGTTCGTTTTTATTTGTATACTTAGAAAAAGGAAACGCCCGCGATTTTTGCGGGCTTTTTTAGCGTGCGCTTAATACTGAAACGTTTACCGCAAGGAATCGATTTTCCGAAGGTCGGACGGTTTTGCCTCTGCTTCGTCTTCTTCGCCGTACAGCTTCTGCATATGCTGCACATGCCCGGCCCCCCAGTCGCTCATTGTCTGGAGCACGGGCTTCATGAGCTGTCCGTACTCTGTAATCGAGTATTCGACCTTTGGCGGAATTTGCGCATACACTTCGCGATGCACAATATCGTGATATTCCAGTTCTTTCAACTGCTGGGCCAGCATCTTTTTCGAAATATCCGGAATGGCTTTTTGTAATTCACTGAACCGCATTGTACCGTTGATCAGCAGGCGTAGAAGAATCAATGATTTCCATTTGCCCGTGAGGATTTCCAGCGCGGTTCCGAATTTGCAATACACCGTCATTCTTATTCCTCACTTTCTTGTCATGCCAAGGGTTAACTTTTGGTTACCTGGTTAGGTTTAAGTGCCTACTTCCTGATTGGACTTTCTCACTTTAGTATAGAGGCAGATATCGAAATCGAACAAGTGAGGGGAAAAGAAAAGATGAATGTGACGTTATGGATCGTACAAATCATATTGGCGGCAGGCTTCGTATATTCGGGATGGATGAAAACCGTTCGTATCGAGTCATCAAAAAAGACATGGTCCTGGGTAAAGGATGTACCGAAAACTCTAGTTGTTCTGATCGGAATCGCAGAACTACTCGGAGCGCCGGGCCTTGTTTTGCCGTGGGCGTTGAACATAGCTCCGGTGCTTACGCCGATCGCCGCGATGGCTTTGGCTGCGGTCGCACTGCTCGGGATGATGTTTCATATTTGGCGAAAAGAGTACCGGGAGATCGGCGTGAATATCTTTTTTGTAGTTCTGGCGTTGATCGTGGCAATTGGAAGACTATAAAGTACCAACGTGAAGCTATATTCCGGAAGATGGAGCGATTGGATCTCGTTTGACGAGAACCCGGTGGCGAGCGGAGAGGAATACAAAGATTGAAATCGCAAAAAGCCCGCTACCATTGCGGGCTTTTCATTATTTTGTTGATCGGAGTGCTGCAATTCGGCCTTTGCCGGTATCGATAAACCGGAAGTCTAGCTGGCGCAGGCACTCCATTCTTGTTAAGCCATCGAATACTTCTGCCTTGATCCTTGTAGGAATCTCCTTCAGCATTAGAACCTCCAACCGGTCCGCGGTCCACAGATTGTCCATCACCTGCAGGGATTTCATGTAATCCAGTTCGAGCTGCCGAAGATTTTATATGAGAGAAATCGCACAGGCGCTTGACTTTCGGCAGCGACAAATGGAGGAAGGCCAAATGATCCAATGCCGCCAGGGCGTCGTTATTCGTCAGGTTTCCGACGGAGGACAGCCTCAGCATGCTTATAGTCGAGTCGGGTAAATTAGTGACCAATCGGTAAAGTATAGTAATTAAATGCTTGATCCAATAAGGCACTAGCCTCTTGGCGTTTCAAAAGTTCTTTTGAACGGAAATTCACGGAACCATCAGATTTAACCTTGGTATCCGGGTCCATGATCCCTTGAGATATAAGCGCTTTGATGGCTTCAACTGCCCAGGCATCCGTTGTGCCACTCAGTTTAACCTTCGTTCTAGGCTCTACCTGCTTCAGGTTTTGGATCATCACCGCCGCCATTTGTCTAGTGATCGGAGAATTAGGCTGATAATTAGGCAGTCCGGCTTTCATCTGCTTCTTATTGAGTTCAATCATGTAAGGCTGTTTATGCCACCCATGGGCGCGAAGCAGCACTTCTGAGAATTCGCCTTGAGTCATCGTTCCTTTTGGATCAAAGATATGGGAAGACTTCCCGTTCATGACTTTCAAAGCCTTGAGATTGTTAATATATGATTTATACTTACTATTCGCAGGTACATCAGAGAAAGGTGAATCCACGTTAACTTTTTCTGAAAATGCAACTAAGTCTGGTAGGCCCGTAGAATACATATATGCAATATGGCCAGCTGCGTTTTTCTTAAACGTCACTTTAGTACCTGATTCATCTTCGAACAATAAAGGGTGGATCATTTTCAGCGTATGCTTGCCTGAAGCTGTTTCCGTAACTAATTTCCCGTTCGAATAAGAAACCATAGTCCTTGAGGCCTCCATACGCGTGTTTTTATATAATCCGACATACGCTTTGGCTTGCTGCTCACTGATTGCCGAATAGGTTGGCTTTGAAACTTCTGTTTTTCTTGGATAATAGTGATTCATAAACGCTTCATACACGTCAATGCTCACATAGGGGTTATCGTCATTGTTGGACATATAGAAGGCTACATTTTTCTCTGGCAGAATAACAATCAGGGATGAATGCCCTGTAACATTTCCTCCTTTTAGAATCACATGTTGACCATTCATCTTCTCATTGAAATAGCCTTCGAACCCGATTGTTGTAAGTGGAATCGTTTTATCAGCATAAAACTGGTATGTGTGCATTTGCTCTATGCTTTTTTGGCTCACAATTTCTTTGCCATCATACTTTCCTTTGTTCAGATGCATTAAGAGATACTTCGCCATGTCATCTGCTGTTGAAATGATACCACCTTCAGGTTTTTCTGTAGGCATAGTTCCATCCATGGGGATCTTTTCACCCTTCGGTCCATAGTGAGCAGCCATTCTGCCTAATAGTTCGGGCGTAAACCGTACACTCGTTGAGGTCATGCCTAACGGGGTGAAAATGTTTTTCTCCATATACTTCGAATAGGGCATTCCCGAGACGTTCTCTACCGCATACCCCGCTAGCAAAAACCCAAGATTGTCATAAACGTATGCTTCTCCCGGAGGCCTCACTACCGCTGACATATGTGATTTGACAAAATCCTTTATTGGAAAGTTTTTGTTAACATATTCCGGTGAATAATACGAAGAGATATCGGGTGATTCAAATCCGGTTGCATAGGTAAGCAGATCATACATGGTCAGCTTTTTCCCCGTTTTATTCGGAATCTTCACTCCTCCTAAGTACTTTTGAATATCGCCTCGTAAATCGATGTTCCCCTTATCGACCAACTGCATAGCCGCCAAGGCCGTGAATGTCTTGGTAACAGAGCCGATCTGGAAAACGGTGTCTTTATCAACGGGAATCTTCTTTTCTTTGTCGGCATAACCGTAACCTTTGCTTAGTAACACTTTCCCATCGGCCACGACCGCAAAATTAGAACCGACTGTGTTATACTTCTTCATCACGTCCGCAAAAACGATATCTGCAAATGCTTCTAGCTCCTTGGCATCGCGGGGGCCCTCCAAGCTAGAATTTACAGGTGCATTAGTCGTGGTCATTGTTGCGGCAGCTGCCCGGCTGCTAGTTGGGATAATTGCGGTCGTTGCCATAGCGGATAATAGCAGAACCGCGATGGTGCGAGTCTTTTTATTCATACATGGTCTCTCCTCAAAATGTATTTGCCTCATAACAACTGGCTGAACCGAGTATGGCAAATGGCTTGTCATATCAACAAGTGTCATTTCGTCACCCACAATGCCAAAACACTTCAAAATGTCATATGACAATTAGGCATTAGGATTTATGACCATAAAAGAATGCACTACTGCTGGGCATCTTTTATCGGTAGGCGTACCACCGCCGCTCTATTAATCCAGTGGAACAAGAAGAAGCTGCCCCTCCTGCTAGGAAGGGGACAGCTTCTTTTCAATCCTATATAAAACTTGAACAAGATACCGGACTACCTCAGCGTATATCCAGCAACTTCTTGCTCACGCAAACCATGACAACCGCAAGCCCAAGAAAATACAAGGGCATTGTGATTAACGAGCCATTGTGAAGAAGGCTCATGCCGCTGGTAATCAAGCTGACGACAATGTAATAACCCAATCCGAAGATCGCTCCTGCCGTTCCGAGCACATCTCCATATTGGTTCAACGCCAGACTAAGGCAATTCGGAATCGCCATTCCGATACCGAGCAGAAGAATAAAAATACACGCTACCATCAACACCCTATGCATTAGGGTGGCGTTAATTCCGCTAACAGCAAGAACGGTAAGGGAAAGGGCCCCCAGCATCGTAATGATCGTGCCAATCACGATCATGCGCTCAGCCTGGAGCCTGGTCAGCAGTTTCTTCGACAGCAACGCACCCAGGATGGATGACATCGCAACAAAGATACCGAAGAAACCGAACCCGCCGGGACTCATCTGAAAAAATTCAATAAAAATAAACGGGGCCTCCGCATAGTAACTGAACAATATGCCGTTGGTAGCTCCAATGAGAAAACCGAACCCCCATATTCTGCGGTCAGTGACCAGACGCTTGGCCACGGAGAGGGTGTTAATCTTCGATACAGACTTTACCCTGGTCTCAGGCAGAGAAGTCCAGGTATACGCCAAAATGACGGCGCTCATCAAAACCAGCGTCAAGAACACTGCTCTGAAACCAAGAGATTGATCTACCCATCCGCCAATGAGCGGCCCAATAGCAGGCGTAAACGCAAGCGCAGCCGAAATCTGGGCAAACACCGCATGTCGCTTGGCTCCATCGATGCTCTCACGTAAGATGGTTTGGGTGACAACCGAGCCGGTGCTGGCACCAAAGGCCTGAATGAATCGGCTCACCAATAACCATTCGGCCGAACCGGACAGATAGCAGCCCAAGCTGCCTATTCCATAAACCAGGATGCCCCACAGCATAGCAGGGCGACGTCCGATGGAATCCGAAAGCCTTCCCCAGCAAAACACACCGAAGGCAAAGCCCAGAAAGTAAATGCTGAGCGTCAGTTGGATTGCATTATTGCTTGCTCCCAATTGATGGGCAATGTCCGGTAATGATGGTGTATATATCGTTTCACTAATTTGCGGGAAACCCACAAGGATAATTAATAACCATATGGATGGATTTGAGATTTTTCTTTGCACAGCTAACGTCCCCCTCATCATTTCAAAAAAAATCTCTAGTTGGCTGGCAAAGAAATTACGGGATCGGGGGTTTGCATTTGGTTAGTCTAGTAAATGAAAGCATGAAAATTCACCTTTTTTCTGAATAAGGGGGGGTATATCTATCGATTATTATAGCAGAATCACTGTCAAAATACGTTTCCCTATTCTTGCTTGTACGAAGCCTTATCTGAAACATTCAACTTATGTGACGGGTTTTGTCACCCGTTCCGGGCCTAAACCGGCGTAAGCCCTCCACTTGCATTCATGTGCTACGCTTGAATCAAGAATCGCTTATTCTCCTGAAAGGAAGTGTTTACGCTATGATACTGAACCATCTTAACCTCACCGTCACCGATGTAACCGCAGCAAAGGAATTTTTGCAAACCTATTTTGGACTCAAAATTGGAGGCGAGCGTGGCCAGTCGTTTGCAGCACTGTTTGACGATCAGGGGATGGTGCTGACCTTAATGCGGGGTACCGAGGTTAACTATCCCAAGACGTTTCATATCGGCTTTATACAGGAAAGCGAAGCAAAGGTAAATGAGATCCATCAGCGTCTAAGCGATGACGGCTTTGATGTCACAGCGCCTCAAAGAGCGCACGGATGGACCTTCTACGTTAAAGCTCCGGGCGGTTTTACTGTCGAAGTACTGGCCTAAAGGTTACATGTACGTGAACGACTGCTGAGCGCAAAATAGAAGAGCCCGCACATTACGCGCGGGCCCTTCTCCCTGTTCAAGATATGCTAACCCTGCCAATAAGGATAATCCTTCGTATCCACATTCCCCCAATTGGTTTCTGGGCTCCCTGCTTGCATTCCTATCCTTCTCAATACAGCTCCCATTTCTCCGTGCATAACGCCGACAAAGAATCCGCAACCCGTCCGCACTCCTCATACCCCAAGCTGCCGGAATGAGCGAACAGAATCGGATATTCACCGTTTATCGAATCTTCCCTCATATCGAACATATAATGATTTCCGCTTCCATCCATAGCAAACGACACCGCATTCGGCATATACTCCGGCAGCTCGTAAGCCAGATTCATCTCCCTCAGGTCATCCGTGCTAAAGAACTGAAAAAGACGTTCTCCCTGTTGAAACTCTCCACCGTTGGAGTACTTCAACAAGTCCAAATAGCTAGCGGGAAAACTTCGCTGAGGCAGCTTCCAACCTGCAGGATCGAGCGGCGTATATTGGTCGTAAAAGGGAGACCTTTTGTGAAAAGGATTCACTTGTCTTCCCTTGATGTCCTCCATTTCTGCCGCAGACAGCTCCGCATTCCACTCCTTAACAAAACGGGCCATTTGTTCTTCGGTTGCGCCGGAACGTTTGTCATACTGGTGCTCAAAATCGATATTCCACATCCTTGGCCTTCCTCCATCCTGGTACTTCCTGCCTTGTAACTTCTTCAAACATTATAGAGGAAATACCGAAAAAAGGAATCATGCCGCCGGAATGAGGCTCTTTCCACGTTCATGGATTTGCGGCTAAGACCGAGGTCACAGATGGGAGCCTCCACTGGCATCGATGCATTGACCGGTGATCCAGCGGCTGTCCGGAGATGCCAGAAACGCAGCTATGTCCGCGATATCCCCAGGCTCACCCCATCTTCCGAAGATCGAATAACCGGCTCCGAATTGGAACGAGGCAGGGTCCTGAAGCATGGCAGCATTCATGTCGGTAGCTACGAATCCGGGCTGGATCGCATTGATCGTAATTCCGCGGGAACCCAGCTGGCTCGACAGAGAGAGGGTCAGCGAATTAATAGCCCCCTTCGTCATCGTATACGCTGGAATATTGGGCAAGGAAATTCGCGTTACTGCAGAAGATAAATTGATAATGCGCCCATCGTCCCGAAGACGTGGCAGAGCCTGCTGAATCACGAAGAATGGCGACTTCACGTTCATTCGCATCACATCATCAAAGCTCTCCTCCGTGGTCTCCTCGATGGTTTCCACTAAGCCGATCCCTGCGTTGTTAACCAGAATATCGAAATACGTATTGCCTGTTCGTGCTTTCAATGTCTCATCCAGCGCCGCGTACAGGGCACTTATTCCATCCGAGAAGGCGAGATCTGCCCCTACCAAGAAAGCTTCTCCGCCAGCCCGTGTTATCTCGCTGACGACCTCTTCCGCCGCCTCATGGTTCTTGCCATAGTGAACGGCTACCAACGCTCCTTCCTTCGCCAATCGTATCGCGATGGCACGTCCGATGCCTCGGCTCGAGCCCGTAACCATAGCAACTTTCCCATTCAATGTATTCATGTTCTCATCATCTCCTCTTCTTCTTTCACTTTTAGTTTTAGCACAGACCCCATTTCGAAATGTTGCGCTCCTATTCTCGCCTTCCTCTCGATAAACCCCATAAAAAATGCCCCGCCTGAAAAGGGGGGCTACAACGTAGGCATTTCCGTCGTCACCTACGCTCAGTGAATTAAAATCATTTACATTCCATGTAATGATTATTATAATGAGAGTATCAAAAGAGCTGCGCAACCTGTGTTTGCATAAAGCGATTAAAGGATGATTTTTTCCTTTAGTCGCTTTTTTTGTGAGCTTGTTGAAAGTCATGGAGGTATATCGTATGAAAAAAAGAGCGTTTGATATGATCATGCTGCTCATCGGGGCATTTATTTTTGCGCTGGCCGTCAATTTATTCGTCATTCCCAACGATTTTGGCGAAGGCGGCGTTACCGGGATATCGATTATTCTGTTTTATGTGCTGAAATGGTCCCCGGCGCTGGTCGGCATAGTGATTAACGGAATTTTGTTGATTGTCGGCTATAAGCTTCTGGATAAAAAAACGACTGTCTATACCATTATCGTTGTTGCCTTTCACTCTCTGTTCCTGCACTTGACGGAGAACTGGCACATCGCTTCGGATGAGCCGGTGATCAATGCCATCTTCGCCGGGTTGTTTGCCGGCGTCGGGATTGGACTCATCGTACGGGTTGGCGGCACTACGGCAGGTACGGTGATATTGGCCCGTCTGGCTAATAAATATTGGGATTGGAATATCAGTTATGCCCTGCTGTTCTTTGACCTGATCGTGGCCGGACTGTCCGTCTTTGTAATCGGGATCGAGAAGGTGATGTTCACCGTGGTCATCCTCTATATTGGCACCAAGGCGATGGAGTTCATTATCGAGGGTTTGAATCCCAAAAAGGCCGTTACCATCATCTCGACTCATCATGACCGCATCGCGATTCGGGTGACGGAGATTATGGACCGCGGGGTGACCGTGCTTCGGGGTTATGGATATTACACCGGGCAGACCAAGGATGTGCTCTACATCGTCATCAGTAAACAGGAAGTTTCCATGCTCAAAAAAATCGTCCGTGCGGAGGATAAAAACGCCTTTGTCACGATTCACGACGTACGCGACGTGTTTGGCGAAGGATTTATCGATATTTCGAAATAAGACCGCACTTATCCTTATATGAATAAGAAGATCGAAACAGCCGTTCGGGCATGTTTCGATCTTTTTTATTATGCCGTCAAGGGACTTATTGCCAAAATAAACATCGCTGCCGAGAACTTTTTCATGGCTTCAATCACTGTAATTACATTCCATTTCTTCCATATGCTCAGACGCTAATTATGCCGAAAAAACTGAAGGCAAAGTTCCTTTTATTTGTATTTTTCCATGACAAATTCGGATCATTTTTTGCATTTTCGCTACACGAAACACGGGGTTATGGCTTATTAACTTACACCAAATGACAACTTTATAGAAATATTTAATGAGTTCGCAAAAAACATTTTATTGGTAATACGAGGCAAGATTCTATAAAATTCTTTTTAACTTAAAAATGCTGAGTGCAAACTTTTAATGTTTTAGTACAAATTGTCCGAGACAGGCTTTCTTTTCAGCAAAACCGACGATTTATCACGCAATTCTACTTTAACGATTTGAAGGAGTGCATCGCAAAAGTGACTACGAATATTTCTGTTTCTTCACCCCTTAATGCCGCGAAAGACTATGTGGAATCCATCTATAACCAAGTGGTGGCCCGGGATCCGCACGAGAAAGAATTTCATCAAGCCGTCCGGGAATTTGTCGATTCCCTCGTCCCTGTTTTAGCCCAGCATCCGAAATATCGGGAACACGGTATTCTGGAACGCCTTGTCGAGCCTGAACGAATGATCACCTTCCGTATACCATGGGTGGATGATCAAGGCAAAACCCAAGTAAACCGCGGGTTCCGCGTCCAGTTTAACAGCGCGCTGGGTCCGTACAAAGGCGGCATCCGATTCCATCCTTCGGTTTATGCCGGCATCGTCAAATTCCTTGGCTTTGAACAAATCTTCAAAAATGCGCTCACAGGCCAGCCCATCGGCGGCGGCAAGGGCGGCTCGGATTTCGATCCAAAAGGCAAATCCGATCAGGAAGTCATGCGTTTTACCCAGAGCTTCATGACCGAGCTCTACCGCCATATCGGACCTGATTCCGATGTGCCTGCCGGCGATATCGGTGTCGGCGCTCGCGAGATCGGTTATATGTTCGGCCAATACAAGCGTATCCGCGGAGGACATGAGGCCGGCGTACTGACAGGCAAAGGCGTCATCTATGGCGGAAGCCTGGCACGTACGGAAGCAACCGGTTACGGCTGCGTCTACTTCGTACAGGAGATGCTGGCTTCGCAGGGCCTTAGCTTCAAAGACAGCCGCGTTGTGGTGTCCGGCTCGGGCAACGTCTCCATCTATGCGATTGAAAAAGCACAGCAGCTCGGTGCGCACGTCATCGCCTGCAGTGATTCCAACGGATACCTGTATGATCCGGACGGAATTAACCTCGAAACCGTCAAGCTGCTGAAGGAACGGGATCGCCTGCGGATCAGCGAATACGTCAAGATTCACCCGCATGCCGAGTATACCGAAGGCTGCACGGGCATCTGGAACATTCCATGCGACATCGCGCTTCCATGCGCCACGCAGAACGAGCTGGATGAAGAAGCAGCGAAGACACTCATCATGAACGGCGTAAAAGCCATCGGTGAGGGAGCCAATATGCCTTCCACGCTGGAAGCGATTGAGCAGTTCATCAGCAGCGGCGTGCTGTTCGGACCGGCTAAAGCCGCCAATGCAGGCGGGGTTGCCGTATCCGCGCTGGAGATGAGCCAGAACAGCATGAGAATGTCATGGACCTTTGAAGAGGTGGATGCAAAGCTGCATCAGATCATGAAAAACATCTACAGCAGTGCCGTAGATGCTGCAGAAGAATATGGCGTAGCCGGCAATCTTGTGGCTGGTGCTAACATCGCAGGTTTTATTAAAGTAGCAGATGCCATGATCGCACAAGGTATCGTATAAATAAGAACAAAAAAAAGCCCTGCCGCATATGCGGCAGGGCTTTTTGCAGCTTATAGAAGCTCGCTGCGGAGCTCTTCAGCCGATTTTGGAGATAAGTATCCCAGCGGGATATCAAACACCGTCTTGGCGCCTTGCTGTCCCTCTCTGCTCAAACGATGGGCAGCTCTTGCATAAGATACCAGCACACTGGCCGTAAATTCCGGATTGCTGTCAAGCTTCAGGCCAAATTCAACAATTTGTTTATTACCGCTTCCGGTTACGCCGCTGCGAATGACAAATCCGCCATGAGGCATGCCTGCATGCTCAGCTTCAAGCTCTTCTTGCGTAATGAAAGTTACGGTTGTATCGTAATCGGAAAAATAGTTAGGCATCGACACAATCGTTTGACGGATTTGCTCTTGGTCCGCGCCTTCTTCCGCTACGACGAAGCAATCTCTCCGGTGCTTCTCGCGTGTGGCAAGCTCCGGTGTTTCACCAGAACGGATTTGGTTGATAACCTCTTCTACTGGAACCGTGTATTGAACGCCTGCCTTCACCCCGGGAACACGACGGATGGCATCCGAGTGGCCCTGGCTCACGCCTTTGCCCCAGAAGGTATAATCCTTACCTTCCGGCAAAATCGCTTCGGCAAGCAGACGATTCATGGAGAACAAGCCCGGATCCCAGCCTGTCGAAATGACGCTGACATGGCCTCCGCCCATCGCCGCTTTGTTGACTTCCTCGAAAAACTCAGGGATTTTCGCGTGTGTGTCAAAGCTGTCTACCGTATTGAACATGCTGGCAAGCTGTGGTGTTTGCTCAGGCAAATCCGTAGCCGAACCGCCGCACAGAATCATAACGTCAATCTTGCCGATATATTGCTCTGCCGCTGATATATGCTCGAAGCGAGCACCGGAATTGGCCGGCATTTGCTGCGGGTCTCTGCGCGTGAAGATGGCTACCAGCTCCAAATCCGGATTTTGCCCGATGGCTTTCTGTACGCCTTTGCCCAAATTTCCATAACCTACGATCCCTACTTTAATAGATGCTTTCAATGTAATCCTCCCTTTGTCAGAACCATTTCCTGTAGCATGATGTTTATGTACCGCTTTAAAGTATAAGTATATAGACATCACTCAAATTGTAAACTATTTTATATGGACAGGAAATTGTTTCTATCTGTGTTATTCTTATTTTCCACCGTGCTATCCGATAACTTGTACAACATTTCCTTCTTGATCCTTGATTTCCGTCTTCAGGACTTCAATCCGAATTCCTTGCAAGCCAGAAAGCTCGAAGGTGCTGACCTGCGGCAGCAATCGGCTTGAAAATTCACCCGCGGTCCGATCGTCCAAAACAAGGGTAACATCTCCATCCTCTGCAGTCCAGCGACTCTCTTCCCCCGGCTCAAAAACGACCCGAACATCCGAGCCTACTAGGCTCAGTTTCTTATCTTTCAGAATTCGGCCCTGCAGCAGCTTCCCGATAATTTCGGCCTGCTTGGCGCCTATTTGTAAGGTGGCCGGAGTTTTACTGAACCAGCCCTTCTTCCCCGGTTCAAAAGCCAGCTGGCTCACGTAGAGAAATCCGGTGTTCGAGCCCTCTTGTTTTCTCCCCCGATCAACGGCTTCTGAAATCGAAGGCATCTTCAGCAGCGAATCCCGATCCAGGTCCGTTATGTACTGCGGCATATATTCCGCACAAGCTTGTAATACGCCAAGCGTATTCCATGTCTGCATCGCCTCGAGCTCTTCACGTGTGATGCCAACCATCTGCAGGAATTCTACCCGACCATTCGGCGTATCCATCCCCGGCAGCTCGGGATCCAGGGTGAAGGCGAGTGCGGTCAATTGCGTATCGGTTCCCAGGCAGATCGGCCCATTGGCATCCAAATAATCCCCCGAGCGAAAAACATTCCCGCTGTTAAACACGTATCTCCCCATGTTCTGAAGCAGATTTAGCGCCCACGCCGGCGGCTCTTCCTCGCCCTCCCGCTTAGCCAGCCTGAACGTCAATTCGAATCCGTAACCGCTCTCCTCCAGATTGTCCGACTCCTTGTCATACAGCTCGCTAAAGCCATAAGTGACCATATGCCAATGGGGAAAAGGGGCATTCGACGTATAAGCGCTGATTCCATTCAGCGGATCGGATCCTCCAAGAGCATAAGGAATTAGGGCTCCGTAATGTTTCGGCTCCTGCTCCCCGTACAGCTTCAACAGCTGCTCGTCAATTGCGTCCCAGCCTGCGGCGTTTTCTTCATGTGTCATATCCTGTTCCCTCCCGTTATCCTTGCATCCAAAAATATAACCATATCCGAATAGGCCCAATCATTCAAGTCACCATCCTCTTCCGCTTCATTATATAGGACGTATAGAGGAATGAAGAAGTAACCAGCGAAGTGTATAATAGAACCATCTCAACAAAGGAGCCTACATGTTCATGAAAAAAATAACGGCATTATCCGTAACCTTAACACTTTCAGCTTCGCTTATAGCCACTTCGCTAGCCCCGCTGCCGGGTTCCGTCGATGCGGCCTCCGCCAAGGAATGGATACAGATCTCCGAACGGACATCCTATTACGGTGAAGCAGCCAACGGCCAGCCCAATGGGCGCGGTACGATCAAGTGGGGAAATGGCAAACAATATTCCGGCGAATTCATTAACGGGAAGCGCACCGGAAACGGTAAATACATTAACGAATATCAATTAGACGGTGAGACGCATAAGGTGGTGTATATCGGCCGCTGGAACAACGACAAAATGGATGGCGAAGGCATCCTGACGCATAAGGTGACGTTGCCTGACGGGTCCGTTCGATGGAATCAGATCCAGAAGGGGACATTCCAGGCAGGTGTATTCCAAAGCGGATACGATGTCATTCATGCCGTCGCGGATCCCGACTACAGCTTTACCTACAAGAAAGGCAAGGAATCGCTCGAAATCATGGGCTTCAATCAAAACATGAAGCAAGCCTGGGCCGCCGGAACGATGTTCAGCGTTCATTACAAAAACGGCAACATCAACAAAAAATCTTCGATCTTCCCTGCCAATTCGGCGGCTGAACAGCGTCAAAATGACGCCGCGATTCGTTATTTCAAGAGCATTCAAAGCAAAATAAATCCTCACCTGGAACAATTTGAAGCATTGTCCAAGCAGGTTCCGTTAAAATAACCCAGCCCCATACAATCGTCAAAGAACCCGGTAGCTTGCCTAGAGCAAGACCGGGTTTTTCCATTACCTAAGGCTATTAATCACAATATTTCTATGAAGCAGGACCCTCGAGTACATACTAAATCGTATAATGATCCACTTTCTCGACCACGATGGTATCCCCCATTCATTCGGCGATATCTCTACTGTGAACGTCCCTCGTTCAGCATCGTGATGGTCTTATCGATTCGCCGCTGCCGGGTTTCCATCGCTTGCAAGCTTGATAACGATAAACCTACCTACTGTGCCGTCCAGCCGCCATCCACAAGCAGCAAAGTGCCAGTAACGAGATCAGCTGCCGGGGAGGCGAGATAAATCACGGCTCCGGCCACATCGCCTATGGTGCCGATCCGCCCTGCGGGAATCCGTGCCAGGACGCCGTCGCGGAAATCAGGGGAGTCCAAACGCTCGGCTGTTCCCGGCGTATGGATGAACGTAGGGCCGACGGCATTAATGTTCACGCCACGGCTGGACCACTCCAGCGCCAGCACCTTCGTCAGCTGATTCACGCCGCCTTTGGAGGCGCAATAGGCTGCCCCTTCCGTAATCCCAACGACACTCACCTGGGAGCTGACGTTAATGATTTTTCCGAACCCCTGCTCCAGCATGATACGGCCAGCGGCCTGACAGCAGAAAAATACGCCCTTCAAATTCACGTCCATCATCTCATCCCAATAATCCTCCGTGATCTCTTCCGCCAGCATCCCCTCTCCCAGACCCGCGTTATTGACCACGATATCGAGCCGGCCGAAATCCTTGGCTACCTGACCAAATACGGCTCGGATCTGCTCCACATTCCGGACGTCCAGCTCATAGGCCTTGGCCTGACCTCCTGCCTGAGAGATTTCCTCGACCAATGGATGGAGCAGGTCCTTGCTTCGTGCCATGACGGCAACCTTGGCCCCAGCCGCTGCCAGCGCTTGGGCTAGTCCATAACCGATGCCTTTGCTGGCCCCCGTCACGATTGCGATTTTATCCTGTATGCTGAAATTAGGCTGCATATGTAATACCTCCATTTCTTATATACATTTATGTTAGTTTCATTAAAGCATGATGGCTGGTCAGCAGCAATCTTTGCCAGTTCCCCTTCCCAATAAATTCATCCCGTTAAGTACTAAGAATACGTTCATTTGCAGCAGCAATAGAGGAATCTCAGCCCGTGGGCTAGAAATGATGAGGATAATAGCGATCGTTGTTTAGTATGGAGCGTATGGAGGAAATCCACTTATGAGCGGACGGTTATCTGAAGCGCAGCAGCAAGCGATTCTTCATGTCGAATCAACAGCGGCGAGCCAGCGAAGGGTCGCCTTGAAAATGACGGAGCACATCTTGCGGAAGCATGCAAAAGCTTCCGTAACGATCGGCTCACTGTTATCCTATATCGAAAAATTTGCCCGCGTCACGTTGAATTTCCATCCGGATCGGATACTGCCCGCCGGACACGCTGTCATCGAATCCCTCATGGCAGAAGGCATATATCATAACCAATTCATCACGAGCGTGACTAATGGAAGCAAGACCGCTTATCCGGGCGGTGACCGCGACCAATGGGAACGGCTCCTGTTTGGCGGAGCCTACCAGCAGCCCGGTGTGCGTAACGACGAGCGGCCGAAATACGGAGGACTTAATCTTATGAATTATGTCGATGGCGCGTCTCCCCGCTTTGGCTCCTGTTTGTTGGTGCTGTCCCCTAACGTATTGAACCGCTGTACCTTTACGTTCGGAGACAGTCATGTAGGTCCCGAGTATGTAGGCACACTCCGTCGGTGGGATTCCATTCTCGCTGCACTCTTGCATCAAGTTGAGTCCACTGGCTCGGCCCTGGGTTCCCCGAATGTGGACATTCCATCCATGCTGGATCGGCTTCTTCATCTGCCTTCATCATATACCGGTTCTTCCGGGCCTGTCGGTCGTTCCTTGGATGATTATATTGAAGCGCAGATCCATGGCGTCATTGACTTGTCCAGCGATGTGGAGGCCCTGGTAGCCGATCCTTCCTATAGGAACACCCCAATTGGATCTTTGCTTCATGCTTTATGTGAACGGTATAACCTCACCTTGTCCTGGCATCCCGGCTTCTGCCTTGCTGTACGGGATGTTCCGGATGATTTTCGGGGACCCGCCATGCCGCCGCTCGCCAAGCGGATCGATCAACGGTTTGGAGGCTCGCTGGGCATGCTGGATGCAGCCATTATCGGCAAAGCAGCTGCTCAACTGCACCATGATTCAAGCGAATGGAGCGATTGGGGAACATTTGCTGAAACCTTCCAGCATCTCAAACAGCTGTGGCATGTGCTCGTAAAGTATGGACATTCGTATCCGTAGACGCCAAACCGCTAAGCTGTATTTTTTGCCTAGTACCTGCGTTGGAATGATGGTTTGACTTAGATAACCGGGCTAGCGGAATCCGTTCAGCAACGGCTAGGCCTATCAAGCGCACCTTCTTATACATTGATCTTAGAAAGGATGATGACCGGATGGATTGGGTAAAGCGGATGAATGAGGCCATAGGCTATATAGAAGATCACATAACCGAGGAGATCGATTACGCTGAAGCTGCTCAGATCGCATGCTGCTCCGTTTATCATTTTCAACGCATGTTTCCGTTCATTACGGATGTGTCGCTGTCCGAATACATACGGAGACGCCGGCTGACACTGGCCGCTTACGAGCTGCAAAACAGCGATATCAAAGTAATCGATCTAGCGCTTAAATATGGTTATGATTCCCCGGAGGCGTTCGCGCGTGCGTTCCAGAACATGCATGGCACAACGCCGACGGCTGCACGCCAAACCGGCACCAAACTGAAGGCCTATCCCCGCATCTCCTTTCAATTCTCAATGCGAGGGGCTGCCGAAATGAATTACAGAATCGAAGAAATGAAAGAGTTTTCCGTTGTCGGTTTCAAGGAGCAGGTACGCACGCAGCGTGCTTATGAAGACGTTCCCCGCCTCTGGATGGAGGCCCAGGAGAAGGGCATTTTCGAGAAACTATGGAACTATCGTGTGCAGGACCATCCGATCCGCGGAATACTCGGTGTTTGTGCAGACGGTGACTATGGGAAGAATGAGGATTTTGACTACATCATGTCCGTCGTATCCACGGATACGCCTCAGGAACCGATGGTACAGCGACATTTCCCTGCCGCCACTTGGGCCGTATTCGAGCTGGAAGGAGATCCAAGCGGCATTGCAGAGATGTGGAAACGTCTTTATACGGAGTGGATACCATCCCAAACTTATGATCTAGCGCCGCTTCCCGCCATCGAATGCTATCTTCCTCCGGATGAGCATAAGAACGAGTTATGGATTCCCGTGATTAGAAAGGCTTAGTACAACTCCGCAGTAGCGACGTATTTTTCGCTCACCGCTACGAAAATCTAGATCGTGCGGTGAGCACTCCATCATTTTTCCCCGCCTATATGAAACAAGCCCAACCTGCCCAATCCTTCGAGGACTTTTCTGTTCTCATATATGAACAGGAATCATGATGATAAATTCGGGGTCATCCGCATAGGGATCCTGGCTCATCGGATATTTTTCGAAATGCGTTAAATGATCCGGGTTATATTCCGAGTAACCTTGTTCTTTGATCCAGGCATAGATATTGTTATAGGACTGATCGATGCTCTGCTCTTTCCGATGAGTACAAGTGGCATAGGTTAATGCGGGAACGGATATCGTAACCATCCCCTCCGGCACTTCGTCGATCCGTTCCACTTCCACGACCGCGTAGTGAATAAATCCGTCACCACCGGGAACAGCGTGATAAGATAGCCCCAGCAGCGTGTCGGTATGCAAGGCATGGGGGATCTCCGCGAGCCGCTCTTGCATCAACCGATGCACTGCACGTATCCCGCCTGCGCCCGCCTCGGCAAATGTGCCTTCCCACTTCAATCCTATCGCCTGAAAAGCTTCCTTAGTCGTAACCGCTGCTTCGTTTCGTTGATCGATTGTCATCAGTAAATGCTCCTTTATCCTGTATTTGGTTTCATTATATACTTGAACTATGCCAGAAACTGTCACAGTATAAAAAAATCACAGGAGCGAAAACATGCCCAAAACCGAACGCATCCTTAAGGTCATGCAGCGGGTGTATGAACGGCAAAACTTCACTGTTGGCGAGTTAGCCGAAGAATTCTCGGTTTCGTACCGTACGATGCTCCGCTATCTTCATGAGCTGTCTCGTTTAGGTGTCCCTTTATACGCCAATGAGGGGAAAAACGGCGGCTACTCCATTCTGACATCGCGGCAAAAGCGAGAACGATCCGCACAGACGAATGAATCTATTCAGCGGATCATCAAACCGCAAACGCTGATCGTCGGCCTGGAGATGAAGCTTCCTTTTACGGCCTATTATATGTCCCAAGCCCTCAAGCCAAAGCTCTGGCAGGAACTCCAGGACCGTATGGAGGAAATTCCATATATACGCAAGAAAACGTCGAATCCCTTGTATATTGCAGCTGTTTTGAATCGGCAGCAGATCTATCACTATGTAGCCGGAATCGAGGTAACGACGATTCGTGATACGCCGGAGCGGATGGTGGGTTTAACCCTGCCGACACAGGAATATGCCATGTACACCCATGAGGGGCATTCCGACAGGGAGGATACCGACCAGTCCTATGCCTATGTTATCCAGCAATTGAAACAACGTGCCCTTACGCCAAACCCGTCGCTCTACAGCTTGGAGCTGAGAACTTCGGTACATGCCTCTAAGGCCCAAATCTACATACCTATAACCTGAATGAATCAGAGGCTTCCCAATTCCGACGCAAAAAAAGCGAGTCCCCCAATCATTTCGGGGCTCGCTTTTTTTTCATTAAATGGCTTTCGGATTGTCGACCACTGGATTAACATCCGCATCGTAATCCACGCCATCGGTTTCAAAGCCGAACAGCTGGAAGAACTCGCGGCGGTAACCGGCAAGGTCCGTCAATTCTTCAATATTTTCGCTTGTCACCTTGCTCCACAGTTCGGCTACCTCGGCCTGTACATCCTCGCGAAGCTCCCAATCGTCGATACGGATGCGTCCCTTCTCATCCACCGGCGTTTCTTGCCCTTTATAGAGGCGGTCGGAGAATAGACGATAGATCTGCTCGATGCAGCCTTCGTGAAGCCCCTTCTCCTTCATCACTTTGTACAGCGCCGATACGTACAGCGGAACGACCGGGATCGCTGAGCTGGATTGGGTCACTAACGCTTTGCTGACCGTTACATAAGCTCGCCCGCCTCCAGCAGCAAGCTTCTCGTTCAATTTCAGCGCGGTTGCCTCCAGGTGATCCTTGGCTTGTCCAATGGATCCATCCCGGTAGATGGCTTTGGTAATCTCGGAGCCGATGTAGGAGAACGCAATCGTGGTCACATCAGGAGTCAATGCGCCGCCTTCCGCCAGCTCATTCATCCATAATTCCCAATCGTCGCCGCCCATCACCTCTACGGTGTTCTTCACTTCCTCTTCCGTGGCCGGCTCAATCGTTACCTCCGTCACTTCACCCGTATGGAAGTTTACCGTCTTGTTGGTATAGGCCGGTCCGATCGGCTTCAATACGGAGCTGACCGTCTCACCCGTCTCAGGCAGCGTACGGCGCGCCGAAGCAACACTGTACACTACGAGATCAACCTGTCCCAGCTCTTTGCGGATAAGCTCAACCGTCTTGGCTTTGGTCTCTTGCGTGAAAGCATCTCCTGTCACGCTGAACGATTTTAAGCCTGCAGCCTCCGCTGCCTTCTCAAATGCGACCGAGTTATACCAGCCTGCCGAAGCGGTCCGCTTCTCGGTTGCCTGGCTGGGACGATACACGCCTACAGTATTTGCCCGGGAGCCGAATGCGGCAGCAATTCTGGCCGACAAGCCGTACCCGGTGGAAGCGCCGATAACCAGCACATTGCGCGGGCCCTCGATGCCAGGCTGTTGTAACACATAATCAATCTGCTCCTGCACCTGGGCTTCGCAGCCTACAGGATGGGATGTTGTGCAAATAAATCCCCGTGTTCTAGGTTTAATGATCATATTTATATACCTCTCTTCCAGTAATCGTCGTCTGACACCATATGTATGGTCTTTTAAATTTTCCTTTTCTATTTTAACTGTTTTTTGTGGAGAGAGGAAATCTTTTGACAGGAAATCCAAGAAAACCTCTCTTTACGAATCATGCTGGCTGCAGCCAGCATCCATTCAAAAGAGAGGTTTGTATTAGCGTATATCGATAATTGGCAATCCATAAAATGGCCGTTACATTATTTAAATGACGCGTAACCTTGGTCAGCCATGACCACGCTGCCTGTAATCGCAGCGGCTTCATCCAATGACACGAGATACACGGTATCCGCAACAACCTCAGGCTGTGTTAATTCACCGCCCATGACTTTGGCTCTCATGGAATCCAGCATCCCGGAATCCTTATAACCTTGGATAATCGGTGTATCCACTGCTCCAGGAGCAACGGCAACGACGCGAATGCCATATGGTGCCAGTTCAAGCGCAGCGGATTTGCTCATCATGATGACAGCGCCTTTTGTAGCGTGATAAGCAAACGTTCCCGGTGAAGCCAGGAATCCGAATACGGATGCTGTATTGATGATCACGCCTTTAATGCCAAGCTCTTTCATCTTTCTGCCTGCTGCTATAATACCGTAAGCCACCCCGTGCTGATTCACGTTAATGGTGCGATGGTAGAGATCCATATTTTGCTCGAGAACCGGTCCAGCCCCGCCAATACCCGCATTGTTGTGCATGACATCGATGCGGCCGTAAAGCTCAACCGCTTTATCCACAAGCGCCTCGACGCTTTCTTGTTTGGAAACATCGACTTGAACGAAAGTGGCTTCGCCGCCTTCTTTTTTGATCCATTCGACCGTCTCTTGACCGGCTGCCTCATTATAATCGGCAACGACGACACGATCGCCCTTTCTTGCAAATTTAAGGGAGACCTGACGACCGATTCCGCTCGCTCCGCCGGTAATTACCGCTACACGTTGTTCTGACATTATCAATGACCTCCTAGGGTATAATAGCGTTATTGTTTGAACATTGTGTGTCCATGTCCTTGTGTTCATTGTAACGCTGCGTTATATTTAAGTAAATTTAAACATAATTAATATTACTTAACTATAGATTAAGGATGAGGTCATATGAATCTTGAACAACTGGAATATATCGTGGAGACGGCCAAGACAGGATCGTTAACCAAAGCAGCCCAGAATTGCAACGTTACCCTTTCCGCCGTCAGCCAAGCAGTGTCCAGCCTGGAAGCCGAGTTCGGTTTTTCCTTGTTCACCCGGTCGCGGCTTGGTGCCGTACCCACAGCCGAGGGCCAGCGAATCCTCCAGAAAGCCTATGCTATTTTGGAACAATTTCAGGAGCTGAAATCAGAAGCCGAAGGATATTCCAACCTGCTGAGCGGATCTTTGCGGATTGCTACCGTTCCGGTCCCCTTAACGCTGTCCATCGATGCCATTATCCAGTTTAAGAAGGACTTCCCCCAGATCAAACTCGAAATTACGGAAAAAGCGACACTTGATATTATTGAGGATATCAAACAAAATCATGCGGATATCGGTTTGATTTTCGTCGATGATTCCACCATTCATCAACACCGCGGCCTTCACTTCGGCAAGCTGCTGGAGAGCAAATTCGTGGTGGGGGTCAGCCGTCAATCTCCACTTGCCATGCGGCAATCGATCACGCCCGAAGAATTGCGTAAATACCCCTTGGTTCTCTACAAGGATGACAGTCTGTTCAAGCTGATGGATGTATTCGAGGAGCAGTACGGGGAAATGGATCTGCTCTTCTCAACCAACCAGACAAGAGTCATACAGAAGGTCGTCGAAGAAAATGTAGCGGTCACGGTGGGGGTCGATTTGTCCTTCTCGAGCTTCACTCCCGTACCTTCGGGAAACATCGTAACGCTGGAGCTGGAGATGCCCCCCGGCCACACTGCTTCTTCATTCGGATGGGTACAGCCCGGAACCCACCATCTGTCGAAGCCGGCCTCGATCTTTCTGGACAAGCTGAAGCATCAGATTGGGTGAACGGAGCCTTTGCTTTCAATATAAAAGCCAACCGGCGTAGGCAAGGCTGTTATCCAGTCCCCTGCTCTTCGGTTGGCTTTTTTTAAAAATCTGAATTTCAACGTAATGACTCGCTGAGCGTCAAACTCACCGGGCAATGATCGCTTCCCATCACATGGCAGTCGATCTCGGCATCCTTCAGCTTCTCGGTTAAACGGGCAGACGCCAGAAAATAATCGATGCGCCAGCCGATATTCCGCTCCCTTACCTTGGCCATATACGACCACCAGCTGTATACGTCCGTACGGTCCGGGTAGAAGTGGCGGAAGGAATCGATGAAGCCCGCTGCCAGCAGATCGGTCATTTTGCCTCGCTCTTCCAGCGTGAAGCCGGAATTGCCATGATTGGACTTGGCATTTTTCAAATCGATTTCCTGATGTGCCACATTCAAGTCGCCGCATACAATCACGGGTTTACGTTCGTCAAGCTGAAGCAAGTAAGCACGGAACCGTTCCTCCCACTCCAGCCGATAATCCAGTCTGCTCAGGTCGCGCTTCGCATTCGGCGTATACACGTTTACGAGATAGAAGTCCTCAAACTCCAGCGTGATCACTCTGCCCTCGGGCTCGCTGTCTTCCTCCAGACCATAGCGAACGGACAATGGGGCGATTTTCGTAAATACCGCCGTTCCTGAGTACCCCTTCTTCTCCGCATAGTTCCAATATTGTTGATATTCCGTCCCTAAATCGAGCTCGATCTGCCCCGCTTGCAGTTTCGTTTCCTGCACGCAAAATATATCGGCATCCACCTGCTGAAAATAATCCATAAATCCCTTCGTTACGCAGGCCCGCAATCCATTGACGTTCCATGACACTAGCTTCATATCGCAACCTCCGTGGTATCCATATCGTTTAAGCGTGCTGAATCTATGAATCTTCTAAATTCTATTATGGTATCATTCACGGCTGAAACGAACAAGCAGCTACGAGCGCTTTCATCATAACTTCATAAACGGAAGATGAGACCCTGCGTGCATAATCCCGAGCCAAATCAGGAACAACATAAACGTTCGCAAAGTACGATCATTCGTACGTTCGCAATCGATGAGAACCCCACATAAGGAGGAATACAGCATGACAGGCAGAAACAGCAAACCTAAGAACGACGGTCCTTCCAGCAGCCCTGAGCGTTTGGACCAATACGGTGATAAACTTGCTTCCGAGAATGAGGAGGAGTTTACTTTGGCGGCCGAGGAGCACTGTCGGGATCAGGAATAACCGAATTGATACGACTGTTGATGCAACATTCGATAGTCACCGCAGCAAAAACACCCATCCATGCCAAATCAATGAATGGGTGTTTTTCCTAATCGATCATCTGGATAAACACGATGCCCGTCGGTTATAGCCATTCTGCTTCTCGCTGTCGTTACTCGGTCACTCCGCAGCGGTTGCCGTCTGGATCCGTCAGGGAAAAGCCTTTGAACCCGCCAAAATCCTCAATTTCCGTCACGTCGGCTCCCTTGGAAACCAATCGTTGATGAATTTCACTTACATTCGTGGTATGCAGGTTGAAATATTGCCCCACGCCATAATCATTTCTGGGAAAAACCGGCTGCTTCACTTCATAGGACCGCACGAGGCAGAAGGATACCTTCTCATCGTTCATTCGCATGACCACCGCATTCGGTTCATCCGTATGGATCACTTCAAACCCGAGCATGTCCGTATACCAGGCCGTCGAACGCTTCAGATCACTGACCGGTACAAAGATGCCAACGCCGTACAAAAGGGATTTTTTCAAAAAACTTCCTCCTCTTTGATTTGCTTATATAGCTACTGACACATAAGTAACGAATTTTCGAGCTAAAACCAAACAGCGTCCAAATATAATGTTTTATTCCGTAAGTTTCCATACATTTCCATCCGGATCTTCCATATGAAATGCAAGGGCTCCGCCAACCCGGCTCAATTTGCTTATTCTTATTCGCAGCTTCGTCAATTGGAGATACGAGGTACAAATGGCTTTGGGATCCCTTTTCCGAAAAGCCTCCACAAGCCCATCCATATCCAGTCCTGCCGCTGTGCCTGCCCGGGCTTTCTCTTGCGGCTTAGATTCCATGCCTGTTTGCTGCAAGCGATGCAGCTTCTTCAGCCTGGTTCGCGCACGTCCGAGCGACACCTGAACCGTCCCTTCCGACATGAAGAGAAAATCAGCCGTCTCCCTGGCCGTGAAGTCAAAAACGTCCATCAGCAGCAAAATAACCATCGCCCGTGGGGACAACCGGTCCGCTAAGGCCTCCAAGAGCTCCCTGGTGGATAAGCCGTCATCCTCGGCCGCCCTATCTGCTAACTCATCCTGGGAAGCCCTCATTCCGGGCTTATCCTTCTTCAGTCGGTCCTTCCACGCGTTGCTTGCGATGCGATATAAATAGGCATTGGACAGGTGTTTTCCAGGATCGGTTTCAACGGCTCGCATCACCTTTATCATGACGTCCTGCAGCAGATCCTCCGCTTCCCATGGATCCCCTGAGATTCGCATACAGTATCGGTTCAGCTTCACCTGCACATTGGATAAGTCCGGCATATACTTCGGCATCATCATTCCCACCTCGCTAATTAGTTCTGTGAGTGCCCACGTTTTCCTGCTGAATGTTTGCGCCGTCCCTGTTCCATATACGTACCCATACAAAAAACCGCCTCCCCACTAATGTGGGAAGGCGGCTGATTGGCTCGATCTAACAGCGTTTATTTCACCAAACTCTCCAGCACGTTATCGATGATCTGGCCGTTGGCAATCGTACCGGTATACAGCCAGCTTGTTTCTTTTCCATATTCATAGATGTTGCCGTTCTTAACGGCCGGAATATTCGCCCAGAGCGGATCCTGAAGCACATCCGCCCCTTCGCCGTCGCTGTTAATAAAGAACAGATGATCCGCGTCGAGCTCGGCCAATTTCTCCAGGGAAATGGAGGACCAGTTGCCCGTAGCCGATGCCGAAATTTCCTTCACCACGTCCGGTACCGTAAGTCCCAAGTCGCCGTACATAACGGCTCCGCTGGACAATGTCTCGCTTACGACGAACAATTTACCGCCGACAAGCCATATCGCTGCAGCAGATTCACCGCCGATCGATTGCTGGATTTTCTCCTTGGCCTCCTTTGCCTTCTGCTCGTATTGATCGAGTGCCGCTTGCGCTTCCTCCTCCATGCCAAAGATTTCCCCTACTTTCTTCAGCTCTTCGCGCCAATCGTTATTGACCTCATTGCCGATGACGTAGGTTGGAGCAATCTTCTCGTATTGGCTGTACTTATTGCCTTCTACCATGGAAGCCGAGTCCATAATCAATAAATCCGGCTGGAAGCTCGCTACCGCTTCAAAGGGAAGATCATGCTCAATCGTAGGCACATCCTTCAATGAATCCTGCAGATAATCCTGGACGCTTCCGCCTTTGACCGACCACTGCGCGATTGGGGTAATTCCTAACGCCACCAGGTTATCCTCCAAGTAAGAAGCAATCACCCGTTTCGGCTCGGCTGGAATTTTCACCTCATGACCCATGGCGTCTGTCAGTGTTCGTTCTGTCTTGGCTTCCGCGCTTCCTTCCTCCGGCTTCGCTTCGCTGCCGCCGTTCTGCTCGCTTGGCGTTTGCGCCTCCGTTGGCTCGTTCCCGGCTGCGTCCTTGCTATTTCCACAAGCAGCAAGCAGCGTGAAAGCTGCCAATAGTCCTGCGATTATCCATATTTTTTTCTTAAATCGACTCATTGTTACAGGTCCCCTTTATGTATATTTTTTCTGCTTAGATCACTAGCAATCTTGGGATGAAGTGATATAATATAACCATGATAATGAAATTCATTCTCAATTACAATACTTTCATTCTTATTTTTTTATCAACACGAAGGTTTAGGTGACTATGCAAGCAAATCAGCCCATTAACAAATCAACCGCAAAATCCATTTATCGTCCCAAGACAGCCGCGGCCGTCATTCTGCTGGGGCTTGGTCTGCTGGCTGCCGCGATGGCATCCTCCATTATCTATGGCGCTTCGAACATTAAGCTGTCCACCATATGGGAGGCGTTTGTCCGCTTCGATGCCCATTCCACCTCGCACCAGATTATCCAAAGACTGCGCATGCCGAGGGCCCTGGCAGCTGCACTAATCGGCGGTTCCCTGGCGGTTTCCGGAGCCATCATGCAAGGCATGACAAGAAACGCGCTTGCTTCCCCTTCCATTATGGGAGTCACCGCAGGTGCCACTTTCATGATGTCGATCGGGTTTGCCTTTATGGAGTCTCCATCCAACACCGTGCTCATGCTGCTATCTTTTGCCGGTGCAGGCCTTGGGGCCGGACTCGTGCTTCTCATCGGCTCGTTATCCAAACGGGGCCTGACGCCCGTCAAGCTGGCTCTGGCCGGATCTGCCGTAACCGCGCTCCTAAGCTCGATTTCCTCGGCCATTGCCATCCGCTTTAACGTTGCCAAGGATATCAGCTTCTGGTATGCCGGAGGCGTGTCGGGCGTGCAGTGGGTGAACGTGCAGCTTCTGATCCCTGTCGCCATCATCGGGCTGCTCATTGCACTCGCACTCAGCAGATCCATTACCGTCATGAGCCTGGGCGAAGAGGTCGCTACCGGGCTTGGCCAAAAAACAGGAACCGTGAAGTTTCTGGGCACGCTCGTTGTGCTGCTCCTCACGGGCGCAGCGGTAGCTGTGGGCGGAACGATCGGATTCGTGGGGCTTGTCATCCCGCATATCGTTCGCTTCATCGTAGGTCCCGACTATCGGCTGATCATCCCTTGTTCTGCTGTCATGGGAGCACTTCTGCTGGTGTTTGCCGATGTGGGGGCGCGGATGATCAACCCTCCGTTCGAGACGCCTGTTGGCGCAATTACGGCCATGATCGGCGTTCCTTTCTTCCTCTATCTTGCACGTCGGGAAGGGAGGGGGCTGTAACGATGAATACAACGCGAAAAATCATGTCCGTGTCGATGATCCTGCTGCTGGCCATATTAGCCGTGTTTCTGGTCAGCCTGAATATGGGAACGATGAAAATCCCGCTCGCTGAGGTCATCAAAGCATTCAACGGGACGGGATCTGAGCAAAATTATACCGTTCTGATGCACTTCCGTTTACCCCGCATGGTCATTGCCATCCTGATCGGTGCGGGAATCGCCGTCTCCGGTGCTATTCTGCAGAGTGTTTCGCGGAACGCGCTGGCAGACCCGGGCATCCTAGGCATTAATTCCGGAGCAGGACTGGCCGTCGTGATGTATATCTTTTATTTCCAAGGCAGCTCGTTCAGCTCCGGCATATGGTCCGTCTATATCATGCCTTTTGCCGCCCTATTCGGTGCTTTTCTTGCCGCCTTTCTCATCTATTCGCTGGCCTGGAAGCAAGGCGTAACGCCGATCCGGCTGGTGCTTGTGGGGATTGGCATCAACGCGGCTTTCGGCGCGCTTATTATCGTGTTCCAGCTCATGATGGACCCTAACAATTTCATGCAGGCTACCATCTGGCTGTCCGGAAGCATTTGGGGCGCAAGCTGGGAATATGTCGTTGCGATCCTCCCGTGGATCCTTCTGCTGATTCCCTGGGCGGTGTATAAATCGCAACATTTGAATGTGCTCAACCTGGGGGACCACACGGCAGCGGGACTTGGGGTCACGGTAGAACGCGAGCGAAGAACGCTGCTGTTCATCTCCGTTGCCCTCGCTGGCGCCTGCGTGGCCGTAGGCGGCGGGATCGCATTTCTTGGACTGGTTGCTCCGCATCTGGCGCGTAAGCTGGTAGGGCCCCGTCATCAGGGAATGCTGCCGGTCTCTGCGCTGCTCGGCTCACTGGTGCTGCTTGTGGCCGATATGATCGGCAAGAACCTAATGGCCCCTTCCGAGATTCCTGTAGGATTAGTCGTTTCATGTCTCGGAGCACCCTACTTTATTTATTTGTTGATCAAGGATTAATTGAATGAGTTAAAAAAAGACGGCGATCACCTCCCGAATCCATTCGGAGGTAATCGCCGTTGTTTTGTATAATGTGCTAAAGCTTGTGCAAATGCGTTACTGCGTTTAGTGAGCACTCACCAGGATCTTCACCTGGTTCTTCTCTTTAAGCAGAGCCTCAAAGCCCCGGTCGATAACCTCATCCAGCTTGATCCGCTGGGTGACCAGCTTATCCGCAGGGAAGAATCCTTTTTCCATCAAGCTAATGACAGCCGGGAATACGTCGCGATAACCGATGATTCCGGTAATATTGCGCTCCTTCATCACGATGTCATTCGGCACGATCGGAGCGGAGGTTTCAAAGATGCTCACAATCATAATCTGCCCGCCAATCTTTGTAGAGTTAATCGCTTGATTCAGTACAGGCGGAACACCCGTCACTTCAAATGCGACATCTACCCCGCCGCCGGTCCGGCGATGAAGTTCCTCAACCACATCGTAAGCCTTCGGATCAATCACGATGGCACCCAATTCTTCAGCTTTTTGTTTACGCTCAGCCGACAGCTCCACCGCGTAAATCTCGGACGCCCCTGCTGCCTTCAATGCCTCGATGACAAGCAGACCGATCGGCCCCGCACCGAATACGACCGCCCGATCCCCTGCCTTGAGCTGGCTTTGGCGTACGGCATACAAAGCGACTGCCGAAGGCTCTACCAAAGCCCCTTGCTCATAGGAGACGCTGTCCGGAATTTTATGAACCATATGCTCATCCGCGGCGACATATTCGGAGAATCCGCCGCCACCGCCGGCAAGGCCGAGAAAGCCCATTTCGTCGCACAGATTGTATTTGCCTTGTCTGCAAGCTTCGCATTTTCCGCATGCAAATACAGGCTCAACAACCACGCGGTCATCGGCCTTGAATTTCGTAACGCCTTCGCCAACCTCTACCACCTGGCCGGAAAATTCATGGCCCATAACCACCGGAGCCTGTTCTCCGGTAAGGGTGTGAGGCGTATTCTCAGGTATAAATATAGGTCCGGCTACGTATTCGTGGAGGTCGCTGCCACAAATCCCGCACCATTCAACCTTGATTTTCACTTTTCCACTCGTAACTTGCGGCTCCGCAATGGTCTCCAAACGCAGATCCTTTACTCCATGCCAGCGCAATGCTTGCATTGTCTTCATCTCCTTATGGGTTCGAAAAAATAAAACAAAACAGGAAACGTTTCCGAAAACAAATATGTCACAGTTTTGACAATCTGTCAAACATGATGGACTATAATGTATGAAAAGTCATGGACAACCGGTGATCAGGGTACATCGACTTTTTTTAAGGAGTTGCAGCTTTTTATGCGCCCACTTCAGCCTTGCCTCTTTTCTTTGCCGAGGTGTTCTATGAATTGAAGGTATTCTTAATGTTATAATATAGATATTACTCCATTAGGATTTCGAATCAGATCAATAACAGGAAACGTTTCCGATATAGAGAGAGGACTTTTTGAATATGGTGAATCCCAAAAAAGTGACGATTGAAGATGTCGCCAAACAAGCGGGCGTTGGCATTGCCACCGTGTCCCGAGCCATCAACGACAGCAAGGGGATCAGTCCGAAAACGAAAGCACGGATCATGCAGGTGATCGAAGAAATCGGATTTAGTCCGGATACATCGGCTCAAAGCCTGAAGGTTCGGCAGACGAATCAAATCGCCTTGGCCGTGCCTGACATCCGAAATGCAATCATCCCGGAAATCGCCTGGTCGGTGGAACAGACCGCCAAGCAGCACGGATATCGGGTCGTTCAGATCAATACGGCCGGGAATGCCCGTAACGAGCTTGAAATCGTGAGAGATATCAAGAAGCTGCACGTAGACGGCTTGATTATTATGCCGCTGGCTTATCCGAAAACGCTGGGCGACCTGATCAACAAATCCAGCCTCCCCGTCTCGATCATTAATTATGGGAAACAGCTGGGGGATGAGTATAAAGCCGATATCGTCGGCCTGGCACGCCAGGAGGGCAGGCTTGTCATGGAGCATCTGCTGAAAATCGGTCGGACCCGCATTGCCTACGCCGGTGCGCCCAAAGATAAAATCGAAGAGCGGTATTGGGCCTATGAGCAGTCGCTGACGCAAGTCGATCCGTCGCTTGTCTATTTCGGGGAGGATTTCTCGTTTGAAACGGGGGTTCGTGCGGCGGACTATTTCTATGGCCTGAGGCATATGCCGGACGCCATCTATGCGGTAAACGATATGGTTGCGATCGGTATCGTCAACCGTTTTAAAGAGCTGAAGATCCGGGTTCCCGATGATGTGGCCGTCGTCGGCATCGATAACAATGTATGGACCACCGTCACGACGCCTCAGATCAGCTCGGTGTCCATCATGGGCGATGAAGTAGCCCGGCTGGCTACGGAATTGCTGCTCAAGCGCCTTCGCGAGCAAAAGTCCGGCCAATACGAACGCGTGCAATTCGAACCGAGGCTCATCGTCAGGGAATCCAGCGTATCCGTTATACGAAACGCAACAACCGACTAGGGTCAGCAACCCAGCCCATAAAGAAGAGCCTGGAACGCGGAGTTCCAGGCTCTTTTTGCCGCTCTTGAAAATATTAGACGCTTAATGGCTTAGGGTATACAAGTAATAGCTTGTATTAAACGTCAGTCACCGCTTACCGAACTTCTTGCTCCTGAAAAAATCGCGGCAGATACGAACGGTTCCGCTCCAGCATCTCATCCAGCATCGCTTCCGCGGCACCAACGGAATCGATGAGCGGATGAACGCTAAGCGCGAGCAGCGCTTTCTCTCTGCTTCCCGTTACTGCCGCCTCGATAGCCAAACTTTCGTAGGTTTTCACGGCTTGGATCAGGCCCACCGCCGCAGCCGGTACTCGCTCGACCGGCACCGGAACCGCACCGTTCTTCGTCACGACGCAGTTCACCTCGATACTGGCATCCGCCGGCAGGAAGTCCAGCGTCTCGCCGTTCATGACATTCAGCGTCTGAATCTCACCGCTATCCGTATGAATAGCCTTCATCAGATTGACGGCCGCCTCGGAGTAATAAGCACCGCCGCGCTGCTCAAGCTGCTTCGGCTTTTCCGCGAGCCCCGGCTGCTCGTAAATCTCGAACAGCTCTTCCTCAAGACGCTGGACCGTCTCGGCTCTTGTCTCCCCTCTTACCGCGGCAGCCTGCTGCTCCTCCAGCATCTCGCGATGGAGGTAATAATATTTTAAATAATAGGACGGAATCGCACTCATCGCCCGAATCAGCGTATCATTCCAGGCCAACTGAGGCACGTTGCCGGCAGAATAGCTCCCGCCTGCAGCCAGTAGCTCCTCCAGCTTCGACTTCCCGTCAACCTCAATTCGGCTGATCCAGTGCAGATGATTCAATCCGGCAAACTCGCAGTAGATGCGCTGCGCCGGCACCTCGTAAAGCCCGGACAGCCATTTGTAAGCGGCGATGGGGGAGTTGCACAAACCGATGGAGCGGATGCCGGAGTGCTTCATGATGGCTTCCGTTACCATCCCGGCGGGATTGGTGAAATTCAACAACCAGGCGTCAGGACATAATGCCTCCATGTCCTTGCATATATCCAGAAGAACCGGTATCGTACGCAGAGCCTTCATCATGCCGCCGGCTCCGGTCGTCTCCTGCCCGAGCATTCCGTATTTCAAGGGAATCGTTTCGTCCCAGCCTCTGGCCTCCAGCAGCCCGACTCGCATCTGAGTCGATACATAATGGGCATTCTTCAGACCTTCCTTACGGTCCAAGGTTAGCGTAATACGAATCGGCAATCCGCTTCGCTCAATCATTCGCTGGGCTAGGCCGCCTACAATTTCGAGCTTACGGCGGCCTTCCGGGATATCCACGAGGACGATATCCGTCACCGGAAACGACGCATAATGGCGGATGAAACCTTCAATCAGCTCTGGGGTATACGAGGATCCACCACCGATAACAGCAACCTTCAATCCAGTGCCCATTCCACATTCCTCTCCTTCACGGCAAGCTCTTGCTGCAATTGTTCATACACGGCAGTGCCCGGAACGACGCCGCTATCATCCATTGCGAGCAGGACGGCACCTGCTGCCGGCTCAAGGTCCAGAATGCGCAGCCGGCCATTCGGGGCTGCCGCAAGAACCTGAGACTCGATATACGGAACGACATATTCCCTTTCTCCCCTGGTCAGGACGCTGCCTGCCAGCACGACGTCGAAGGCGTCATTGCCCATGTTAAGCTTATGAATAACCGCGCTGGCGACCTTCCCCAGCTCCATCCCTTGTCTCTCCAATATCTTTCTTGCAGCCTCATCCACGGGTGCAGCTTGAAACAGCAGCTTCGCCAAAGTATGCGGCGCCCTTCTGCCCTCGTCCAAAAATCGGTGAAACATCTCCTCCACGCTGCTGAATCTAAGCGCATCCAGCGTGAGCGGCGTCAAAGAAGTCGGCTTCTCACGGCCTTCCCAGGAACGAACGACCGTCCGAAACACCTCGACGGCAAGGTCAGCGCCTCCACCGAAATCGCCGAACGCATAACCGAATCCTCCGATCTGAACCTCCTCGCCTGCCGCGTTGACGCCGTAACCGTTCGTTCCGCTGCCGCATATTAGGACAACGCCGTCCCTCTGTCTTGTGCCGGCTCGCATGGCAATGACGGTATCACATGCGATATGGTGTTTCTTGAAGCCCATGGCGCCGATCATGGGCCGCAAGATGCGGAAATCCGCCTCGCGGTCGGCTCCTGCGAGCCCGAAAGACGCACAGGTGATATTTTCTCGTTGTAGTCCCGCCTGCCCAAGCGCTTCTTCCACGGCCTGCCTGATGCTGGATTCCGCAAGCGCTGCCCCAAGCTGATGGTTGCCGCAGCCGCCCATTCCCTTTCCTGCGATTCGTCCCGTCTCGTCCGCCACGACGGCCAGCGTTTTGCTTCCTCCGCCATCGACTCCCAAGTAGTAATTCAAGTATGATCTCTCCTATGATGCCCGGCTCATGAAGCCGTCCTGCCCAAGGAATGCCAGCGGATATTCCGCAAGCCCCTGAAAGAACGACGGCTTCGCCGTGACGTTTATTTCGATGCTTCCAGCTTCTGCTTATTCTCCTGCCATTTTGCCGTTTTGTACTTCAACAGCTTGTCATAACCCGCTTTTTGCGCATCCGCCTCTGCCTTATCCAGAAGCGAGAGCACTTCCTGATCTGAGGAGGCCGAGCTGATCGCCTTGGCTCTAACCTGCTCATAAATTTCGAACACGCGCTGTGCAATAATGCCTTCCTCCGAATCGCCTGCCGGATCGAGATTAACGTACTCCGTCGTGTTCATCTGCGTCTTCCAGGTAATCTCCGATTGCCAATACGTTTCGAAGTTCCGCTTCTCCGGCGGGAGCGTGGATTCGAATTTCATCTTGGAATTGTCGACATACACCGTGTTGCCGTTCCACTGGAAGTTGACCGTGGCGTTCATCAGCTCATCGCGTCCCTTCGCATCGCTGGTGAATTTATCGGTGAACAGCGGCATGTCCTCTTCGTCCGTCCCGTCCCAGTACAAACCTTCAGGTCCCCACATGATCGTCCGCTGGCCCTCGGGACCGGTAAACCAATCCAGGAACGCGAAAATAGCTTCCGGATCTTTTGCCGCTTGCGTAATGACGCTGACGTTCCAGCCAAGCTGTTTGTAGTCGCCCGGGAAAATTTTGTTGCGATCCAATCCTTCCTTGTGGACCGGCCATATCATGATGTAACCAGCATCGGGGTCTTGTGCCTTCAGTAGATTGTTGCCCTTGGAACCGAACTCGGTAGGGCTGGATGCCACATATACTGCCACATTGCCGCTCAGAATCTTCTGTTCAACTTGCTCCAGCTTCTGTGTGAAGGCATCCTGCGTAATGAGTTTCTCGCGGTACAATCGGCTCATATATTGAAGCAGCTCGCGATAAACGGGATCCGTGAACAGCGACACGAGTTGATCCCCTTGGGGTACGGCAATCATACTGTTGAACGTATACGGGCGATTCTCGGCAAAAGCCGACACCATGATGTCCACGCCCGCTGCCGATTGGCCTACCTCCAACGGAACGACATTCGGATACTTTGCCTTCACTTGCTTCAGATAGGCGTACAGATCATCCGGCGTTTCCAGTTTTGGCGATCCGAGCTCCTCATAAATCTTTTTATTGACGAGATAGCCGGCATTGCCGTTCGGCTGCGTCGTATACCAGTTCGGGAATTGATACAGCTTGCCGTCCGGCGAGCGAAGCAAATCGAGCGTGGACTCCCCGGCCCATTTTTTCAAATTCGGGTATTTATCCAGATAATCGTCGAACGGCACCAGCATGCCCTCGGCACGAAGCCTCTCAACCTCCGCACCCCGCTCCATCCATATGACATCCGGCAGCTCCCCGGACACGATCATCGTACTAAGCTTGTTCTTGGCAACGCCGCCGGAGCTGACCGGGACCACGTTGACCTTCTTGTTCTCCTGGATCCACTTGGTTGCCGGATCCGCACCCCAATCCGGCATGGTATACCAGTCATAGTGGCCGTAGAACGAAAATTCCAGCGGGTTCTCTCCCAGCGCAAAGATATCCTCTCCGGCTGGCTTCTCCTTGTTTTGCGAGCCTGGGCTCTCCTTCTCCGGGCTTGCTGAGTTACCTCCTGAACCCGAACATCCCGTTAAAGCCATAACGATGACAAGCGTGACTGACCATGCAGATAGAAGCCTTTTTCCCCTTTTTTTCATTCCAAGTGCTCCCTTCATGATTCATCTATGGTCAAAGCTGCCGCTTCAAACCCTTGGCAAGGTTGCTGGTGAATTACTCCTTCAAAGAACCGATTAACACACCCTTCACAAAATACTTCTGAACGAATGGATATACGCACAGGATCGGGACGGTTGCCACCATCATGGTCGCCATGGACAAGGACTTGGTCGTTACGGCCTTCATCGCGCTCATCCGGCCCTGCGCCGCCGCATCCATGTTCTGCATTTGTTCCATCATGATATTGGCATTGAGGATCTGCTGAAGCTTCGTCTGTATCGGCAGCAGATCCGCGTTGGATATGTAAATGCTTGGCGCAAACCAATCATTCCAATGATATACGGCCGTGAACAACGACAGCGTCGCAATGACCGGTCCCGATAGCGGAAGCACGATTCGGAAGAATACGCCCCAGTTCGAGGAACCGTCGATATGGGCCGACTCCTCAAGGCCGGGCGGGATGCCCTTAAAGAACGTCCGGAATATGATCATATTCCACACGCTGATGATACCTGGAATGACCATAACCCAGAACGTGTTCATCAGGCCCAGCTCCCGAATAAGCAAATAATTCGGAATGAGTCCGCCGCTGAAGTACATCGTTACGATGCAAGTGACCATATAAAAATTTCGGCCCATCAACTCGCGCTTGGATATGCCATAAGCGAATATGGCGGTTGCTACAATGGATAGAAGCGTACCGATGACCGTGCGGAGCACCGAGATGACGAACCCGTCAATGAGGCGCTCGTCCTTGAACACGACGCGGTAATTCTCCAGCGTAAATTCGCGTGGCCAGAACGTAATGCCGCCCCTCATCGTGTCAGTCCCCGAGTTGAACGAGATGATGGCCGCGTTCCAGAATGGGTACAGCGCGATAAATGCCAGCAATGCCAAAGAACCGTAGATGAACCCAACGAATACCCGGTCTCCGTTTGACAGCCTCATAAACATCTCTCCCCTTTCTTCCCTACCATAGGCTGTTCCCCGATCGTCGGGCCCAGTAGTTGGCTCCGGCCAATAACAAGACGCTGATGATTGCCTTAAATAGACCTGCCGCTGTAGCGTAGGAGAATCGGCTGTTCTGAATGCCAATCCGGTAGACGTACGTGTCCAGCACGTCGCTGACATCCCGCAATACCGGATTGCCGGCCAGCAGCAAAATGTCCTCAAAACCGGCATTCAGGAAATTGCCGATCGCCAAAATCGAGAACACAACGATAATCGGCATGATGGACGGAATCGTGATGGAGATGATCTGCTTCAGACGGCTCGCACCGTCAATGGAAGCCGCTTCATACAGCTGGGGATTGATGCCAGCAATGGCCGCCAAATACACAATGGAGGAAAAACCGATCTCCTTCCACACATTCGTTACCGTCAGGATGCTCCAGAAATACTTCGGCTCCGATAGAAAATTGATCGGTTCATCGATCAGGCTCAGCTTCTGCAGCAGAATGTTCAGACTGCCGTTGTCCGTGGACAGAATGGAAATCGCGAAGCCCGAGACGATGACCCACGACAAGAAGTGAGGCAGATAGCTGATGGTCTGGACGATTCTTTTGAAGGAATGCCTCCCTACTTCATTCAGCATCAACGCAAGCAGGATCGGTGCAGGAAACCCGATGCACAGCTTCAGCAGGCTGATGACCAGAGTGTTCCGCATAATGGTCCAGAACTCCGGAGCCCCAAAGAACATCTCAAAATGCTTGAAGCCGACCCACGGGCTGTTCAGAAACCCCTTGAACAAACTGTAGTCCTGGAACGCCATGAGCACGCCGTACATGGGAATGTAGCTGAAAACCAGAATGAACATCATGGCCGGAAGCACCATCAGCTGTATATCCCATTGCTTCAGAAAGCGGCGCAAGCGGCCTTTCTTCACATGCGTCTCCGCCCTGCTGTCGATCCCGATTTGCGGCACTGGCATCTCCCCCTTTAATATTTTGTGTTAGGTTTATTGACATATTCTTGAGATGCTTGCCACTTTATTGTATCGCCTGACCAGGCTCATTTCTCTGCTAAAACAAGCAAAAACCAGCACTATTTCACTGGTTTTTAGGAATGTTGCTTTTGTGAAGCCTTCGGCGTCATGCCGATGTGCTTTTTGAACAGCCGATTAAAGTTGGTCAGCGTACGGAAGCCGCATTCCAGGGCGACGTCCATCACTTTCATATGTCCTCCTTCCAGCATCGTGACCGCCTGCTCCAGCCGAATGTGGATCAGGTACAAGAGCGGCGGCATCCCGACCGCACGCTTGAATATTTCGCTGAACCTGGAAGGACTGAGATAGACCAGGGAAGCCAATTCCTCCAGCGTCCAGGGGTGGGCAAAATTTTGCTCCATCACCATGATGACTTGACGCATTTTCTCCAGCTGCCGTTCGCTGATGCTGGGTTCGCTCCCGCCCTCCCCTTCGATCCGGCACTCCCGGTTTACGGTAGCCAGGAACTGAAGCAGAAGCGAGTATACTATCGTAGCGTAAGACCGCTGTTCCCCCACATGCTCCTTCTGCAGCTCAAACAGCAGCGAACGCAGCTTATCCATCGCCGGGTGGTCGCGGGGGATCAGGTTCATGTAATGCTTGCCCATCTCGCGGAACGGGCTGAACAGCTCCGGATCGAACCGGAGGTTATGGATAAACCAAGTCGAATCGAATGAAATGACGGTCATGACAAGATCCTTCGTCTCGTAAGCGCAATGAAGATCATTCGAGTTGATGAGCAGTACATCCCCTTGCTGGAATTCGAATTTTTGCCCATTGATGATGTAGTAACCCGTACCGGATTTAATGTAATTTATCTCCAGCACATTGTGCCAATGAAGCTTTTGATAGGGGCTGGTCACGCCAATCGTATCGGCGACAAAAACCGGATAATTCTTGGCTAATATTACTTTTTCCTTCGGTATCGCTTCTTCCCGCATGATCGATGGCATGATAAATCCCTCCATAACCGATATTTTTTTGTAAGCGTTGCATCCATACATTTCTTGTGAAAGACTCTATCATCTATGTTCCATAGTTGTAAATAAAAAGCTGCCCCAAATGTCATTTCTGACCTGGGGCAGCTTGTTGGTGCGATGATTCCAGAACAATAAGCGGATGCTGATCAAGGAAACTTCAACATACCTGATCAAAACCTGCTGAATACCCGATAAACTAGTTGGCCGGCGTGAATTTGATCCAGTCATAGTACGCACGGACCGGCGAACCCGGGTAATTGAACTTCCCGGTCCATATCTCGGCCGGTCCCGATCCCGACCATAGGTTAACCATGATATGGCCCGGGCTAGTCGGAAGCGCCCCGCGTGAGCCATTCTCCGTGTGGACCAGTTGGCCGTCTACATACCACTTGATGGATGATGGCGACCATTCGAACGCATAGTTATGGAAATCGAGCGACGCATCAAACCCTAAATTGATGATGGTGCTGTGCTGACCTACCCCATTGGTAAAATAATTTGTTTCCATCTTCGTGGTGTCTTTCCCCAGGATTTCAATATCAATTTCGTCATTGGACGTGCCTGTGGCTTGACCGGAATACGTAAAAAGGCTCGTAACCAAGCCCGTTCCCTTGGCCGCTTTGATCCGCGCTTCAACACGGCCGTAACCGTACTTTAGATGTGTCGCATATTCACCGGAAGCATAGGATTTGCCCGAGCAGCTCGCAGGACATCCCGCATTGTCCAGTCGTAAAGCCATAATTCCGTTTGAGAACTCCTGGTTTGCCGCCTTCCAGCCCACCCCGAAATCCGGCCCATTCCCCCATCCATCGGAAGTATAGAACAGATTAGGGTTCGTGCCATTCAGCGGCTCATTAAATGCAACGTCGGCAGCCGACGCTTGAATCGGTACCAACAATCCGCACAACAAGCTGCCAGCCATAAGTACAGTCGTCATTTTCTTTCTGAACACACTTAGCTTTTTCATGAACAACACCTCTTTCTTGAAATGTAGAGTGAATGCAAGCAAGAACATCCGTGCTTCCGTAATCTCTGATCTCTTTAAGACCTCCCTCCATCAAATGGATGTAATAACCACCGGGAATGGTGGATCCATTCTATCGTACACACAAATATTTTGGAAATCTCAGCCATTTTAAGGATAAAACGACACTATTTAACGGCACTTGCTGCCTTTCCAAGCGAAAAGACTGCAGCAGGTTTTGCTTCTCCCTGTTACAGTCTTGTTATGCATATCCTCTCCTATGTACTACTAAATTGGAACCGGCACATGCTGCTGCCGATACGAGGTAGGCGACACGTGGTGATATTTAGCGAATGCTCTCGAGAACGTGTGGAGGTTGGAGTATCCCAGCGAAAAAGCCGCCTCCGTGACGGATACATCGGTTTCAGTCAGCAGCACCGCTGCACGCTCCATCCGCAGCTTCATGAGATAATGGCTTGGACTGATGCCGTACACTCGAATGAATTCACAGTACAGATGCGTCCGGTGTACGCCGGCATGCTCGACCACATCCGTAACGGTGATCCCCTCCATGTAATGGGAATCCATATAATGGACGCTTTGCTCAAGCCAGTTCGATTTACTCCCTTTTTGGACCGCGGCACCCGCCAGCAGCTCAAACAGCCGGTATAACCATTTCTGTCGTGCAAACTCGTTTCCGATGGTATCGTTGTTAACACACCTATTCATTTGATCGAGCACCGTCTGCAGCTCACCCTTCATCACGTTCTGCACATAAGGCTTGCTTGGATGCAGCCCAATCCGGCTCAAAGCCATGTCGGTCAATCCTCCATCCAACACGACCCACTGCATGCGCAGCGTCGGTTCGAGATGGCCGTTCGGCTCCCAGTAGCTGTACCTCGTATGAGGAAACAGGCAAAAGACATCCCCTGCCGACAGCGTAACCTCCTCGTCCCCGTAAGCCAGTGAAACCATTCCGTTCAGAACAAAATGCAGCGCATAATTTTCGGATACTTTGGGGCCTACGAAATAGTGGGGTTTGACCCGGCTCCGGCCCGTACGCAGAATCCAGATTCCACCCCTTTTTTCCATATCCGAAGGTATGGAGTACTTCATATCGGCATATTCGAAGACCATTTCCTTCACACGAAATCCCTCCCGCCTCAAATAAAATGCTTCCAGCCAAATGCCAAATGCGGAGCATGATACTCCTGCCTTCACGGCATAAAAACAACAAAGAGGCACGGCTTCATTGCCATGCCTCCAGTGATCTGGTCGACAAACCTTCCATATGTTATCTATTTTGATATGCCCCCGCGTCAGACGCAGGCTCTCCCGCTTTACACGTTCCCAATGGCCACCGGATGATCCTTATAGCTGATCCAGTCGCTCCAGCTGCCCGCATACAGCTTCACCTTGCGGTATCCCGCTTCTTGCAAAGCCAGCACATTCGGGCACGCGGACAGCCCGGAGCCGCAATACACAATCACTTCATGATCTGGAGCTATTCCTGCAAAACGCTCAAGCTGCCGCTCTGCACTCTTCAGTGTTCCGTCTTCATCTATACCGTCCTTCCAATAGGCGTGCACCGCCCCCGGAATATGTCCGGCTACCGGATCCAGCGGCGCCGTTTCTCCCGTGAACTGCTTCCAATCCCTTGAATCGAGCAGGGTCACGCCGGCTGCGCCAAGCTTCGCCCTCACCTCGTTCACATCAGCCAGCCAATCCTTCTGCACGCTTGACTGGAAAGAACGCGGCGTCACTTCGATTTTCCCCGAGATGAGCGGATACCCGGCTGACTTCCAGCCTGCGAAACCTCCATCCAATATATATGCCGATTCATGGCCCAGGTATTTCAAAATCCACCATAACCGCGCCCCCTCCGAGCGGAGGTCATCATCATAGACAACGACAGGCGTACTTGCATCGATTCCGAGATTGCCGAGTCGCCTGGCCAGCTCCTCCGGATGCGGCAGCGGACTCCGCCCGCCATGCTCGCCTGGAGGATCCGTCAGATCCTTTTTCAAATCGATGAATACAGCCCCGGGCACATGTTCACGCTGATAAGCCTCGAGCCCGTATCCCTCATTGCCCGGGCTGAATCGGACATCCGCGATAACCAGCTGATCCGGGTTAAACTCCAGCTGCTCCAGCACCCATTCCTTGCTTACGAGATTTGACAATAAATCCACGTCCCTTCTGATTTCCAGCAGCTGTTGTTAAATCGTAAATTCCAAATCCTCTTCTGTCTTCACGTCATAGATTGCAGAGTAGATGTCGTTCTGAATCTTCAGGAGACCGACATCCTCCCGCTTGCGCGGACGCTCTTGGGGAACGTCGAAAATGTGGTGGATGCGCCCGGGACGCGGGGAAAGCAGGACGACCCTGTCCGCCAGAAAGACGGCTTCGGATACGTCATGGGTCACAAACACCACCGTCTTCTTCTCCTCCTGCCATATGCGGAGCAGATCCTGCTGGAGCTGAAGCCGGGTCAAATGGTCCACCGCTCCGAACGGCTCGTCCATCAGGAGGATGTTGGGGCTGCTTACAAGCGCCCTAGCGATCCCTGCCCGCTGCCGCATGCCTCCCGACAGATGGTGGGGATATTTGGAACCGAATCCCTGCAGACCGACCATGTTCAGATATTTGTCAACGAGCGTTTGCCGCTCCGCTTTTTTCATGCCGGCGAGCTCCAGCCCAAGGCCGACATTCTGCGAGATGGTACGCCACGGATACAGGGATGCATCCTGGAATACGACCCCTGAGCTCCGCGTGGGTCCTTGAACCTTCGCGCCATCCAGCAAAATTTCGCCTTCCGTCGGAAGCTGCAGCCCCGCCAGCAGCTCGAGAAGGGTGCTTTTCCCGCAGCCGCTCGGCCCGAGAATGCACAGGAATTCGCCATCCCGGACCTGCAAGTTTATATGTTGAAGCGAGATCGTAGGAAGATCGCCGTCATAGACCTTCGAGACATTTTCTACCGTAAATCCCGACATAGGAACGCCTCCTGCCACACTTTATTTTTTCGGAATAAACCTCAGGTCCAGAATGTCCTCCACCTTGTAAATCTCATCCTGGAAGCCTAACTCCTTCTGAATCTGCTGGGTATCGTTCAGCGCGTTGATGTCCACGTCCGGGTTGTTCTCCCACAGCACCTCTTCACGTTCCAGCGCCAGATCCAGCACCTCGGGATCAATCTCGATATGGTTCAGATAGTACGCCTTATACTTGTCCGGATGGCTCTTCGCATATTCCTGCGATTTGAAATAAGCCCTCAGCAGCTTCTCGACCAATTCCGGTTTCTCGTTCAATATGCCGTCACGCGCCGCCAGCACCCCGGTGTGGAAGGTCGGCAGGTAATCCCAACCTGTAGCGATAATATGGCCTTTTCCCTGCTTCTCCGCGAGAGAAGCAAACGGCTCATGGATGATGGTGGCGTCTACCTGTCCGGTTTCCAAACTCGCATAAGCCGCCTGATGCGTGCTGTTAGCAATGAAGGTTACATCCTCCGGCTTCAAGCCATGCTCCTTCAGAATGACTCGTGTATACACCTCCAGTCCGCTGCCAAACACGGCGATGCCCACCTTCTTGCCCTTCAGGTCTTCCACCGTCTTGATCTCCGGCGAGGCAATCAGGTAGAACGGGCCTTTGGTCCGGAACATGGAGGAGACGATTTTGACGGGAGCGCCCTTGCCCGCTGCCACAATCGCTGTCGTCGTGGCTACGTCAGCCACGTCAATGTCCTTGCTGGTCAGACCGGCTATCGGGTCCTTGGTGGTAATAAACTCGACGTCGAGTCCTTCCTCCTCAAAGAATCCCTTCTCCGCCCCGAAGGACACCGCCAATCCGCTGACGCCGCTAAGCGGCGCGTAACGGATCTTCTCCAGCTTGGTTCCCGCAGCGCTTTCTCCGGCCTCTGTGGGGGTTGCTCCCTTGCCGCTATCCGTGCCGCTTGCGCAGCCGGCCGTTATGACGATTAACCATAACGCCGCAAGCGCTATGATGTATGGACGTATTTTCCTTCTGTTCATATGAATCTCTCCCCTTGTATGTGACGCTCTTTCTGATGGATTATGATGATTTCCATTTCAAAAACACATTGCGTTCCAACAAATCGATCAATGAAATAATAAGTACGGATACGACGGTAACCAGTGCTACAATGGCAAAGGCCTGCGCGGTATTATACAGCGATGTCGCCTTCACGAGTATATTGCCAAGGCCATCCTTCGACGCCAGCATCTCCCCGAACAGAGCCCCAACCAGTCCGGTTGCAGCCGATAAACGAAGACCCGCAAAAATAGTCGGCGCAGCCGATGGCAAAATCACCTTCATGATGGTCTGATTCCGCGTGGCTTCGAACACTTGGGCGACCTTCAGGTGATTATCCGCCGTCTGTTTGATCCCGGTCATCGTATTGACCGTGATCGTAAAGAAACAGAACAGGAACACAATCGATATTTTATGCGTAACCCCGATCCCGAGCCAGAGCGCAAGCAGCGGCACGATCGTAACCTTCGGAATCGCCATCAGCGCCGAAAGATACGGCCGGAAGAATTGCTCCGCCCAAGGGATCAGCACCAGAGCCATGCCGACGGCCAAACCGCCAAGGGCAGCAATGCCGTAGCCCGTAACGAATTCGGCCAGCGTGACGTACAGGTGCTTCCAAATCTCCCCGTCACCGAACAGTTTGAACAGCTCACGGAATACCTGCGATGGCGCAGGCAGATACAGGCTGCTGACGATCTCCGTGCGAACCAGGAGCTCGCAAATCCCCAATATGATCAGCAGCAAAGCCGCCTGCCCCGCCCAGATGCCGCGGTATTTCCTGGCATGCCTCGTTCCCATCAGGCTCACCCCTTCGCAATCAGATCGTATCGGTTCCCCGGGCGGCTTAGTCCCAAGTGCTCCCGGAAGGTGCTGCCTTCATATTCGTTGCGGAATAAGCCACGACGCTGAAGCTCAGGAACCACCAGCTCCAGGAACAGATCCAGTCCACCCGGCATATAAGGCGGGCACACATTGAATCCATCGGCCGCTTCATCCCGGAACCATTCCTCGATGATATCCGCCACCTGGTGTGCACTGCCGACAACTAGCAAATGCCCGCGGACCGTGACGGTAAAGAGATAGAACAGATCCCTGATCGTAATATCCGCGCGCCCGTTGGCCGCTCTGGCCAAGTCGGCCCAGTGCAAGGCCGTTTCCGAAGCCGATACATCCGGCAGAGGATCGTCCAGTGAGAATCCTCTTAGATCGATCCCGATCTTATCCGACAGCGGACCCAGATCGTAATCGGTCACAACCAGTTCATTCAGCTCCGCATATTTGGCCCGTGCTTCTTCCTCCGTCCGGCCCACGATCGGAACCAGCCCCGGCAGGACTTTCAAATCCGAAGCTGCCCTTCCATACTCCGGCAGTCGGCCTTTCACATCCTTGTAAAATTTGACGGCTACTTCCTTTACATTCGTTCCCGTGAAGACCATGTCGGAATACTTGGCCGCCAGCATTTGGCTGCGCAGGGAGGTTCCAGCCGTGATCAACGGAAGCTGCCCCTGTATCGGGCGCAGAATGTTCAGCGGACCCGCAACGGAGAAGTGCTCGCCGACATGATCCAGAGCATGCACCTTGCTCCCGTCGGCGAACACGCCGCTTGCTTTATCCCGCGGTAGGGAGTCGTCCTCCCAGGTGTCCCACAGCCCGCTGACGATTTCGATGAATTCCTCGGCGTAGTCGTACCGCTTGGCGTTATCCCAATGCTTCTCCCGGCTGAAATTCAGCGCTGCCCGCGGATCGGAGCCCGTCACGACATTCCATGAGGCACGGCCCTGGCTAAGATGATCCAGCGATGCCGTGAAGCGTGCGATGTTGTAAGGCTCGGCATAGGTGGTGTTCACCGTGCCGATCAAACCGATTTTTTCCGTTGCCGCCGCCAGATAGGACAGCATCGTAAACGGCTCCAGCCGCGTCATTTGCGAAGGGAATAAATGCTGCATGTCCGCGCTCGTGGCCAATCGGTCCCCCAGGAAGAAGAAATCGAACTTGGCCTTTTCAAGCTTCCGGGCGACTTCCTTCAGGAACTGGGGATCGTAAGCCCCGTCCGTTTTGCCTTCAGGCAGTCTCCAGCCCGCGGGATGATAGCCTGTCCCGAATAAAAACAATCCAAGATGCAATTGACGACGTTTTGAACTCATCGTTGTGTCACCTTCCTGATCCATATTGGTTACGATTGATCATTATCGTGCCGTATAGGTATTTCGCTATATCTGCTTTATCCACGGATTTCCTCCGATAAACGATCAATTTCCTTCAGTTCTTCTTCTGTCAGCCGCTCATCCGAGTATTTCAAGGTATCTGCAATGTGCTCCGCCCTGGATGCTCCGACAATGGCTGATGTGATGCCCGGGCGGCTAAGCACCCAGTTCAGGGCGAACTGCGGAAGCGTCCATCCCCGGTACTCAGCCAGCGGCCGGATCGCTTCTACAATAGAGAGCGCATGCCTCTGGTTCAGCAGCAATTGCAGTCTCTGTTCGCCTGCAGCCAGACGCGAGTCCGATGGGGGAGCTTCCCCCGCCCGGTACTTCCCTGACAATATGCCCCGGCCCAGAGGGCTGTACACGATAACCCCAACATGCTCGGACTGGGCAAAGGGAATTAATTCACGTTCGATATCCCTTGTAATGAGACTGTATTCCGGCTGTACGCTTTCGAACTGCGAAGACCGTGGAGCGCACTGATGCCATGAGCTTTGGCCAGCTGCCAGGCCGCGTAGTTCGAGCAGCCGATATAGCGGACTTTGCCTTGTCGCACAAGATCCGTCAGCGCCTCCAGCGTCTCTTCCAGCGGAGTAAACTCATCAAACCGGTGCACTTGATAAAAATCGATATAATCCGTTTGGAGCCGAACAAGGCTGTTCTCCAGCGCGCGATAAATATGATAACGGCTTTGGCCTTGGTCATTAATGCCGGGCCCGATCCGGTTATGCAGCTTCGTAGCCAGGAGAATGCCTTGTCTTCGCTCCTTCAGCAGCCTGCCCAAAATTTCTTCTGACTCCCCAAGCTGATTTACGTTCCCGTTATCCATACCCGTGCCGTATACGTCAGCCGTGTCAATCAGATTGATTCCAGAAGCAAGCGCCACATCCAATACGGCGGCCGAAGCCCTCTCATCGATCCAACGCCCGAAAGCCATGGTCCCGAGACTCACCTCCGACACTTGAACTCCCGTTCTGCCCAGTGGTCTATACTTCATACATTGGAGCCTCCTCATAAGATTCATATAAGAAAACCTCTATCGAGGCTTTTTCAAAGGATGAGCGAGCCGATTCAAGGGTAGGTTTTCTTGCGATATCAGCAAGACCCTGCCTTGAAGTCTGATATCTAAAAAACAGCCGAAGACACACCTCGGATCACTAGTTGATCCAAGGATGCATCTCCGGCTGTCCGGTAGAATACGCATAAATTCTATTATTTCCGATATGTTAAGTAGGATTATAGCACCGTCTAATTTTGTCGTCAATTATTTTTCATGTTGGGTTTCCGGCCGGTTGAGACCAAGATGGTCCCGTAACGTTCTGCCTGTATAGTCCTCGCGAAACAGTCCGCGCTGCTGGAGCAGCGGCACTACGCCCTCCACAAACTGTTCGAGACCACTCGGAAGCAAAGGGGCCATAATGTTGAATCCGTCGCAAGCCCCGCTTCGAAACCAATCCTCGATCCGATCGGCAATCTGCAGCGGGGTTCCGATCATCGTCATATGACCTCTGGCGACCGCGTAATGCCTGCCAAGCTCCAGAATGCTCATGCCCGATTTCGCGGCCATATCCATAATCATGATCGCCCGGCTGCTGTTCCCTTCCCTCGGCAGATCAGGCAGCGGACCGTCTACCGGATATTCGGTCAAGTCGGCATTCAGCAATTGAGACAAATATTTCACCCCTGCTTCCGGCAAGATGAGCTCGCTGAATGCCCGGTGATACGCCAAAGCTTCGGCTTCGCTCTCTCCGAGGAAGATCAGCAATCCCGGGAGAACCTTCACCTCTCCCCCTTCCCGTCCATACTCCTTAAGCAAGTCCTTAAACTCGCGGTAATACCTTATCGCATCTTCTTTACTCTCACAGGCCGTGAACACAACATCGGCTGTTTGGGCGGCCAGCCTCCTTCCCGCTGCCGAGGTTCCCGCTTCAATGATAACGGGCCTGCCTTGCGGAGATCTGGGCATGTTCAACGGACCTTCCACCCTGAAAAATGCTCCTTCATGATGAACCCGATGAATCCGTGTGGTATCCGCAAAAACAGCTCTCTGCCGATCCAACACAAGGGCATCGTCCTCCCAGCTGTCCCAACATTCCATCACAGCCCGCAGAAACTCCTCCGCCCGTTCATACCGCTTTCCATGCTCCATTAATTCCACCGAGCCGAAATTGCGCGCCTCGGCATCCTTCGTGGAAGTCACCACATTCCATGCAGCTCTGCCGCCACTGATATGATCCAGCGTGGACAGACGCCTTGCCAATGCGTAGGGCTCGTTGAATGTGGTAGATGCCGTGCCGGCTAATCCAACATACGCCGTGACGCCGGCCAGACTGCTGAGCATGGTCAGCGCTTCAGGCTGAAGAAAGCTGACATTCGTCCGCAAATCCTCGATCAAAGGAATCGAGTTATTGTCCGCAAGGAATACCATATCGAATTTCCCGCGTTCGGCTGCTTGAGCGCAGCGCTTATAGAAATCGTAAACCACGGCTCCGACCCCCGCCGAACCGGGATGCCGCCAAGCGGCAATATGATGACCGTAATTCATTAGAAAAGCACCCAGACTTAATTGGCGTCGCTCCGTACCCATCTCTATACTCCCCTTCGCTTTATCACTTCTAAAGCTTTACCTCTACAGAAACTTACGCTCAACCAGGTTCTCTACGTAATCACCGACAAACTTCCTATCATCAAGACGGGATTGAACTTCCTTCTCCCATATCCCGGCATCCCGTAATGAAGCAAGTGTGACCTGATTGCCAAACCACGACTCCACCTCATCCCGCCGGATGGTGAAGATTTGGTCTTCAAAGGCGAAAATCAGTTTTTCCAAATTATCAATCATGGCAAAATTAGCAGTGGAGTTATAAACTAGCAGCTGCTTCAGCTTTTCCTCTTGCAGATCGCCGGCCCTGGCCTGGAATCGGATCTCGGCCGTCAATTCCTCCGGATACAGCTGAAATGTACGTTCGATGTCACGCATGGGAAGCGAAGCATTCAAATTGATCAGGTTCCCGGCATTCCCCATATACGGGCTCGCAAAGCTTAACGAATTCCGGATATCATGCGTCAACGGATCATTCTGCTCCGCTTCATATTGAACGGCCTGTTCGTCTGCTTTGGGCTTGATGAATCCCTCCAGTGCAGCCATACCCACTACGCCGATAAGCAGCAGTATAACGATCAGCCAATTTTTTTTGCTCATGGTTCATTCACCTCAAGTTGAAGAGTTAATTTACTAGCTTTTTGGACAAGCAGCGGAATGATGACCGACGTCATCGGGATGGCATATCGCATGACGGTCACGTAGAACGAATAGGGCCCATCGATCCGCAATTCTCGCCCAAACCACAGATCGCTGCCGTATTGAATCAGGAAGGTGTACATGGATACAACTACGATAAATATCGACCACAGCCACCATGCCCCTTTGCTCCATTTGGCCAATTTGCCTGCGTTGATCACAGCTGTCTGCTTCTCATACCGTTTCAGATGCCGTGACATGGAAAGATACACCGCACCGGATAAGACAACGAGACATAGCAGAAGGGTGTTCACCCCTATACCGCTTGGCAAAAATCGGGCCGGTATGGTCACGATCCACGCCAGCAAGGAATAAATAAGCGCGCTCTGAACCAATTCATAGCGGAAACGGTAGCTGTAAACTTTTTGATTATCGTCAATGAGGGCTTCGATATCTTCAATGTTATCGATGGCCAGACTAATGGCCGATTGATATTCCATCCCATTCTCCATATAATCCGTAACCCGAGCCTCCAAATTGCTGAGAACCTCATTCTTTAGCTCTACCACTTCCTTGGTTTTGCGTTATTCGCAAATAGACGGTCCACAAAAATCTCTAAGTCATGCCTGTTGGTCATTGTCTGTCAGCTCCTTTCCGTTTCCGATCAAAATATCAATAATCTCGCGCGCAGCCTTCCATTCCTCCTGATTGTGCCGCAAGCGTCCCTGTCCCTCCTGGCTGAGGGTGTAATATTTGCGCCTTCCGCCCTGGGTTTCTTCACCCCAGTAGGAACGGATGAATCCCTGCTTCTCCAACCTTCTCAGACTGGAATACAGTGTAGGCTCCTTCAGCTCAAATCGATTCCCGCTTCGCAGCGAGATTTCTTTAATGATCTGATAGCCGTAATTATCTCCGTCCGATAACACGCGCAAAATAAAGGTATCAATATTTCCACGTATCAAATCGCTGTTATGTATGGATTCAATCAAATACCCGGACCTCCTTAACGAAACGAATGGGTATAATATAACGCATATTACTATTCATGTCAAAGTAATACTTCACGCATTTATTTCTTCTTTCATCGATTGACGGTTTACAACCGCTACTATATAATTCTTGAAAGTTCTTTCTATTATAAATGGAAACCCTACGATACAAAATGCGGTTCCAATCCCTTCATTATTGTATTTAGTACGTGCAGGAGGAGACGGTTTTGCTTCATAAATACATTCGACGACTGAAATACTATATTCTCCGGACTCTCCGCATGCAAAATAGCGATCATCGAATTGCGCTCGGTTTTGCCGTCGGCTTCTTCCCTTGCTGGTATCCAACCTTCGGCATTGATCTGCTGCTGGCTCCGCTGCTCGCTCGCATGGTTCGGGCTAACATCCCTTCCGCCTTCCTTGCAGCTTCGGCAGGCTCCGTCTTGTGGCCGATCCTGTTCTATTTAAACTATAGAATCGGGGTATTTGTGCATCTGTTCACCACATTTCCCAAAACCTTTGAAATCGAAGATGCTCTCTCGGTACCTGTCCCGGAGACGGATTATAGGATTGAGACGAACCATTTTGGCAGATTAGGCGATATGGGCGTCAATTTTCTTGTCGGTGGTCTCATCAACAGTGTCCTGTCTACATTGATACTCTATATTTTGCTGCGCTTCGTTTTAACGTTCTACCGAAAACCATTGCTACAACGAATAAAGAAATCCATCAAAAGAGGAAAAACCAAGAAGTAGCGGTTTAAATCGCAATTAACGGTACACCTTATAATCGCCCGTTTCGTAACAGCTTCATGCCGTTATGAATCAGGCGTATTTTTTTTCTGCATATCGAATGATCCCTAGCTCAGTCCCCCTCTCGACAAGTTAACTTCTCTGGTCATTTTGAATAACTTGCCAAGAGTACGGCATTCTATAAAAAAAGACACATATGAGCGTGAGGGGGGATCGGTTTTGAAGGAACAAACTCATCATGAACTGGTTGAGAATATAAAACAAAATCTTGAGAACTGTGAAGATGTCGTCTACCAATCATTTCGGGCCCATGGCAAATCCTGCACCCTGATTTATATCCAATCTATTATTGATACCAGCTCTTTGCATGAGCGTATCATTACCCCGCTCCTCAAAGAGGCCTCTGCCTTACAATTTAATTTAGATGACTTTATTAATGAGCTGGATCGTGGCGATTTACTCTCGATTCCATTCAACCGCTCATCATCAGCTCACGATATTGCGAACCTGATTGTAGAGGGCTATGTCGTTCTGTATATTGATTCATTGGTTAACGTCTATACCTTTGATCTAACGAAGTATGAAAAGAGAGCCGTCTCGGAATCCCAAAATGAGCTTGTGGTAAATGGCCCCCAGGAGGCTTTTATCGAGGACATCTTCACCAACCTGTCCTTGCTGCGTCACAAAATCAAACATCCCGCATTAAAGACGCGCCGTTACCAAATCGGGCGTTATTCGAAGACCCTTATATACATGGTATATATTGACGGACTGGCCGATAAGGATGTGGTGGCTAAGATCGAAAAAAATATCAAGGCCATATCTATCGACGGGGCCTTTGGCATCAGTACCTTATCTGAACAAATGAAAGAAGGCGTGAAATCGCCGTTTCCTCAGTTTCAATACACAGAGCGACCCGACTCTGTTGCAGCTTCACTGCTTGAGGGGAGAGTCGGGATGATGATGGACGGTACACCGTCTGCTCTTATCGTGCCGGTTACGCTCTTGTCTCTGCTGCAATCTTCCGAGGATTATTATCACAGCTTTTTTTCCTCCAGCTGGATCCGTCTTATTCGCTTTATGTTCGCTGTCATTTCGCTGCTGATGCCATCCATGTATGTTGCCATTACCACGTTCCAGCCTTCTATCATTCCGACGGATCTGCTGCTCACGATTACATCAACTCGTGAGAACATCCCTTTCTCGGCATTAACGGAAGCCCTCATTATGGAACTAACCTTTGAAGCGCTCAGGGAAGCCGGAACCCGAATTCCAAAACCGGTCGGTCAGACTATATCGATTATCGGCGCCATTGTCATCGGACAAGCCGCGGTGGAAGCAGGGATCGTGTCTAACCCGATGGTAATCGTGGTATCCATAACAGGGATTGCTTCGTACATCATTCCGCATTTTGAGCTTGGGCTGACATTTCGACTCCTACGCTTCCCCCTGCTTCTCTTGGGAGGAACACTCGGTCTAATCGGTTTGTTTGCAGGAACTTTTGTAGTGCTTGGACATTTGGCTTCGCTTAAATCCTTCGGGACTCCGTATCTGGAACCGGTAGCTCCGCTGGTATTCTCCGAGTGGAGGGATACGTTTCTCCGTGCTCCCTCTCCCCTGCTGAATAAACGTCCAACTTCCTATGCTGCTCAGACCTCGAATAATAGGAGGCAGAAACCAAAATGAAATGTTCAACAATCATTCGATTTCTGCTGCCTTTAATCATTCTTACCGGTTGCGCAACCAAGGTGGAGGTTAATGAACAGACGTTCGTCTTCGCTATGTATATTAATAAAGGCAAGCAGCCGGGAAATGTAGAGGTTACCATTAGCGCTCCCCTGCCGAATCGCTTAATGTCCGGGCAGCAGGCCGGCAGCGGGAGCGGCGGCGATCCTTATGCCATGGTCTCCAAGGATTCCGCCACAATTCAGGATGCCTTGCATCTTATTCAAAAAGATCTGTCTCGGCGGCTTGACTTCAGTCATACCCGGGTCCTTGTATTGGGCCGAAGCTACGCTGAAGACGGTATTGAGGATTTAATGGATTGGTTTGAAAGGGAACCCACGATCGATTTCAGATGCTACTTGATGGTTGCACCAGGCGACGCCAAGCAAATCGCCAGATTAACGCCGGTCTTTGAGCAAATGCCTTCGGAGGTTCTCATCAAATTCGCCGAACATCATAATATGGTGGCAACTACGGCGAGAGATATTTTATATGCAAGCAAAGCCAACCAAGGGTACGCCCTGACATACTTATCTGCAGGCAAAAAGCCGTTGGTAGCCGATCCAGCTAAAAAGGATGATTGGGCCGGAGTTCAAGGGACGGCGATATTTCAAGGTCACAAGCTAAGGGCCACCCTGCCACTAAAGGAATCCATGGCCGTCAGCTGGGCTCTTAAGGAGCTAAGAGACGCGCTTTACACCGTGTCTTGGGACGATGGCAAGAACAAAGGTAAGGCCAGCCTGTTACTCATCAACATCAGATCCCAGAAGAAGGTGAAAATGACACCCGACGGCCCCGTTTTCACGGTTATGCTCAAGGGAAGGGCAGACATCATATACAAAAAAGACACACACTTACCGGATTCGGCTGCTATCAACAAAATGATTGAACGTGAATTGAATGACCAGGTCAGCACTCAAATGAACCGTGCTCTGCGTACATCCCAAAGGGCTGGTGCGGATATATTGCAATTAGGCATGGTCCTCGACTGGCACTACCCCGATGCTTGGCATAAACTGCGTTCAAGATGGGAAGATTTTTACAGAAATGAAGCAGAAATTCAAGTTTCGACTCATATTACCATACGAAACCTGGGAGCAAGTTTTAATGCCAAATCAGAATAAGGAGGAGAAAATCGAATGATAGCCATATTTTTTTCGGCGATTGCACTGCTGGAGTGGTACCTTGTCAGACAAAAATCGCGACGGGAAAAATGGATGGTGCTTTCCCTCATTGTACTGGCTGCCATATGGAATATGCTTGCCGCTTTCATCCATTGGTGGCCCACACCCAATCAATGGATCCACTGGGGATTCGGTTGGTTAGGCTGAAATTAGAAAGGAGAGGAGGCGATATAGGATGCGTAAAACTCCCTGGCAGCTGTTCCGGTTTGCGTTTGTTTATCTATCTGCCCAGCCCACTGGGTTTCTGATCACGCCTCTGCTATGGAATTCAGAATATCTAGGATGGATGTCCATTCTTGCCGGAAGTGCTATGAGTCTGATCCTTCTGTGGTTCACGATCAGGCTCGGCATGTGGAGCCCGAATACCTCCTGGGTGGATTTTGGAGAACGCCTGGTCGGGAAATGGGTTCATACCATGATCATCCTTTTGCTCTTGTTTTGGAGCATCAATTACATTGCCTTGGATATCGAAGGTTTTACCTTGTTTTTTAATACGAACTATATGCGGGAATCCCCGCAGTGGATTATCCAGATTATCATTGGATTGGTTGTGATCATCACGGCCAGATGGGGACTGGAAACGATGATTTATATGTCAGACGGATTATTTATACTTTCCGTGCTCTCTATCGTGCTGGTCAATATATTCTTTTTCAAAAACTCGGAATTTGAGATGCTGCCTGCTTTGATTACGCATCATAATTATGGTTCCGCGGCAACAGATGCCGTGTATTGTCTCTCTTTCTTTGCCGAATGGGTCGTATTCCTGTTTATTGCACCCTACATACAAATCGATCGGAGAGCGTTTCGCAATCTGGCCTGTTCAGGGCTCTTGGTCGCCTTGGCGGTTTTGCTTCAATGGTTGGCTGCCCTGCTCAATTTCGGTCCATACTTCGGGCGAGAACTTCAATATCCGCTCGTGGAGCTTATGCGTTCTACCGGCGGCTTCCTCGGTAAATCCGATCCCTTAATGATAGGGTTATGGAGCAGCTCCATGTTTATGCACAGTGCGTTTTTGCTCCATGTCAGCGTAAAATGCCTGGGAAAGGTATTGAACCTAAAAAAAATGGACAATCCCCTGATTTCCTTGGTTGGTGGTACTTCGGTCGTTATCGCCTACCAATATTCGCGGAATCCTACGCTGTTTCAGGAGAATTACGACTCTGTGCCTATGATTGCTTTTTTCCTGACCATTGAAGCGATTCCCCTATTGTACTGGTTAGCCATACTTCTGCGCCCGCGAAAGAGAAAACGGCGGACAGCCTAGCAGCGCGGTATCGGAAATGAATGAAGCTTGTTTAGACGTGAGAAAATTAAAAAGAGTATCCTGCATTAGGATACTCTTTTTAATTCAACTGAAAAGTTCTGAGGAAAGTTGCGATGACCTAAAAGCCCGAAAGGTCCTTCATTTAGGATCAAAAGTGCAACAGCCTTACGATATGAGAACTTGGAAAAATAGAAAATTTGAAAATCTCTGTGCATAATGATGAAATTATTACGTAAGCGCTTCCTACAAAAAGGTTCTTTTATTGTAAGCAATTGGCATATTATATAGTACAGTAGACCAGCTGGCAAGGGTGGCAGCAGGAGGTGATAGGCATGGGCGTGAATGAAGCTTTGGCTTTAATGATATCGTTCGCCACTCTGGTCGTCTCGATCCTTGCCTTCCATAATAAGAAATAGACCCGTCCCTTGTACAGATGAATCTATTTCTTACGTCTGGTAGCAAGCAAATATCCACCTTGCAGGTAATGATCTGCTGTGCGGGGAGTCGGCGGCAACCGGCTCCTTTTGTAATACACAAAAATATCCTATTCCGATTTTTACGGAATTATGACTCGGTGGCTCCCGAATTAAGTATTTAGGATTGGCTTTACCTCGGCTATAATCTTCTCGATCTGTTTGGAGCTTTCTTCATACATTTTTTTTGCCTTCTTACTCTTTGTACTGAGGCTGAATAACTCCAGATCCGCCTGACATTTTTTCAAATTCGCATAGAGCAGTTTCCGCTCCTCATTTTGGGGAACCTGAATCTGATCATCATACAAATCGACGGTTAGTTGTCCATAAGTGTCTACCTGTGCGAGAAATACATCCTTGATCTTAGCGCCCTGCTTGTCCAGTTCTTCCACCAGCCATCCATGATTGAAGCCTGCGACGCGCAGCGGTTCATCCATGACTTCACCATCCATGACGACAACCTGTCCGGGCTTTTCCGGCGCTACCTGGACACCAAGATCTTTAGGAGTTAAAGGCAGATTCTCACGCGTCAGCAGAACATTAATTTCCCCGCTGGACTCCATAATGGCAAATTCCACGTCAGCGATCTGAAACACGTCTTTTTTCCGCAGCTGCTGCATTAACTCATCGGAAGACAGTTTTTCTTTCTTTAAATTATCTTCCAATATCTTGCCGTCTTTAATGAGCACGGTCGACTTAAAATCGATAAAGTCCCTGGCCTTCTTGCTCTTGATTGTCAGGAATTCAATAAGTAATGAACAGGCTACCCATACGCCCAGCGCTACTAATCCCAAATACCAGTTCGCATCAAGATCCAGGGAGATGTAGGCGGCCAAGCTGCCGATCGTAATCCCCGTTAAATATTCAAAAAAAGATAGCTGCGTAATTTGCCGCTTGCCCAGCAGTTTCGTCATCAGAAACAACACGACCACAGCACATAAGGTTCTAAGTACAATTTCCAACCACTCGGCCACAATAAAGCCTCCTCATTTCATGTCTTGACTAAATAATCACACTTTAGATTATTGTCAAATATCCCTTTAGAAATCACACCATTATTTTCCAAAATATGCTCCATGCATGTTCTTCTGCAAAATGCGTACATTATTACGCATGAAAGGAGTGATAAAAACCAATGACCGTAGCTTCCGATGTTAAAACATGTCTCTCATCCTTAAAAAGCGCTCAGGCCAGCCTTGAGCAATTTGCACTGTCCACGCAAGATCAAAATGCCAAGGATTTGTTCACGGCTGCAGCTCAACAGACACAGCAAGTCGTGGACCAAGTGGCCCAGCGGGTTCAGCAGCTTGAACAGGAAGAGCCTCAGTATAAAGGTTTCTAAACATAAGTTTTTAGTTTGCTCCATCACATGTAAGCCTAAGCCTACCTCCTATCTTCCCCTGATAGGAGGTACTTTATATTGTGTTATTTATTATTGAGTTATCCTCCCCATCAGGGTAAAGTGTTAATAACGGCGACTGAATTCAAGGGGGTAGATTCGATGAAGAATGAAACGCGTCCTATCGATGTCATCACGTTCGGTGAATCGATGGGATTATTATATCCGGAAGGTACACGGGGCATAGGACAAGGAGGAAGCATGGCACAATCCTTCGGCGGTGCCGAAAGCAATCTCGCCATCGGACTGTCCAGGCTTGGCTGCAGCAGCGGATGGTTCGGTCAACTCGGTAACGATCCGATCGGAACCGGTATTTTGAAAACGCTTCGAGGAGAAGGTGTCGACATTTCCGCCGCCAGACAAACGGATATTGCACCGACCGGCCTTATGCTGCGCGAGAACGTTCGCGGTCAATCCTCCGTCTATTACTACCGCAAAGGCTCCGCCGCCAGTCACATGACGCCGGACCATGTAGACTCCGAATACATAGCCAATGCCCGCATCCTTCATTTTACAGGCATCACCGCAGCTCTAAGCAGCAGCTGCCTGGAGACGATACGGCATGTCATTTCCGTATGCAAAGCGCATGGCGTCCTGATCAGCTTTGACCCTAACCTCAGGCTCAAGCTATGGAATATCGAGGAAGCTCGCCCTGTATTGCTGGAACTTGCGGAAGCCTGTGATTATTTTCTTCCGGGCTATGATGAATGCAAGCTGCTGTTCGAAACTGAGGACGAGCAGGCGATCCTGGACCGACTGCGACAGCTTCCCGGAATGTCCGTTATCAAAAGTTTCAATGGGAGCAATGTCATTGTCCACAAGAGCCACACCTACTCCCTTCCCTTTGAACAGGTGGATCAAGTGGTGGACACCGTGGGAGCAGGCGACGGCTTCTGTGCTGGTTTCCTTGCCGGTATCGCCAAGGGCTGGACACCCGAAGAGGCTCTCTCGCTGGGCGGCTTAACCGGTTCGCTGGTGATCCAAGCGCCCGGTGATTGGGAAGCACTTCCGACCTGGGAAGAGGTACAACAGCGGCGCGGAAATGCTGCTCATATCGAGCGTTAGCTCCTGTTCATTAAACGAGCCATCTTTCTAATCCATTCATAGACGAGAAGGAGTGTGTAACATGAAAAAGCTAAGACTGATCGAACAAATTCATCATGCGGGTGTCGTCGCTGTCCTTCGCGGAGATTCCCCCGAAGAGGTTGTCGAGATTGCCAAACGTGCGATTGAAGGCGGTATCAAGGTTATCGAAGTAACCATGACCGTACCGTTCGCTACCGAAGCCATTACGACGCTGGCCAAAATGTACTCCTCTAAAGACCCGCAAGCGGATAACTATGCCATCATTGGCGCAGGCACGGTTCTCGATGCTGAAACAGCTCGAATCACCATTCTTGCCGGTGCCGAGTTTGTAGTCTCGCCGGGCTTCGACCGCGATACCATTATGCTCAGCAATCGTTACCGCATCCCGGTTATGCCGGGCGCCGTAACCGTTCATGATATCGTTGCCGCTCTTGAGCTTGGCGTCGACGTCATCAAGCTCTTCCCGGGCAATCTGTACTCTCCATCCGTCATTCCATCTCTGAAAGGTCCGCTCCCGCAGGCCAACATCATGCCAACCGGCGGCGTAAATCTGGACAATCTGCATGAATGGATCAAGGCCGGCGCGTTTGCGGTCGGGATCGGATCGGATCTGACCAAGGACGCATTGAAGAGCGGTGACTTCAATCTGATTACAGAGAAGGCACGCGCATATATCAACGCCTTTAAGGAAGCTCAATCGCAAAGATAAAAAATGCTGTACGGTTTTCGTATAGGATTCCTCCGAATATCGCTCTTTTCATAAACAGACAAGCCTATCAAGAGTCGACTTGATAGGCTTGTCTGTTTATTTAATCCGTCTCTTTTTGAACCAACGCTTCTGGGTGAACATTCCTGTCGTAAAGCCGCCCGCTACGATCGTCAGAACAGAATACATGAAGGTGCTTTCCGACAACAGGAAACCTCCGAAACCAATGATCACGGCATCCATCAGCAAAATAATGACGCCTACATTTAACGGCAAATATTTAGCCAGGAAATGCGCCAGCAGATCCGTTCCGCCCGTGCTTGCATTGTGTCTTAGCATAAATCCAAGTCCGGCTCCGATCAAAGCCCCGCCCAGGAGCGCGCTCAGGATGACATTCGGGGCAAAAAATCGCAAAAAATCCGGTTGCAGCGGTGAAAGCAAATCGATAATAAATGAAGATATCAGCATGCCTGACAGACTATTGTAAAAAATTTCGCGATTTAATATCCAGGCTGCGATAAACATGGGAATGCTGCACAAAATGATGACGAATCCGATATGTAGATCAAACACATAGTTAGCTATCAGGGCGATGCCGATAACTCCACCATCCAAAACTTTATGCGGGACAAGAAAAAAATTGGTCCCCATCGCGATCAGAAAACTGCCGATCACGATAATGACATGTTTTCGAAATGACACCATTTCCCCATCTCCATTTATAAGGGCATGTCTCATTTATATGCTTGCCATTTCGAAAAATTGCGGACTTGCTGTCCCGCATTTGAAAAAAATTCCACCGAGCTCGATTCGGATACCTTTTGCTACTAATCTTTTACATAAATCAAACGCTCGGTCCGTGCCATCACCTTGGTCTTCATATAGGGATAGTTCTCATAACAATAATCTACAAAATACCCCGGCTTCTCTCCATTCCAAGGGAAAATATCATAGTGCATGGGAATGGTCAGATCGAATCCCGATGCTGCGGCAAGCTCTGCTGCCTCCCGAAAGCCCATATTTCCAACGATTCCGTCTTTCCGGCGGAAGGCATCTCCCCCGTTGATCGGCACCATCCCGATATCAATCGCATACGCTTGTAACCTTTCAACCAAACCAGGATAAACGACGGTATCTCCCGCATGGTAGATCAACACGCCCTGGATATCCACCAAATATCCGACATATCGGTGCCCGAACTGTTCATGCTCATCCAATGTTTCATGGGCAGCCGGAATCGCCATCAGTCGGAAGCCCTCAAACTGCTGCCATTCATCGCACATCGCCGCGTACAAACGCTCCGGAGCGACACCGGCCTCTCTCATCGCTTCATGGCAGCAAGCCGGTGCGACAAAAATTGTCTCTGGATTCTGTTTGGCTATGACCGCAATCGTTCCCAGATCCATATGATCGTCATGCTCATGGGTGATCAGCACCATGTTCGCATTCGTGATATGCTCCGGGGTCAACGGTGCAGGAAATGCGCGCTTGAATCCCGCTTTGCGTTCCAGATCATCAGACATATAAGGATCGATATAGATGACAACCTCCCCGCCCTTAAGGACAACGCTCTCCTGTCCCAGAAACCATACCGCCGCCATTCCTTCAGCTGTGGACGTCCGGTTGATTTCTTCGATAAGCTCCTCGGGACCTCGACCCTTGCTGTTCTGTTCCATCATCTCTATTCTCTCTCCTTCCATTTTCGATCATGACTAGATTATAACATGCGGTCAACTGCAGAAATGACCAACCGACTATGAAAAAAACGAGTCCGAAGTAAGCAGAAACGCCTACTCCAAACTCGTATTGTCTCATCTGTATGAATCTATTTACGCTCAAGCGGCTTCTTCCACAGACCAAGCAGCAGGCCTGATAGCACCGCGCCAATCAGGACGGCCAGCAAGAACAGAAGCGCATGGTTGGCCAGAGCGGCAACAAAAACCCCCCCGTGAGGAGCAGGGACGTTGATGCTCCACAGCTGCGTCAACCCGCCGGCAACCGCCGAGCCGAGGATGCAAGATGTCAGCACGCGCAGCGGATCGGCAGCGGCGAACGGGATCGCGCCCTCCGTAATGAAGGAAAGTCCCATCACATAGTTGGTCACACCGGACTTTCGTTCCTGCTCCGTAAACTTATGCTTGAAAAACGTCGTCGCCAGCGCAATAGCAAGCGGAGGAACCATACCGCCGGCCATAACCGCAGCCATCATGGCTCCGTTCGTATTGCCGCTGGATGTAAAGACGCCGATCGCAAATGCATATGCCGCTTTATTGAAGGGTCCACCCATGTCAATCGACATCATTCCGCCCAGAATAAGACCAAGAATCACCGCGTTTCCAGTACCCAGATTGTTCAGAATATCAATCAGGCCGAGATTGATCCAGCTGAAGAACGGATCAAACAGGTAGAACATGATCGTTCCGGTTACAAGGAGGCCGACAACCGGGTACAACAGAATCGGCTTTAAGCCATCAAGCGCTTTGGGCAGACCAGCAAAGACTTTGCGCAGCAGAATCACCACATAACCCGCCAAGAAACCTGCCGCTAGCCCGCCAAGAAATCCCGAATTAGAATTCAGGGCCATTAGCCCTCCGACCATACCGGGCATCAACGCCGGACGATCACCTATGCTGAGCGCAATGAATCCCGCCAGAACCGGAATGAGGAAGTGGAAGGCGCCGTCTCCCCCGCCAATCGTCTGCAGCAGCTGGAAGAGGGGATGATTGTCTCCTGCAAGCTGCTCGATCAGGAAGGAGATAGCCAGAAGAATACCGCCTCCCACGACGAATGGCAGCATATGCGAAATACCATTCATCAGGTCCTTATACACTTTCGTGCCTATGCTGCCCTTCTCCGCGTCCTTCGCCTGCGACTCACCTCCGCCTTCGCTCCGGTAGATGGGGGCATCACCGCTCATCGCTTTGCGAATCAGCTCCTCCGATTTGCGGATACCGTCGCTGACCGGTCGCTGGAGCACAGGCTTTCCGTTAAAGCGGGCCATTTCCACGTTTTTGTCGGCGGCAATGATGACGCCTGCCGCCCTGCGGATTTCCTCTTCCGTCAACACGTTCTGCGCACCCTCCGAGCCATTGGTCTCCACCCGGATCTCGACGCCCATTTCCTGAGCTTTCTTCTTCAGGGCATCTTCAGCCATAAACGTATGGGCAATACCGGTCGGACACGCCGTTACGGCAACAACAAAAGCATCCGAGGTTCCGTCAGCAACTTTCTTGGGGTCAGATTCGGAAGTGACATCGGATTCCGGAGCCTTCTCCGATTCCTTTTTTGCCGCTTCCCTTCTCTTGGCCGCTTCCTTCTCCGCCTTGGCAGCTTCTTCCACTGCCTGTTTCGAATCAAATAACGCCGTTACTTCCCCGGGCGTCTTCGTATTCATCAATTGTGCGATAAATTCGGTATCGATCAACAGCCGCGATAGTGCGGCAAGCGTACGGAGATGGGTATTTCCGGCTCCTTCCGGAGCTGCGATCATAAAAAACACATACGCCGCCTCTCCGTCCAGCGCTTCGAAATCCACGCCCTGACTGCTCTTGGCAAACACGACGGTCGGTTCATTAACCGCTTTCGTCTTCGCGTGCGGCATCGCGATGCCGCCTCCGATTCCCGTACTGGATTCGGCTTCACGCTTCAGAATCATCTCTTTGAACAAGACCGGATCGTTGATCCGCCCGCTTGCAGCCAGGCTTGCGATCAGTTCATCAATGGCTGCCTCCTTCGTGACCGCCTTCAGGTCCATGATCATCGTTTCTTGTATCATTAAATCCGTAATTTTCATGCTGGTTCACACTCCCTTGATATCCTCGTGATGACTGCCACGCCATAGCCGGCCGGCCGCATCATAACCGCGTAATCGATGTAAAGCGGCTTACCACTCCGTGATCCTAACCTGCGGAAGAAGTCGATCAATCGTTTCCCGCACAGCCAAATCGTCCGAGAACGCCGTCGCGCTACCCGAGGCGACCCCTGTCCGGAATGCCTCGATCGGATCCTTGCCCATCGCTAGCGTACCGACGAATCCGGCAATCATCGAATCACCGGCCCCGACGGAATTACGGACTGTACCTGACGGTACGCTCGCGTGATATACCCGATCGGCCGTGATGAACAGTGCCCCTTCGCCGGCCATGGAGATAAGAACATGCTGCGCTCCTTCCTCTAGCAGCTTTCGGCCGTACTCTACAAGCTTCTCGCTTGAATCGATAACAACGCCGAATAATTCGGCCAGTTCGTGATGATTCGGCTTTACGAGGAGCGGCTTCCAGGCCAATGCCTTCATCAGCGCCTCTCCAGTGGTGTCCATCACGAATTCGGCACCGCACTTCCGGCACGTTTCGATAAGAAGGCCATAAAAATCAGGTCCCAGCGAAGGCGGAACGCTGCCGGACAGCACAACGATGTCCCCTGCTTGAAGCTGTGACAACTTATGAAGCAGTTCTTTCGTTTCTTCCTCGCGGATGATAGGACCCAGGCCGTTAATCTCGGTCTCGTCGCCATGCTTAAGTTTGACGTTGATGCGGGTATCGTCCGCGATATTCACGAAATGGGTGCGGATTCCTTCCTTGCCCAGCATCTCGTCTATATAACGACCGGTGAATCCGCCCAGGAAACCAATGGCCGTATTATCAGCTCCAAGCTGGTTCAACACCCGCGATACATTAATTCCTTTGCCGCCCGGAAATTTCAAGTCCCGTGTCATTCTGTTCAAACCGCCGAGCTCGATATGTTCAACTTCCACGATGAAATCGATGGAAGGATTCAGTGTTACCGTATATATCATCATGATCCCTCAATTATTTTGGTTTTCTGTGAAATAGCCTTCTTCCAGGATTCCGATAAGGACTCCGTAATCAGCGTCGCTTCGTTCAGATCCAGTAATTTGGCAAAGGAAACCTCTCCTATTTTGCTTGAATCCGCAAGGACATAACTGGAGGCGGACAGCTGGTGGGCTCGCCGCTTGATCAAGGCTTCTTCCGGATCGGGCGTGGTGTAGCCCATCTCTACATCCACACCGTTCGTGCCGAGAAAGCAGCGGTCAAAGCGGAAGTTGTCCATATTTTGAAGCGCTATGCTTCCGATGACGGCTTTGGTATGAATTTTCATCATGCCGCCCAGTAGATAACTTTTGATTCGTTTGCTTACCAGCGCTTCGATATGGGATAAACCGTTCGTTACCACCGTAACGTCCTTCGCGTCGATGAACGGTATCATCGCCAGCGTGGTCGTTCCCGCATCGAGGTAGATGCTTTCTCCATTCTCCACCTGTGCTGCCGCTAACCGGGCAACGGTATTTTTCTGTTGAATGTTTTTGAACGTTTTTTCCTCAATTCCAGGTTCCTGTATCTTTGGGCTCGGCAACGCGGCTCCGCCATGAATGCGCTTTAATAATTGACGTTCTTCAAGGTCGATCAAATCACGCCGTACCGTTGATTCCGAAGCTTCAAGGAGTTCAACCAATTCCTGCAGCTTCACGACGCCACGTTCTTGCAAGCGCTCTAATATGATTCGGTATCTTTCTTCCGTCAGCATAATGTGAATCCCCCCTCAAAGCATATAGTAACATAAACATACCAAAAAACAATCTAAAACTTTCAAAAACATTCATAATCATTCAGGGAGACAATGAATCATTTACCATATCCCATGATATCCATTTTCGCGTTTCTTCCTTATTCCTGACAGTTTACCCATTATCAAGACAACTAGTGTCGAAACATCACATAAACGTTTGTAACCTGCCGCCTCTACACTATATACTGGTAAATAGGAAACTCTCACAGTATAGAAGAGGTGACATGAATGGACCAATTGAAAGAAGCCTATGAGCGAATGGGTCTGCCGGAGGATGCAACCAAGGAACAGCTAGACGACCGGTATACGCTGCTCATGCGCCAAACCCGCTCACATCAAAGGCGGGAGCCGGACCGGGCGGAGGAGATCGAAGCCGAGTTTGCCGACATCACCAAAGCCTATAAATTCATCCTTGAAGAAGAGAACCGTAAAGCTTTGGAAGAGATGAATCAGAAACGGTACGGCAAATATAAAAGGTTTGCCGGGACAGCGGAGAAAACCGATCATTTCTTCCGTTATTATAAATTTCATGTGCTCGGCGGTATTGCTCTAGTCGGCGTCCTCATTTATATCGTGATTAGTATTTTCAACCATCAGGCCGAAAAAGAACGGTTGGCCAATCTGCCCCCGGTTGATCTGGAAGTCATGTTCCTCGGATCTTATATGAATCAGGATGGTGGACAGGACCTCAAACCAATCGAGGATGCGATTCTGGCGCAATTCCCCGATTGGAAACGCGTAACCGTTAACATTAACTATGTACCGCCTCTGGATTCCAACAATCCGCAGGATGCAGCCATGCTGCAAAAGGCACTGCTTGTACTGTCCACCGAGCGCCCGGACCTGTACATTATGGATCAGACCGCCTTTGATTGGGTTGGCAATCAAGGGATGGTGCGCCCCCTCGAAGCCGAGGTTGAAGGCGAGCTGAAGGAACTGCTCACGCCGGAGATGCTGGTAAAGGGGAAAAATGAGGAAGACGGTTCGGAGCATGTGTATGCCGTGGATATTATGGGCAGCCCGCTAGGCGAACAACTGCCTGTCCTTAAGAAAGAAATGTTTGCGGGCATTCGTGAAGGCACGGAACGTGACGCAAATGCACTGCGCTTTATTAAGCAATATTTGGAGACCTCCAAGCAATAATGAATGCATCCATCCGATATGAATAACAAAACAGCCTCGCTGCTCAGCCTTATGGCCAAACAGCAGAGGCTGTTTTTGCGAGTATTATTGATTCATAATCGAGCTCAAGGATGTAAAAGCATGCGTAGCAAATCCTTCGGAAGGTTCGCGGTGAGGGTTATTGACGCGGAAGATATAACCCTGTCCGTCAATCTCATCCACAATGTACATCTTGGTCAGGCTCTCACCTTCGCCTATCATATACACGGATGCACCCTCCATGACCTTATGCTTCTCATTGTCGCCAGCTTCACGAACCTTACCGGCATCGGCAAGCTCCTTCTTCGCTTCCAGCCTGAGTTCATCCTCGTTATAATCCGAAGGCAGCTTCGTAATCTCAACATAATAATCTTGATCCACATTCATGGTCAGCTTATTGGTCTTTGCATCAAAGGAAAAGATATCAAAAATATACAGCGCGTAGCCGTCGCCCTCTGCCAGTTTAGCTGTTTTGGTCTCTTTCATGCCCTCCAGCTCAAGCTCAAACTCTTTGGTTGCAGGCAGCTGCGCGGTCTCCGAACCCTTGCCCCCGCCTTCCTCTTCCACCGTCAGCTTGGTGAGAATCAGCTGTTTCAATTCTTCTTCACCCTCAATGGGCTGCTCCCAATACTCATACGAGACGGATTCATCTCCCTGTAGTTTGGATATGACTTGGTCCATACCTTCGTCCAGCCGGAACGCGGTAGGACCGTCTGCTGTTTCAATTTCAATGGAATTGTTATCGATTTGACCTACATAGGTACCGGTACCCTGCTTGATCTCGATCTTCGGCTCTTCGACGGGTTCAGCCGGTTCCTTGACATCATCCACTATGGGATTCGGATTAGCCGGCGGCTGAGAAGTTGGGTTTTCACCTCCACATGCCGTTATTGCCATCAGCAGCATTGCAGCGGTCGTTAATGCGATCATTTTGCTCAAATGCTTACGCTTAGCCATAAAACCACCTCCATTAGAATTAACGGGAAACTTATGGAATATGTTGCACAATTACAGCCTTTTTTGGAGTATGCTCAGCTCTCGACCCAAAACGACAAGAGCATTCCCTTTTCTCATCAAACAAGGTATTCTAGTAGTACAAGATTCAATTAGTTGATAAAGGGAGATGTTCATGTCTGGTAAAATTAGAATTTTTGCTGACAGTACTTGCGACTTACCACCTTCATGGATAGAAGAATATAATATCGGCATCGTTCCGCTCTACGTCGTATTCGGAGAACAATCCTTGCGCGACGGAGTCGACATCACGCCGGAACAGCTATACGCCAAAGTTGACCAGATCGGCAGCCTGCCCAAAACAGCGGCACCTTCTCCGTCCGACTTTATTTCGGCCTTCACGCCATCCATTGAGCAAGGCGAGGATATCCTGTTCCTAAGCATTTCATCAGAGCTTTCTTCCACCTACCAAAATGCGTTGATCGCCGCAGGTGATCTGCCCGAGGGCCGGGTTACCGTGTTTGATTCACGCAATCTTTCCTCCGGTATCGGCCTGCTTGTTATGAAGGCTGTTCATGCAGCCAATGAAGGTTCATCCATACCGCAAATTGTGGAGTTATTAAGCCGCACCGTAAATGAAGTGGAGTGCGAATTCGTTGTCGATACGCTGGATTACTTGTATAAAGGCGGACGCTGTTCGGGCATGCAAAACATCATCGGCAGCCTGCTGAAAATCCGTCCGGTTATCAAAGTCGTGGACGGCGGTATGATCCCCGCTTACAAGGTACGCGGCAAAAAAGAGAAAGCACTGGATCAGATGATCCAGAATGCGCTGGCTCAAGTGGATAAGATGGACAATGATCTGATCGTTGTTGTACATACCATGGCCGAGGAGGAAGCCCGCTTCCTGCAAAAGCAACTGCAGGAGAAAACAGGCGCACGGCAGGTTAGCATTTCTACGGCTGGCTGCGTCATATGCAGCCACTGCGGTCCTCAAACCGTTGGACTCATGTATACCAAGAAGCCTTCATAATATCCTTCAATGGGAAAAGACAGTCCTGCTATGAAACCCTTTTGCTGCAGGACTGTTTTTTCTTTATTCAGGCTTGCCTAACAGCCGCTTAGCACCTTATTAAACGGCCTGCCTATTGGCTAAACATGCCATCCTAGACTAAAGTCTAGGTGAAACATTCCCCGCAGGACCGAGGACATCCCCATTCATTGCATGGTATTCTTGGATTAATCAATCTACAAAAGGAAAGGAACGAAGTTTGTATGACGAAACGTACAATCTTGGCACCGCTGCTCATCCTGCTCGGCGCATACTTGCTCTTAAACCAAGGCGGAACAGTTGGCGCCGGTTCCATCTTCGCCACATTCTGGCCTACGATGTTCGTGATCCCGTTAGGTCTGTTTTTTCACTGGATGTACTTCTCGCTGGTTGGACGACAGGGTATCGGACTGTTGATACCGGGCGGCATTCTGCTCACAGCCGGTATTGTCAGCCAAATCGCTTCCTTGTTTGACTCGTGGGGTTCCATGTGGCCCGGCTTTATTCTGGCCGTTGCGGCAGGGCTGTTCGAGTTCTACTGGTTCGGATCGCGTAACAAGTGGCTGCTCATCCCGATTAACATTCTGACCGTATTGTCGCTGCTGTTCTTCGTGGTATTCTCAATCGGACCGGTACTGAATTATCTGTCCGTCGTGCAGCCTGTCATCGCTGTGCTGCTTGTGCTTGGCGGAGCTTGGCTGATGCTCGGACGGAAGAGACACGGTTAAGCATCCGGCAGCGCCAATCCGTTAACAACGCATAAAGGCACTCCGAAGGTTAGCTAACCTTTGGAGTGCCTTTATATTATGGATACCCTGCTTATGCATTAAGAAGATGCAGCGGCAGCTAAAGTCTCACTGCTTTGAAACAGATGATGAACGCTCCGGATATACCGGACGGTTCTAGTGCCGGAATACATCATGACGGAATGCGTTTCGGCCCGCTGACCCGGCATAAACTTCACGCCGCGCAGGAAATCGCCAGCCGTCACGCCCGTAGCCACGAATAATACGCCTTCGCCGCCTACCATATCCTCCATCGTCAGCAGCTGCTCGGGATGCTTCAACCCCATGTCCTGGCATCTGATGAAATCCTCCGGTGTCTCCGGTATGAGCCGTCCCTGGATTTCCCCGCCCAGGCATTTCAAAGCAGCGGCAGCGAGAACGCCTTCCGGAGCTCCTCCTGAGCCCACATAGAGATCGACCTCGCTGTCCGTGCAGGTCTCGATTGCTCCCATAACATCCCCATGGCTCAGCAGCTTGATTCTTACCCCGGACTCTCGCAAAGCCTTGATCATCGCGCTGTGTCGGTCGCGATCGAGAATGGATACCGTCATCTCCGACAGCGGCTTGGATAAGATCTCCGATGCTTTTCGAAGGGTGACCTCAATCGAATCATTCAAACTCAGCTTGCCCGCAAGCTCGGGTCCAACCGCGAGCTTATGCATATAGATATCGGGCGCATGCAGAAGGGTGCCTCGAGGAGCTGCGGCGATTACGGATAACGCGTTGTTCAGCCCGCTGGCCACCGTTTCCGTTCCTTCGAGCGGATCTACCGCCACGTCCATCTTCGGACCTTTGCGGTTCCCTACGCGCTCTCCAATATACAGCATGGGCGCTTCATCCATCTCGCCTTCCCCTATAACAACGACACCATCCATCGCTGCGGAATCAAAATGCTTGCGCATGGCAACCGTCGCGGCTTCATCAGCACTGTTCTTGTCCCCTCTTCCTGTCCACCGGGCGGATTGCAGCGCCGCTTCCTCCGTCACTCTTACAAGCTCCAATGCTAATGAACTCTCCATGAATGAATCCCTCCTTCAGCTTTTTTCCTTACCGATGCACCTTATTTCAGATAATTCATAATCAGTCCTGCGGATTCCTCAATCGCCTTATCGGTAACATCAATGACGGGGCATCCAAGCTCCGCATACAGCGACAGGGCATAATCCAGTTCCTCTTGTATCCGCTCAAGGGCTGCATACTGCACCTGATGCGGCAGTCCCATGACCTTTAAGCGCTCGCTGCGGATTTTGAGAAGATGCTCCGGCTCGATCGTAAGCCCGATGATCGTCCCGTTCGTGACTTCTCTGAGCTGCGACGGCGGCGACATCTCCGGCACGATCGGGAAATTGACCGTTTTGTAGCCTTTATGAGCGAGGAACATCGATAGCGGCGTCTTGGAGATTCGAGATACGCCCAACAATATGATGTCCGCCTTCAAAATAGCGCTAACGTCCTTGCCATCGTCATATTGGACAGCGAATTCCATCGCGTCGACCCTCCGGAAATAGCTGTCGTCCAGGCGATGCAGCAGCCCCGGCAGCCGTTTGGGATAGTCGTTGAACGTATCGGCAAAGGCCTGCATCATCGGCCCCATAATATCCACCGTACGAATGTTGAGCCGAACGGCTTCCTCCCGTATGACCTCGCGAAGCTCCGGCTGCACAAGCGTGTAGGCCACAAAGCCTCCGCGCCGCGCCACCTCCTCCATCAATTCGGTCAATTCATCCTCGTCGCGAACGTTCATATAACGTTTAATCTCTGTATTCGGAAGCTCGAATTGGCGCAGGGTAGCTTGCACAACTGCTTCAGCCGTCTCCCCGATGGAGTCCGAACAGATTGCTATGAAATGAGTTAATGCCTGATTCATCCGATTCCTCCCATTATTCCTCGGCTACCATGTCGAGCAGCATTTTGATAATATTCGTTTTTGTGATCCGACCGACAACCTTCCAGTGTTCCCCCGGGTTCCCCGTAGCGGACGGAACGACAACCGGCAGGCTATCGATTTGATGGTTGATGATTTTCCGGGCGGCATCCAGCACCGTATCTTCCGGCTGCACGGTTGTCACGTTAGCCCGGCGGGTCATGATCAGGCTTACCGGCATGGAGGATGCCGTCGGGTTGCCAAGCGTTACCTTAAGCAGATCCTTGCGGGACACAATCCCGGCCAGATGACCATCGGCATCGGTAACGATCAGATTCCCCACGTTCTCCAGAAACAAGGATACAACGGCTTCATGAATCGTCGTGGTCTCACGCACAATAACCGGAACACCGTGCAGATCGCCTACCTTCATTTTGAGAAGGCGGAACTTCTCCTCCCGGTCGCGCGTTCCCCGCTTTCCCAGAAAGTACCCGACCTTTGGCTTGGCATCAATATAATCCAGAACCACCAGTTTGGATAAATCGGTACGAAGGGTGGCTCGGCTGACATTCAGCATCTCCGCAATCTGATCTCCTGTAATGGGTGCATGTTTTTTTACGATATCGACGATATCCTGCTGCCTTGTCGTCAGTTCGATAGTGATCCCTCCTGCGTGCATTTCCTCTACTTGCCGATATAATACGTCATATATAATATATATGCAACATATTTTCGTCTAAAAAATGCATAATTAGGTATCAATCATTTTTTTAATACCCATCAAAAAAGGTTATAAATCCATAAAAAAGCATGCTTTCTGGAAGATTCCTCCCAAAAAAGCATGCTTTGTTTACATTCCGCTAACGATCATCCATTAATTTTGAGGGTCTGTGCCTTTGCATTCCCCTTTTCCGCAATATCCATAAATGATCTTCACTCCGTCGGTTGGAATCGTGTCCACCATTTTATCACATCTGGAGCATATAATCAGGCCCCATTCCTCATTCGCCTTGCCTTTCGCTGCCTCTGGACTTGTTAACGCTTTCATAACATTTCCTCCTTATGTTTTTTCACTTTGCTGCAAGGCAGTTTACGCTTTGTCATCAAGCGGTAACTCGATTCGCCACATCCTCCTAAAGACCACTTACCAACCGTGTTCACTACATACATCCCTTTATTTTCCACTATATTCTTAATGTATTGGGTAAGAAATGAAGATATGAGTAAATAATGATTAATGTAACAAAAAACATGTTAAGTAATATGTATGACATCATGTTTCACGTGAGGATAGGGGATACCCTTAATTTGGCATGATATGATAATATATACTTCGGATTTAAATCGAAATCGACAAAATAGACGGAGGGTTCGGATTGAAGAACACATGGCAGCTTATTAAAAAAGGAAACACCTCATCCGCCATTGCAGCACTGGGCAACACGGGATTGGCCATAATCAAGGGGATAGCGGCGTCCGTTAGCGGGAGCGGTACGATGTTTGCATCCGCCATGCACTCGGTGGCCGATGCCGTAAACCAGGGGTTTGTATTCGTAGGCAGCGTGCTGGCCGAGCGAAAGCCGACCAAGAAGTTCCCCACCGGATTCGGCAGGGTCATTAATCTGGTCTGCATGGTCGCGGTGATCGTGGTCACCATCATGGCCTACGAAACGATACTGAAAGGTTTCAAGCTGTTAAAGCATCCGGAAGAAGCCACGAATTTCTGGCTTAATTTCATTGTGCTGGCCATTGCCGTTATCATTGATGGCTCTATCCTGATGAAAGCTATGAAAGAGATTATGAAGGAAACCCGTGTTCAAGCATCCGGATTTGCCCTGCTGCCCGCCGCTTTCAAAAATGCCGGCCGCGCTGCCCCGCCTACACGGCTTGTGTTCTATGAAGACATCGTGGCTACGCTTGGCGCCCTCTTCGCGTTGATTGCCATTGTGTTCGCGCATTTCTTCAATTTCCTCATCCTGGACGGAATCGCCACGATCCTGATCGGCTGTCTGATGGTGGGCGTAGCCTTTAAGGTCGGATATGACAATATGGTCGGCTTAATCGGCGTCGCCGCACCGAATGAAGTGGAAGAGAAGATCTCCGAGATCATTCTCGGCGATCCGGATGTCCGCGACATCAATCGTCTTCGCATCCTGCAGGAAGGCCGCAACTATCATGTGGAGGCCTACATTGAACTGAAGAAAGGAATGACCCTGGCCGAGGCCGGCCATTCCAAAATGAGAATCAACGCCCTGCTCACCCAGGATCCGAACATTTCGGATGTGACCTTAGGCATCCTGGAGGACGATGGAATCAAGCTCTGGAATCCGAGCGAGACTATAGATAGCTAAAGGGAAGAGGCGCACCTCAGAGTCCGAATGGACCTTGGGTACGCCTCTTTTTTCATACGGTCTCTTACTGATTGCGCTTCAGGAATTCGACCATCCGCGCATAAGCGATTTTTTCGTTGGCCTTCTTCGTAATGCCATGCCCCTCGTCATCGAACACGAGATACTCCACATCACGGCCTTTCGCCCTCAAGGCTTCGACGATTTGGTCAGATTCCTCTTTGACGACACGCGGATCGTTAGCCCCTTGGATGATCAGCATCGGGTTCACCATATCATCCAGGTACGTAATCGGCGAATCCTTGATAAAGCGTTCTTTATCCCGTTCCGGATCGCCTATCCAGCGCTCCATAATCGGCTTCCAGTGCTCGGGTACCGAATTGTAGAAGGTAAACAGGTTGCTGACCCCGACGATATCAATCGCCGCTTTGAAATACTCCGGATTACGTCCTGCCAGCAGCAGAGTCATATAACCGCCGTAGCTTCCGCCCATCACAAAGAGCTTCTCACGGCTCGAAATGCCTTGCTCAAACAGCCAATCCATGCCTGCCAAACAATCCTTTCGCGGTCCCTCGCCCCAATCCTGCTCCACCAATTTCACGAAGGAACTGCCGTAACCCGTGCTTCCCCGGAAGTTCGGACAGAAGATGTGATACCCTTTGGCCAGAATATACTGGAACATGGAACGGAACTGCTTGCGTTCCGAGGCTTGCGGGCCGCCATGCGGCCAAAAAACCGTATAACCGTTCGCCACATGGTCTTTGGCTCGGAACAGGAGCGCTTCGATCTCCATACCGTCAAAAGAAGGATACGTCACAACCTCCGGCGTCACCATGTCCTCGTCGGTTAATCCTGTCAAAACGTTCTTCGTAATCATACTCCATGAGCCGCCTGCGTAACGGTAAATGTTAAGCGGCTTCACGGCGCCGCGGGCGAGCAGGTACAGATTGCCGGACTTTGTCACGTTGAGCTGCTCCACGATATCCGATGGAAGAGGAATGGCGGTTAACGCCCCGCTGTCGAGCGAATAGGCATACAGTCGATCCTCCACCCCTTTTTCCGTGACGATATAGAGAGTCCGTGAATCCTTATGGTAGCGCAAGAGCTGGATGCTCTCCCGGTCGAAACGGCACAGCGGTTCAAACTTCTGCTGAGGAATGTCGTAAGTGGCTACATATGAAAATTCCGATTCGTAATCCGTTGCGAAAATGACCTGGTCATTGCTGGCGAACAGCACATCGCCCGAGATGTGAACCTGATCAGGGGAAGGTGTCAAGCAGAGCGGCTGGCCGCCTTCACGCTTCACGTAACTGACATAGTAGGTGTTGGCATACATTTTCGTATATGCGATGGTTTTCTCGTCGGGGCTCACGGCACACATTTCGGTCGACGTCACCTCGCCTTCATGCAGCAAATGATCCTCCTTGGTGTCCAGATGATATACGCGCGAATTCAGGAAGGACGGATTCCCCTTCGATGTGACGTAATACAATCGCTTGCCATCCTCCGACAAATGCACGAAATAATGTTTGTCATCCGCATCGGCCCCTTCGAACAAAGGCATCGGCTCGCCGCCGTTCCAGCGCAGCGCATGAAACTGATAATTTTCATTCCCGTCACGGTCAAACGCCGTTAAGATATGTCGCCCTTCCGGGTCCAGCTTGATAAAGCTTGCGATCTGGTCATTGTATGTAAGCGGATAAGGGTAGGACGTCTCCCCTTCTAACTCCATGGCCCATAAATTGAACTTTCCGTTTAGACTGCTGCTGAATACAAGCCGTGACTCGTCTGCACTGATTCCAAAGGTACGAATGCCATAAGTTTGAAAAAATTGCTCCACATCGGGTTTAGGAAATTCGATCATTCATTTGCCTCCCTGACCTCATCTTATTATCCATCGGTTAATAAATGGTGAAGTCTGCCAAACCGCTGGATTAATCCCATTATAACGCAAAGCTTTCCGAGGGGCATCGTTACATGGTCTGGCAGCTCGCTACGTCTGTGGAACGAGACGGGACTCTTTTTTCGCAGAAGCCCGTACATATTCCCGGCATCCCCTCGTCAGCCCGCATATCTGCAGCAAGATTCCATATAAATGATAAGAACCATGTTTTTAATAACGAAGGGGGATTCTCGTGCACCAAGACGAGATCGCGGAACTGGAACGTTCCATTGCGGAGATTACCGAGATCGCTACAGGCTTTGGCCTTGATTTTTACCCTATGCGATATGAAATCTGCCCGGCAGACATCATATATACCTTCGGCGCATACGGCATGCCTACCCGGTTCAGCCACTGGAGCTTCGGAAAAACCTTCAATAAAATGAAGATGCAGTACGACTTCGGCCTTAGCAAAATCTACGAGCTCGTGATCAACTCCAATCCATGTTATGCGTTTCTTCTGGACGGCAACTCCCTGATTCAAAATAAACTCATTGTGGCCCATGTCCTTGCACACTGCGATTTCTTTAAAAACAACGCCCGCTTCTCCGTCTCTAACCGTAATATGGTTGAGAGCATGTCGGCTACTGCCGAGCGTATCTCCCGTTACGAGATTGAGCACGGCACGGAGGCTGTGGAGCAGTTTATCGACGCTGTGCTGGCGATTCAAGAGCATGTGGACCCGCATATCGTAAGGCCGGATAAACTCGATAAGCAGCGATACACCGCACGGCGGATGCAGGAGCAGAAGGAGGAAGCCAAGCGACAGAAACCTCCCGGCCGGTATGACGATTTATGGGATATGGACGAAAACGGCGAAGACAAAGCCGATAAATCACCGGCAGCACCCAAACGCTTCCCGCCCGAGCCGGAGAAAGACATCATGTGGTTCATTCAGGAGCACTCCGACATTCTGGAGGATTGGCAGCGGGACATTATGAGTATGCTGCGGGAGGAAATGCTGTACTTCTGGCCGCAGATGGAAACCAAAATCATGAACGAGGGCTGGGCTTCGTACTGGCATCAGCGCATTCTGCGGGAGATGGACCTGACCAGCGAGGAAACGGTGGAATTCGCCAAGCTCAACGCCTCGGTCGTGCAGCCGTCGCGCCACAGCCTGAACCCCTACTACCTGGGTCTGAAAATCTTCGAGGATATCGAACGCCGCTGGGATCGGGAGAAGATGTTTGATGTGCGCGAATACGACTCCGATATTTCCTTCCTGCGCAATTATTTAACGAAGGAACTCGTGGAGGACCTGGACCTCTATGTCTTCGAGAAAAAAGGGCCGGAATGGAAAATCACCGACAAGGCGTGGGAAAATATCCGCGACCAGCTGGTCGTCTCCCGCGTAAACGGCGGCTCGCCGTTTCTCGTGGTAACCGACGGCGATCATCTTCGCTCCGGTGAGCTGATGATCAAGCATCTGTATGAGGGCATAGAGCTTGACCTGAAATATATGGAGCGTACCATCCCTTATGTTTACCGCCTCTGGGGCAAACCCGTGCATCTGCACAGCATGATCGAGGGCAAACCGATCCTGTTCTCCTACGACGGCAAGAAGCTTCATCGGCGATTTATTTAACAGCGCAGCCCTTGATAGACAATATGGCGCCATAGAGCAGCAGCACCCGCGCTGGGGGATTCCTCCATGTGCGGGGTGCTGCTGTTGTTTAGGGATATCCTTCATCCGTTTGCTTCTTGGATCCCTGTTATACACTTACCTTCTGGGATATGGCTCCCTCTTGGACATCATGCTTCTGAACATCATATTCATGCTGAAGTGATTCCAAATCATCGGCCAGCTTTTCCATCATTTTCACAAAAGCAGCCAATTCCTGCGAGCTTGCCGCCTGATTTCGTGCGTTCAAGGATGTTTTCTCTGATTCCTGCTCCACAAGCCCCAGCTTGCGAATAATGCCGCTGACCTTGTCCTGAATCTCGTCCATCGCCTTCTTGGAATGGGTGGCCAGCTTTCGAACTTCCCCGGCAACCACCTCGAAGCCTCTGCCTAATTCCCCGGCATGAGCAGCCTCAATCGCCGCATTCAGACCGAGCAAGTGGCTCTGATCCGAGATTTCCCTGATCAAACTTCCCATCTGCTCAATATGCAGAATTTCTTCGCCCAGCTCGGAAGTCAGCGTATGCGCTTTATCCTGTGCTTCCGCTGTTTTGATCGCATTGTCTGCCATTAACGCCGCGCTTTGATCCAGCTCCACGATCATGGCCGTCAATTCTTGAACCGCATTTGTAATCGCTTCCAACATTCTTTGTTGATCCGATACCAAATTGTTGATTTTCTCTTTCTCTTTCATTTCGTAAGCTTCCAGAACGAGCTGGGAATCCAGATTAAACATCTTGCTCAGGGCATGCACCACTTGGATCCACTGATCCGGTACGATTTGCTTCAGTAAGTCGGTAGCGATATCCAGATAAACCATGTAACTTCCAAGGTAATAGTCCGTTTTCAGTCCGATTCTGGAGTGAACTTGTCCGATTTTAATCCGTTCGGCAATATAAGCGTCATCCACTCTTCCTGCCGCAAGGGACATCCAGTATACCCGCTGGGTCTCCTTAAGCCGTTCCACGGTCGAGGTGCGCTCGATAATCTGCATCAGCTGCGGATGCGTCCCGATCTGTGCGTAAAACCGGTTAACAACCTCTTCAACCACCTTCGCAAACACGTCGCGATGATTGGCCAGCAGCTCCAGCCCTTGTTCATCCAATCCGATATACTCCAACTGTTGGCGTCTTTTCGGGGAAACATCAATCATTTCGATAACTCCACTCCTAAATAGCGTGATCCATATCACAGGTTCAAGTACTTAGGGTCCATTATAGACTATATTTACCATACAGACATAATCCTAAAGTCCTAATTGTGTATATATTTGCACCACCCAACCGGGCCATTTCATCCCAAAACATGAGAAACCACCCTAACTTTGAACTGCACCCCAATTGTTAGACACCATCTAACATTGGAGGTGCAGTTTTTTCTATGGCTAATTTTAGTTCGGACGAAAAATTACAAGCAGTTATGCGTTATCAAAATGGATCAGAAAGCATGAAATCGATTGCGAAATCACTAGGACTCCATCATACTGTCCTTTTACATTGGATTAGACAATATGAGCATCATGGTGAAGAAGTCTTTAAAAAGCGCTATACACCGTATTCTGTACAGGATAAACTAGACGTACTTCATTATATAAAAGAACATGGGACGTCTATTAGAGAGGCAGCTGCAGTATTTAATATTGCGAGTCATAGTACCATTCTAAGCTGGCAAAGAAGCTTAGAGTTACATGGAATAGATGCCCTACAACCAAAGAAAAAGGGGCGTTCATCCATGAAAAAGGATCCAAAACAACTGAATGATCAAAAGTCTGTAAAGGGGTCGGTAGAGGCTTTACAGAAAGAGATAGAACTTTTGCGTATGGAGAATGCTTATTTAAAAAAGTTGAATACCTTAGTTCAAAACAAGGAAAAATCACCAAACAAGACAAAGCGCAAGTAGTCTATGAACTAAGGAACGAATTTTCGGTGAAAGCACTCCTCCAGCTCGCAGATATCCCACGTAGCACGTATTACTACTGGGTGAATACATTCGGTATGCCGGACAAAGATTCTGAGTTAAAGGACGTTATTCAAGCGATTTATGAGGAGCATCAGGGGCGTTATGGTTATCGCCGTATTCGAGACGAGTTAATGAATCGCGGTCACCATGTGAATCACAAAAAGGTGCAGCGTTTGATGAACGTGTTGGGATTGAAGTGTCTAGTACGCATGAAGAAATATCGTTCATATAAAGGTTTGGTTGGCAAGATTGCATCAAACATTCTAGAGCGTAACTTCTCCGCTGAAAAGCCAAATGAGAAGTGGGTAACGGATATAACAGAGATTAAATTATTTGGAGAAAAACTGTACTTATCCCCCGTGTTAGATCTTTTTAATGGGGAGATTATTACGTATACGATCGGTTCAAGACCCGTCTATTCCCTTGTTTCAACCATGCTAGATCAAGCATTCGATCGACTAACGGATGAAGATACTCTTCTGATTCATTCTGACCAAGGCTGGCATTACCAGATGAAACAGTATCGTCATGCCCTCGAACAACGCGGTGTTAAGCAAAGTATGTCCCGTAAAGGTAACTGTTACGACAACGCGGTCATTGAGAACTTTTTTGGAATCATAAAATCTGAGTTTCTATATATTAATGAATTTGAAAGTATTGAGCAGTTTAAACAAGAACTTTCTACATATATCGATTATTACAATCACAAGCGAATTAAAGCAAAACTAAAAGGCATGAGTCCGGTACAGTACCGAACTCATGCCCAACAAATTGCCTAATAAAATAATATGTCTAACTTTATGGGGTCAGTTCACTTCACAAGTGGTTTCTCATGGCATTCCGTTATTCTATTCGATATTACCGATTCAACAGACTGCCCACATAACGCAGCAGCTCGTTCGCGCATACCGGGCAGTACCCATGCTCCTCGATCAGTCTGGAGCTCACCTCGTTGATCCGTTTTAACTGCACGGCATCCGGCGTTTTCGTCGAGGTTGTAATCTTGACGATATCCTTCAGGTCGGTGAACAGCTTCTTCTCAATCGCCTCGCGCAGGCGCTCATGATTGTGATATTCGAACTTTTTGCCCTTTCGGGAATAAGCCGAGATGCGAATCATGATCTCCTCCCGGAAAGCCTTCTTTGCGTTTTCCGAGACGCCGATCTGCTCCTCGATCGAACGCATCAGTCTTTCGTCCGGATCCATCTCCTCATCGGTTAACGGATCGCGGATTTTCGTCCAGTTGCAGAATGCTTCGATGTTATCCAAATAATTCTCGAACAGCGTCTTGGCAGACTCCTCGAAGGAATACACAAAGGCCTTCTGGACTTCCTTCTTCGCCAGATCATCATACTCCTTGCGTGCAGCGGCAATAAAATTCAGATAGCGCTCCCGCTCCTCCTTGGCAATCGAGGCATGCTGATCCAGCCCATCCTTGATCGCCCGCAGCATATCCAGCGCGTTAATGCATTGAAGATCCTGCTTAATCAAAGCACTGGATATCCGGTTAATGACATACCGCGGATCAATCCCGGACATGCCTTCTTCCAGATATTCATTCTGCATCTCCTTCAGGTCCGCTTCTTTATACCCTTCGACTTCCACACCGTCGTACATGCGCATCTTCTTGATCAGATCCATGCCCTGCTTCTTCGTTTCCTTCAGACGCGTCAAGACGGAGAATATCGCGGCAGATCGAAGCGCGTGCGGCGCGATATGGATATGCTTCATATCGCTTTGGCCGATCAGCTTCGAGTAGATTTTCTCCTCGTCGCTGACTCGCAGGTTATACGGAATCGGCATAACAATCATCCGGGATTGCAGCGCCTCGTTTTTCTTATTGGCGATAAATGCTTTGTACTCGGATTCGTTGGTGTGAGCCACGATCAGCTCATCCGCGCTTATCAGCGCGAACCGGCCCGCTTTAAAGTTCCCTTCCTGGGTCAGGGAGAGCAAGTTCCATAGAAATTTTTCGTCGCATTTCAGCATCTCCTGGAATTCCATCAAGCCGCGGTTCGCTTTGTTTAACTCACCGTCAAAGCGATAGGCGCGCGGATCCGATTCGGAGCCGTATTCCGTGATGGTGGAGAAATCGATGCTGCCGGTCAAATCGGCAATGTCCTGCGACTTGGGATCCGACGGACTGAACGTGCCGATGCCGACCCGGTTCTCCTCGGAGATTAATATCCGTTCAACTTCAACCTTTTCGATATCGCCGCCGTACTCGGTTTTAAGCCGAAGCTGGCAGGCCGGGCACAAATTCCCCTCGATCCGGACGCCGAGCTCCTTCTCGATCTCCGGTCTTAGCTCCATCGGAATCAAATGCAGCGGCTCTTCCTGCATCGGGCAGCCGGCGATCGCGTATACCGCTCCGCGGTCGGTACGGGAATGCTTCTCCAGGCCGCGCTTCAGCAGCGTGACCAGCGTGGATTTCCCGCCGCTGACAGGCCCCATAAGCAGCAGTATGCGTTTGCGCACATCCAGCCTGCGGGCCGCGGAATGGAAATATTCTTCAACGAGTTTCTCGACAGCCCGGTCGAGACCGAAGATTTCCTGTTCAAAAAACTTATATTTTTTCTGGCCCCCGCTCTCTTCGAAACCGTAGGATTCGATCATGTCATATACACGGGCATGTGCCGTCATGGCTGGAGAGGGATCCTTCTTAAGTATTTCAATGTATTCCCTGAATGTGCCGCTCCACGCCAAACGGTCGCCTTCTGCCCGATACGATGCTATGCGTTCGAAAATATCCATTTCGCTACCTCCTATGAGTCTGTTTATGGGGATTGGCTTCCATTCCACAGCGTCATTAGAAAACATTCCATTTTCGAAAAAGTGTATTACATACCTATGCGACTTGCTTGGAATAGTTGACCTTATTTTCGAAGTCATGCGCATGCAATTTTATCTAACCACCGGTCCATTCTACACTCGGGTACGCCATGCGAGCCGTCCCCATGCTATACTGAAATTACATTAACTTGACATTAAAGCATCTTTCGAATAAAGGAGAGTCATCATGGCGATAAAGCATGAAGCCGAGCTGTACGCTCCCCTGAAGGCCTTTTTTGAACTAAACGGTTATGAAGTGAAGGGTGAAGTACACAATTGTGACCTTGTCGGCATGAAAGAGGGCGCCGATGAACCGCTGATCGTGGAGCTGAAAAAAACCTTCAATCTGGCCCTTCTGCTCCAGGGCATCGAGCGGTTAAAGCTGACCCCCTACGTTTACCTTGCCGTCGAGAAGAGCCGGGCGAAGAAAGGAGCCGTCAATCAGCGCTGGGCGGAGCTGACGGGGCTCTGCGGACGTTTGGGACTAGGACTCATTACGGTCACCTTCTACAAAACCAAAGCGCCCTTCGTCGAGGTGCTCTGTGAGCCGGAGATCGCCGTGCAGAAGGGACGAACCGCCATCAGGCGCAAGGAACGCCTATTGTATGAATTTCGGGAGCGCAGCGGCGATTACAACACGGGCGGGGTGACGAGAGCCAAGCTGGTTACCGCTTATCGCGAGAAGACGCTGCGCGTTGCTGCTGCCATGAATGCGGCGGAAGTGGAGCAGCGAAGCTCGCGCGAACTGCAGGAGGGGCATGAGCTTCAAGAAGTTACACCCGCGGTGCTGTCCGGTATTTCTCCCGCGGCCGTGCGGGATCGAAGCGGCGTGGGATCGGCGGCTGACATTCTGCAGCGCAATTACTACGGCTGGTTCCGTCGGGTAAGTCGCGGTCGCTACGTGTTGACACCGGCCGGCGTACAAGCTCTGGCAGACTATGCTTCCGTATTGAAATCATAGATTCTGCATGTAGAACTCCGAACAAGTACATATTCGCCCATGAAAAAAAGCCGCTGATTCTATTCCGAACCTGAAATCAGGCTCAATCAGCAGCTTTGCTATGTTATACACGATTCGCATAAAGAAACCTTCCATGTCTAATTCCGGGCTGTAAATTCCATCACGGCTTCGCTGATGAGATTCATGCCGAGCAGCAGCTCATCCCGCCCCGGGTGCGTAAAATTCAGCCGGATACACTCACGGGTACGATCTGCCGCCGAGCACATCGAGCCTGGCAGGAAAGCGGCTCCTTTTAATAGAGCGGCTCTTAGGAGCGCATCCCCATTCAATCCCGGAGGCAGCTGTACCCAGAGAAACATTCCCCCGGGAGGCACCGCATACTTCGAATCCTTCCACGCGCTGCGTTTCAGCAGCTCCACCATCAGCTTGAGCCTCGTTGCGTATTCCCGATTAAGCATGCCGATATGGTCCTCCAGCTTGAAATGCTTCGATTCCAGCAGATGGTGCAGCATCCGCTGGTTCAGCATGCTGGATTGCCAGTCGGCCATCTGCTTCACGGCCGTCATCATCTCAATCAAGCGCCGGTTCCCGGCAGCCCATCCCGTACGCAGCGCCGGCGCTACCGTTTTACTGAACGAGCCCACATACAGAACATGTCCTCCCTGCGGCTCCTCTAGTGAGAAGATGGAAGGAATTCGGGGTTTCGGATTCTTGGCGTCCGCAAAATAAAGATCGCCGTAAGAATCATCCTCCACGATAAGAAGTCCATGCGAGATACACAGCTCCAGCACCTGCTGACGCCGCTCCAAGCTCCACATCACGCCTGTCGGATTGGTAAAATTGGGCGCAGCCATAAGCAGCTTCGGCTTGTGCTGCCGGATCATGGCCTCCAGGTGCTCCGGCAGCATCCCGTCTTGATCTCCCTCCACAGGCACGATGGCGGCACCTTGGAGACGCAGCACCTGGAGCAGTCCCGGTGAGGTGGGGTTCTCCACCAGCACCGGATCGCCCGGGTCCACGTACACCCTGACCAGCAAATCGATGGCCTGCTGCGTCCCCGTAGTCAGCAGAATATGCTGCGGCTGAATGCTCAGGCCTTTACGGCGGGAAAAGTCCTCGCTCAGCCACTCGCGCAGCGGTCCATAGCCTTCGGCCTCACCGTACTGCAAGGCGAGCGGGTCCTCGGAGAGCACCGAGGTCGCCGCTTCTGCCAGTGAATGCAAAGGAAATAACTCTTCGGCCGGCAGCTCTTCTGCCAAGGAAATAAAAGAATCCCGCTTCGCAAGTTCCCTGATATCGCGCAGCGGGGATGACAAAAGGGTCTGTGCACGGGAAGCAAAGGAATACTGCATGGAAGTCCCTCCTCTAACCGTTATCAAAACCTCGGTTTTGTATTCAGGAGCCTCTTAACAACCTCTAAAAGGTATTCCTGATATGTATATATTATACCTTAATCCTGCCTTAGGCATATATTTGCCTGCCTTGACGGGTATACAGCGCATACTTCTCGATCGCCTGTGCACGGGTGGATACCCCGAGTTTCACATAGATTTTACGAAGGTAATTGTCAATCGAGCGGCGGCTCACCTGAATTTCCATGGCGATTTTGTCGTATGTAATGCCCTGGACAATCCGTTCCATTATAAAAGCCTCCGTCTCGGAGAGCTGGAGTCCGCCCTCGTTCATTGCAGAGGCCGTTAACGGCCAGATACCTTGCCTTACCCAGTCGAGCGGCAGCGAGGCAACGCCTTCCCGGAGTCCGGTAATCATATGTATGAGCTGAAATGTGGATGCCTGCTTGGACAATAGGCCGCTTGCCCCGCGGCTGATCAAGGATTGCAGCAAAGGAAGGCCATCATTGTCGGTCATAATGACGACATGGGTCTTCGGGGACAGCTGCTTCATCTGCTCCAATACGGCTTCCGAGGTATGTTCCGACAAATGATAATCCAATAGTACCAAGTCAGGAAGCAAATCCCCGACCATGCGAAGCCCTTCTGAATCCGAGGATGTCATTCCCTCAACGAGCAGATCCTGCTGCTCTTCCAAAATCAATTTTGTTCCCAGCATGCTTGTAGGTTGACTGCCGACGATAACTACCCGCCAAACCTGATTCATTTTCTAATAGACCTCCTGTATCAACAAACTTGAATCTCTAGTATCTCTATTAAGTAAGCGCCGTCAATTTCTTACATATCCGGTATTGCGAATCTTCGTTGTTTGCAGATATGGATAGACGCAATTTAGAGCCGTTATACGTATAGAAATTAGGTTAATTAATCCTATAGGCGCAGGGCCTTTGACGGTATGCATGGCGAATGTCTTATATGTATCCTATTTGATAATCAAATCTATACAGATTGTATCCCACTCTATCTTTCTAGGCAATCTATTTTTCATAAAAACAAGTGCTATTGGTTCGTCTTTGCGAAAGTAATTCTGACATGTTAGAATGAAATTTGGAAAAAATGATAGTTTTTGAGGGGTGATGAAATGCCAATGTTGGACCAGGAACACAATACCCCCTATAAATCCCGTGAGGAAGTGCAGCAAAAGGGGCCATCCACCAAATGGTTCTGGGTATTTTGGATTGTTCTCATCGGGCTGGGTACCACCGCAGCCTACCTATATAGCAATCACTTGAAGGAGCAAGTTGTGGTGCAGCTGCAGCAGGATACGCGCCAGGAAATGGCGGCATTCAAAGCAGAGTACGACCAAAGGTTTAACGAGCTGGTTCAGGAAATGGACGAAATGCAGAGCAAGGTTCAGTCGTTTAATGAGCTGCTTACCTTTACCAAGGATCAGGCTAGCGGCAAAACGGACAACAGCAACAAGCTGTACAGTCAACTAAGCCAAGTTGAGAAACAGCTGAAAGAGCTGGAACGCAAGATGGAGCTGCTGAAGTGAGAAAACTGAAGTATATCCGTCCCAAGCAGTTAAACCGTACGTTTATGCTGGCCATTGCACCTTTTATCGGAATGCTGCTGTGTATGTGGTTCATCACGGAACCGCCGCGTCTGTCGCACGACACCGCCGAGTACATACCATCCGGCAGCATATCGGAACAATCAGCCGTGATCAAACAGGATTTGGATCAAGCCGCCGTCTCTGCGGAACAGACGATATCCTCCATTGAAAAAACGGCCAAGCTCTATCGGCAGACGACGGCCACAGTGGGAACCATTCTGCAAACAGCGGAATCGCAAGCCGCGCGCCCGGAGCAAATCTATAATCGACGGATCACAACCAAATTGGGTGTCCCTATTGAAACGGTCAACAGTGACCGGATTCGAATCGAATTGTACAAGATCAATCCGGGCACCTATCACGGCTATGCGATGAAGGTCAAACTGAAGGATCCTTCCGCGATGAAGATGTCGCTTGGCAGCGAAAGCGGCAGACCCGGGTCCGTCGAAACCACCATGCGCGCCGTAAGCCGGCATGGTGCGGTCGCGGGGATTAATGCCGGTGGATACGCTGACGGGAACGGGGGCAGACATCCACTGAGCACGACCTATTATGATGGCAAATACGTCTCGGGGTTTCAACCGAGCTTTAAGGATCTTGCCTTTGTCGGCATGAGCAAATCCGGCAAGCTGATCGGTGGCAAGTTCTACAGCCAGAGCGAGCTTGACCGGCTCGATCCCATGTTCGGTGCTACCTTTGTCCCCGTGCTGCTCCAAAACGGCAGCAAGACGACAATTCCCGAGAAATGGAGAACGACCCCCGGCCGCGCACCGCGTACCGTCATCGGCAACTACAAGGACGATCAGCTGCTCATCCTGGTTACCGAAGGATATGATGAGAAGGGCAAATCGGGAGCCACGCTGCAAGAGCTGCAAAACAAGCTTAAAAAGCTGGGCGTGATCGATGCGTATAATCTGGATGGCGGCGGGTCCGCATCCCTCATCCTAAACGGCCGCGTCGTGAACAAACCATCGGACGGAAGTCTGCGTCCGGTACCTACGCACTTCTTATTTTTCAAATGATAGAATCGGCCCTCATATTCTCGTTTATTTTTTGGCTCAAGGTGGTTATAATAAGGTTAGCTTAGCAGGAGGTGGCAAGAATGTCGTTCTCATTAACATTTTGGATCGTCATGCTCGTATTCGCCCTTTACATGGTTGGCATTTGGACCGCGGCATACAATGATGATAAAACCAAAGGCCTGTAAGGCGTCTCCCTCGTATATCGGGGGAGTTTTATTTTTTTGAGGGACAAAAAAGGCACCGCTCATTAGCGATGCGCAAAAGGTGATTCATTTAAGGTCCTAGGCATGTTTCGGAAGCTGCTGCATTTCGGACATGCATTGTGAACAGATATAGCGTTCTTTAAACTCGCTTACTCCGTCCATAGAACCACAGAAGACGCATTTCGGACGATAGCGCTCCAATATGATATGGTCCCCCTGTACAAGAATTTCTACGGGATCCCCCTCGTTCATTTGATATCTCTTGCGTAGAGACTTAGGCAGAACGATTCTTCCCAGCTGATCCACTTTACGAACAACACCAGCAGGTTTCATAACGATTGTACACCTCTTTCATTTTCAACAAGTGATTTCTGACACCACAGTTCAGAACTGATAACAAGGGCCTAGTATAATAGTTCGATAAAAAGTTGTCGAATCCTGCTGGAAATTAAGAATTTCTTAGTTTTTTTCAATATCAACTAGGTATACTGGATGATATTCCCCAAAAAACTCAAAGTTTTGCATAACTTATTCCATACCCGGGAAATCCAATTGACGCAATGCTTCATATACCATAATCGCTGCAGAGTTGGATAAATTCAAAGAACGCACCTTATCGGTCATCGGCATGCGAATACAATGCTCACGATTCGCGGCTAGCAGCTCCGGCGGCAATCCCTTGGTTTCTTTGCCAAACACCAAAAAATCCCCGTCTTGATAATCAATGTCCATATAACGCTTGGTTGCCTTCGTCGTGGCGTAGAAATAGCGTCCTTCCGGATAGAGTGCCTGCAGCTCCTCAAAGGAATCATGATATTCAATATGTACGGCATACCAGTAATCCAGCCCGGCCCGTTTCAAGGTTTTGTCATCTGTATTAAAGCCGAGCGGACGGACCAGGTGCAGATGTGTGCCCGTTGCGGCGCAAGTTCTGGCGATATTGCCCGTATTGGCTGGAATTTCCGGTTCGACTAGTACGATGTGTAATGCCATGTTGATAAGTCCACCTTTTCTTCTGTTTTATTTTTATTATAACCGATTCCTTCCCGATTTCCCGGGATATCCAGAAATAACCTTCCGCCGAACGGCGGAAGGTTATCATGGTGTAATCTTATATGATATTAGTTGTGACTGTTCTTAAACTGCTGCATGAATTCTACGAGCGCCTGAGCGCTCTCGTACGGAACGGCGTTATAGACCGAAGCGCGCAAACCGCCAACGCTGCGATGACCCTTCAGGCCGACAAAGCCTGCTTGCTCCGAAGCCTTCACGAATTCCTTCTCCAGCTCCTCGGAAGCAAGACGGAAGGTAATGTTCATATCGGAACGTACCTCTGCATTCACGCAGCCGCGGTAGAAGCCTTCGCTGTGATCGATGGCATCGTAAATGAGTGCGGCTTTCTTGCGGTTCATCTCTTGAACGCCTTGCAGGCCGCCCTTCTCCTCAATCCACTTCAGCACTTCGTTGATCATATAGATGCCGAATGACGGCGGCGTATTGTACAGCGAGTTATTTTTCAAATACGTATTGTAGCGGAGCATAGTTGGCAGATGTTTAGGAGAATCTGTAATCATATCCTCTCTAACGATCACAACCGCTACGCCGGACGGCCCCAGGTTCTTCTGGGCACCCGCATAAACCATGGCGAATTGGTTCAAATCGAACGGACGGCTGAGAATATCGCTCGACATATCACAAATAAGCGGCACCGAGCCGGTATCCGGGAATTCCTTAAACTGCGTACCTTCAATCGTTTCATTGGACGTAAGATGGAGATAAGCTGCACGATCCGACAGCTGGATGTCCTTAAGGCTAGGCAGAGCCATATACTTGCTCTCCTCGGAAGAGGCCGCCACATGAGTTTCGCCGATCAGCTTGGCTTCTTTAATCGCCTTGTCAGACCAGCTTCCCGTCATTACATAGTTCGCAACCTGATCTTGTCCCAGGAAGTTCATCGGTATCATCGCAAATTGTGTGCTTGCACCGCCCTGGATGAACAACACCTTATAGCCGGATGGATTCCCCAGCAGGGACAGCAGGCGCTCCTGCGCTTCGTTATGAACGGCTTCATACACAGCACCGCGATGCGACATTTCCATGATCGACATGCCGGTATCCCCGTAATTGACGAATTCGGCCTGGGCGCGCTCCAACACTTCAAGCGGCAATGCAGCAGGTCCTGCGTTAAAATTGTATGCTCTCTTGCTCAAAAGACTCTCCACCCTTTCTCTACTATGAATGCTAATTAACGCTAATCATAGCAACAATCCCATAGACCTTCAAGTGTAATTATTCACATTAAATTGTCCGGCTACCAACAGAAGAATTGATACTTTCTGCTCCAGGTTCTCTTTTCTCCGGGAGCCAGGCTCAGTTGAATAAACACTTCCGGCGAGATGACATGGCCCATCCCCCACAGAGCCATATACGCGACCGGAAAATCACTGATCTCCCTTACTCCCGCCCTGCTGGCAGTGTGCGTTAGCTCCCATGAATAGGAATAATCGCTGCCGTTGAAGCCTTGTATTCTTCCGTAAAAAGGCTTGTTCGGTCTGGCGTTCCAGCCTATCTCGCATTCCTGAACGGATAGCAGATCCGATGTATAATCCGATTCGACCTCCGTAAAACGGACAGGGACCGGTAACTTCAGCTTATACTCTGGTCCTACCAGCTCCTCGTTAATCCCTATGAAATTATGAATATACTCCTCCGTATCGATCCTCTGGCTTCCTTCATTGCAGAGCTCATAATCTATCGTCATTGCCGTGTCCTGAATCGAGATTTTCTTAACGAGTTTTGCCGCATACCCCTTGACGTTCTTAGGATGAATCGTATAGGAAATGCTCACATCATCCGAAGTGATATCCACATCGAACGGTTCCACCGGATACGTATACTGAAAGTGATACGGGTCCTCGCTGACCCGTTTAAGAAGCCCTACCCCTAATTTAGGAAACCACCCTCCTACTTCGGCCTCTGCATACCCCATCCCCTCATGCAGTCCAAACTCGTTACACAATCCAGACCCGCCCTGGGCGTTAAAACCCTCCGCAAACTCGTGTACACAGAAGGTGTGACCGCTCTTGGTTAATTTGACCTGGGTAATGAAACCGGTCCGGTCAAAACGCGTGCCTTGATAACGGCCGATTTCCGCAATATCAACTTCCAATTGTCCGTTTGCTAATTGATGTCCCAAAACAATCGCTCCATTCATGATGAAGAAGCCCCGGCCGAATTGCCTGCCAGGGCTTCCGAAATATTGTATGCTCGTGTGTCAGGCAAGCTCGACAAGAATCCGCTGACACTCGTCATCGGATAACGCGGACAGCAAGCTGCGATCCAGTTCGGCAGACTCCTGCTTCTGACTGCGCAGCTGAATCTTCTCGCCGTTCAGCGTAACCGATTGAATCGTATAGCTTCCGTAATCCAGCCGCTTCGGATTGCTATATACAATCTGAAGCTCTTTACCCGCAAACCGCGTATGAACAACGGCAGTACCGTCGGCTCCGAACTGCGAAGGCCTGAGCTTCGGCTCCAGGAGCAGATGTCCCCAATTTCCTTTTACTCCAAAAACCTCGGTCAGCATGGTCAGCAAAAGCCAGCTTGCCGACCCGGTAAGATAGGGATACATCCCTCTCCCCTTCTCGTTGATGTACTCGGGAATACCCGGATACATGCGGCTGCGTTCAAAGTCATTGCTTAAATCGTAAATCGATTGCAATACCTCGTATCCCTCTCGGACAAAACCTCTCTTATAGAGAGCGTTAGCGTACATGACGCTCATATGACTGAACATGGCTCCATTCTCTTTATGGCCGAAAGCGAATCCGAAAGCCCTCCCGAGATTTTGCTGAATCTCGCCAAAGTTCGAATTCAGGCGATAGCCGATGTTCGGATCTTTTAAATACCGATCAACTGCCTTCGTTATTTGCCCTACCTGTTCATTGTCCGCTATTCCGCCCATAATAGCAAAGACCTGACCAGTGAGCGTCATCCGGACGCCAAGGGGATGATCACCTTCCACGCGCTCTCCATCGTTATTGTAGTAACCGTTAAACCACGAATATCCTTCTTGGCTCGTCATCCATTCTTTGCCGCGCAAATGCTGGATGATCCAGTCGGCTTTCCGTTTCAAATCCTGAACAACATCCGCCACGCTAAACTTTCGTTTGTTTCCGGTCACGGAGACTTTAACTGACTCATAATACTGATCAAGCAGCCCCAGCTTCTCCTGCACATCGTCGTATGAGACGGGAGCCGTTAGCGAATCGAGCAGCACGGCCATTTCCTCTGCTATTTCAATTAACTCCACGCCTTCGCTGTCCCGCCATGCCAGCAGCAGATCGCCAAGCTGCATCAAATTGCTTGCATAGAACGCAGTAAAGGCTACGCTCTCGCCTCGATCCGGGGCAAGGTCAAGACCATCATTCCAATCTGCCCCCTCAAGCTTGATGTTATTGTGCTCCCCTACATTAAAGAACGGAACCAGATTCTGCAGCAGCATATGCTCCAGTATCGTACCTTCGTATACCTCACCGTCCACGGTTAAGAGCTGATTCCCGTGCTCAGGCAGCCATCCTATGTCCTTCTCCTTGCAGCGTTTCACGAATACATCGCGGAAATAGGTCTGCGGCTGATTCAGGAAATCCAAATCCCCGCTCTGATCCATATAAAGCAGCGTGGTCATGAATGGCCATGCACCATGATCCATCCATACGCGCGGTATGTTGTTCCGGTCAGCGATGAACTCACCGGGCTTCGTTCCGATAATCGTTGCATTGCTTCCGTCAATCCGTACACCCGCGTAATTATTAAGCAGCAGATACCGTACCTCGGACGGTTCCATGATCATCAATGCCAGGCAGTCCTGCCATAGGTCACGCCATCCACGTCCCCCACGGCCATAGTCATGATAAGGAAGGAATGAATTGCCATAAAGACGTCTCAATATCGGCTGCAAGGTTACCCATTTCATCCACAGGTCCTGCTGCTGATCACCGGTCTGGAAGGAAACGGCATTCAGTTTATCATTCCAATAGGCTTCATTCTGCGCAAGCAGCTCATCAAAGCGTCTCTCCGATAAATACGTTTCGGCAAGTGTTCCAATCTCGGCGCGATCTTCCGAAATGACCATCGCCATAACATAAGCCTTCGATTCACCAGGCTGCAGCTGCACCCCCGCAAACCGCAGGCCTCCAATGGCCTCGTAACCCGCCAAGGAGTCTCCTGCTTGCGCGACCGCTTGCTTATTGGCAATGACCGCCTCAGGCCAATCGAGCGCGCCGCCTTCCCCAATAAATTCTTCAAGCACCGGAAAATAACCAATCGGTTCCGCACCGTCCGCTTCCGCACCCAACACACTGTAGGATACGTGATTGATACGGTGACCCCGCTCGTCAAATGAGAGAGCAGGCTGTACTTCAATCCCTTTACGATGGACAAAGATCCGGTGAAGAAGGGATGTCACGTGGCGATGGTCCCGCAGGTCGTCTGCCGAACGGCCATACAGCGGGATCGCCGCGGTAGGGGTTAGTTTTAGCGTCTGCTCGCCTACGTTGGTCAGCTTCACTTTCATTAATTCGACCTGGTCATCCGTTACCGGAACGAAACTTGTTACTTCCGCTTGCAGTCCGGCCTCTCCATTAATCCGCGTCAGCTTATGCCATAAAAACCCGGCTTCCAGCTGGCTTTCTTCTTCCTCGTTCATGAACCGGCTTGCATTCTGCTTGGCTGAATTGCCGGTTACGGACCATGCGCCATGCCCGTCAACATGCACCCAAAAGTTACGCGCGGACTTGGAATTGTGAAGATCCTCCACCGAAACGGGCGGCATGAAAAACGTATTATGACTGCTGGTCATTTCACCGTGAAGATTCGGCGTGACGGCCGACATCATGCCGGCCTCATTCACTAAAGGAAAATATAAATAATTATGATGTTCGGGATGACTTATCTTAAAGACACCCTGGTCCCCCTCAAACTTCCATCCTGTTGATTTCATATTGCGATTTCTTCCCCTCTATGCCTTAGGATTTGACGGCTCCCGCCAGCGCCCCGTCCACCAGATATTTCTGTATGAACGTGTACAGAATGATCAACGGTGCGGCTACGATCGTAATTCCGCATGCAAGCAGCGGCCAGTTATTCCCGTATTGCCCCCTGAATTCCTTCAGGCCGAACGTAATGGGATAATTGGACGGACTCGGGAGATACATGATCGGGCCGACAAAATCATTCCAGATTCCGATCGCGGTCAGAATGACGCCCGTTGCGATAACCGGCTTCATCAGCGGCAGAATGATCTGGAACAGGTAACGGATATAACCGGAACCATCCATGCCTGCCGCCTCATCCAAATCGCGGCTAATCGACTTGATGTAACCGACAAACATCATGAACACAACGCCCGTTCCCGTCGTTTTCAGCAGGATATAACCGAGCTTGGTATCATACCCGAAGAACGATACGCTCTCCTTGAAGGACAGCATGAGTTTATACTGGGCCACCATCGGATTCGGAAGAAACTGGGACAGCAAAAAGAACATATAAATAAAGCCGCTCCACATCACATATCCGCGCGCTACCGGAAACGCCGCAAACAACGACACGATGATGGTCAGCAGCGTCGCCGCTACCGTATATATCAAGCTGTTCGCAAAATAACCGGCGAAATTGCCTTCAGACCATGCTTGCGTGTAATTGCCCCATTCCATGTTCTGAACGATCCCGATCGGGTTGAGCAGATACTCGTTGAAGGATTTGAGCGATACATTGAATACAAGCAGCAGCGGAACGACATACAGAATCAGCAGCAAACCTACAACGGCGTAAGAAAGAATTTGCGTGGTTTTGGAATTTCGCATCAATACTCCACCTCTCTCTTACGCGTCTGTCTGACCGCCACCACAACAAAGAGGAGAATAATCAGGAACTGAACAACGGATAACGCCGAAGGAAGGCCCATTTCCAAACTTCCCCGGAATGTCTCTTTGTACACGTCATACGCCATCGTCCTTGTATTGAAGCGACCGTCCGTTGTCGCCAAAATGATATCAAAGGTCGACATGGCGCCAATGATGGATAACAGCATATTCACCGTAAAGGACGGTGCGATCAGGGGGAAGGTAATATGACGGAAGGACTGCCACTTGTTGGTGCCGTCAATATGCCCCGCCTCGTATAAATCTTTAGGGACCGATTGGAGCCCGGCCAGAAAGATCAGCATGGAATAGCCCATGTACATCCAAATCTGGACGAAGATAATATAGCCGAACGCATGAGTAAAGCTCCCGAAGAACATGTCCTGATAGCCGAAGAGCGCGTCGTAGAGGCGATTGACCGGTCCGTTTAACGGGTCGAACATCATCCCCCAGATCAAAGCGACGACGGCTACGCCCAGAACCACCGGCAGGAAGAATACGGCACGATAGAAGTAATCGCCTTTCAGGCGCTGGTTAATGATGACGGCGATAAACAGAGCGACCCCGTTCTGCACGATCGTAACAACGAACATAAAGATCAGGGTGTTTACGATGGAACGCCACCGCTCTCCTGAGTTCCCCGAGAAAAATAATTCCTTATAATTATCCAGCCCGACAAATTGGTACGTGCTGCCCGGGAGGTTCTTGACATCGGTAAAGGAATAGATGACCGTCAGGATCGATGGTCCAAAATAAAAGACGATGTAAAGCGCCATCGGTATCAGCAGCAGCAATAAGGGTATGAATCGGTTAAATCCTTTTCCAAATGGATACATCTCTCTCACCTCGCAAATCCCATTTCAATAAATGTCGGGGCCTGCTGCACAGACCCCGACTACAGTATGGTTCATTCTATATAGGTCTCTTTATAATAGAAGAAGCTTTATTTTGGAGCGGCAGCTTCCCATTCTTTTTGTTGAATGTCAGCCAGCTCTTTTGCTGTTTTGTATGGGCCGCCCGGTGCCAGGAATTCCGTATGAACGCCTTCTGCAGCCAAATGCTCGCCGATATTTTGACGGTTAATCATCATGATTTCGTACGCCAATTCGAACTCTCCGAGATATGGAGTCAGTTCACTGTCAATAAAGTCGCTCTCCGTCTGAATGTTATCCTGTGTCGGGATGAAGCCGGCAGCTTTCACGAAGGTGGTGTAATTTTCCGGCTCGGAGAAGAACTCAAGCCATTTTAGAGCCCCTTCTTTGTTCGGTCCCTTCTCGGCTGCATACCAGGTTACGTCATACTTGCCGACAAAGGAGGAATTCTTGGCTGCATCTTCCGTAGCCGGAAGCGGGAAGTAACCGAATTTCAGCTCCGGATTCGCTGCTGCGACGGTTGGAGCATCCCAAGAGCCATCAGCCAGCATCGCTGCTTTTCCTGTGGCAAAATAGGAAGGCGCCGTTGCGTAATCAATCCCCATGAATCCGTCAATCATGTAATTGTCTTGAAGCGTCTTCATTTTTTCCAATACTTCGATTGCCTCTTCATCGTTGTAAGCCGTCTCGCCTTTCCAAACGCCTTCAATCCATTTCTGCTGATCTCCGCCACCCAGAATTTTTGCTTGCAGGGCGAAAACAGGAAGTTTCAATGGCCATACGTCTTTACCAGCAACAACAATCGGGGTAATGCCTTTGGCTTTCAGGTCATCGTTCAGCTTGATGAACTCTGACCATGTTTTCGGTACGCTCAATCCATTCTGTTCGAAGATTTCCTTATTGTAGAACAGGCCGGACATCGCAACCTTGCCCGTTGGGATAGCATACACTTTATCGTTATAAGTTCCGGCTTTTTCGATATCGTTGGCGTTATAATTCTTAATGAAGGCTTGGTCGGACAAATCAGCGATCAAGCCTGTATCGATCCACTGCTGCCAATCAGGCACTTTCGCACCCGGTGTCCATTCCTGCGGGGAGAGTCTCATACCCGATAAATCAGCCAAAACGTCAACGTCATTAGCGGTAATTCTCGCTCTTTGGGCCTGCTTGTATTCGTCATCAGGACCCGTAGTGGTATACTCGATCTTATACTCGGGATATTTCTCTTCAAATTTCTTGTTGATCTCTTCAACCGCTTTATTGATGTTATCTTGTTTCCAGTGTAAAATTTTGATGACCTTTTTATCGCCTTTCGCAGGTGTACCCTTATCGGCCGAATCGCTGCTTCCGCAAGCCGCTAGCGAGAAAGTCAGAGCACCCGCCAAAAGTATTGCTGATAATTTCTTAATCATTTCTTTACCCCCTGAAATTAAAGTGCAATTCATTATGAAACCGGATTCATCATTTTCGCTTTTTCTCGTCCAGTACAATCTCGATGTTACGAAACATTCATTATAAATTTTCGTAATTCAGCGAAATATACCGAAAGCGGTTTCGCAAGGCCTATTATTACTCATAATTTTTTGTTTGTCAAAGCTTTTTTTCTCTTTGTCGCAATATTTCATTATTGAACATATTTCAGCATAATTCCTTTCTATAACAGGCATCCCGGCTATTCTCTTCATTGACTTACCTAGGTAAAGCAGATACACTAATTTACGAAACAGTTTCGGATATGTGCTGTATACGTTGCAACCGGATTGGTTAATACTGATCACAATGGTAGGCTTCATCGATATATTTTCCGTTATCACTCTATCGGATCATATAAAATCGTGTTCTTAAACAACATATTTCGAGTTGAAAACACGTATAGAACGGCTCTTTCTCTCCTTAACCTTACACATACAAATCATTGGCAATCATGATTAACGAAAACTTACGAAAATTATGAAGTGACATCATAAACAGAATAAGGGGCGTTTCGCATGGCGTTAAACATTAAAACAATCGCTAAAATGGCCGGGGTATCCGTATCCACCGTCTCCAAGATTATCAACAACTACAGTGATGTGTCCGAGGAAACCAAAGCACGGGTGTTGGAAATTATGAAAGAGACGGGATACACCCCTTCGAACTCCGCGAAAACATTAGCAACCAAAAAATCCAATTTAATCGGCATCATATTTGCGGGAAAGCTGAATGTCGATTTTACCCATCCTTTTTTTGTTGAAGTTCTCAATTCCTTTAAGAAGCAAATGGGGGTGCTTGGTTACGATCTGCTGTTTTTTTCGAATGAGAAATTCCAAGGGGATGACGCCGACTACCTTGGCCGATGCCGTCATTATCAGGTGGATGGCTGTGTCATTATATCCGGCGAGGAAATCGAGCCCTCCATTAAGGAGCTTGATGAGAGCGACATTCCGTGCATTGGGGTCGATATAGAACTGTTCGGCGAAATGTCGGGGCATATCATGTCCGATAATTATAAAATGTCCTCGAAGGTCGTGGAGCATTTCTATCTTCAAGGCCTCAGAGACTTGGGGTTCATCGGAGGCAGCAAGGAGTCTGAAATCTCCAACATGCGTGAGGCCGGTTATCGTAACGCCATGGAAAGCTTTGGACTTCCGGCCCGTGCGGAATGGTTCTTGAACGGTGAAGATTTTCATGAGGCAAGCGGATATAAAGCCATGACGCGGCTGATTCAAGCGGGTTCTCTCCCCCGCGCGATCTTTGCTGCCTCCGACCAGATTGCGATTGGAGCCATCCAAGCGCTTCAGGAACACGGTCTGAATGTCCCTGACGATGTATCGATCATCGGTTGTGACGACATTGAAGCGTGCAAATATACAACTCCCAAATTAACGACGATTCGGCAAAATAAAGAGAAAATCGGCCGCCTGGCAGCGCTCATGCTCTACGACCTAATCCATAAGCAATCACCCGTGAGCTCCTTTGTCGTTGAGCCTGAGCTCATCGTCCGTGAATCTTGCGGAAGCAATACGCATAACTATGGTTACTTTTGAGAGTAAAGCTTTAGTGACGAGTATGTTTTAGCTAAGAGCAGCGTTAGTAATGAATGCCTTTGAAAATAGCCCTTGATCTCATTTGGCATGGTAATCCGCACCTAAAACCTAAACCTAGCCAGACTTACATGTGTACAAAAAAAGCCCAGGGCATCATGCCCTGGGCTTTTTAACGTTGTTTATTACAGATCGTAGTACAGGGAGTACTCGTGCGGATGAACGCGGATATTAACCGCTTTGGCTTCGGCACGCTTGAACTCGATGAAGTTCTCGAGGAATTCTTGCGTAAATACGCCGCCTTCTGTCAAGAATTCATAGTCTGCTTGAAGTGCATCCAAAGCTTCATCCAGGGAACCCGGTACGCTGCGGATTTCTTTCTTCTCGGCGTCAGACAATTCATAGATGTTTTTATCGAATGGTCCATATCCGAGTGCGGTTGGATCGATTTTGCGCTTGATACCGTCCAAGCCAGCCATCAGCATAGCGGAGAATGCAAGGTAAGGGTTCGCCGTGGAATCCGGTGTACGGAACTCGATGCGGCAGCCTTTAGGCGTTACGGCCGCAACCGGAATCCTCACTGCGGCAGAACGGTTGCCCTTCGAGAATACGAGGTTAACCGGTGCTTCATAGCCTGGTACCAGACGTTTGAAGGAGTTGGTGCTCGGGTTTGTCAAAGCGATCAATGCAGGCGCGTGGTACAGAATACCGCCGATATAGTGGATCGCTGTTTCGCTCAGGTTCGCATAAGCGCCTTTCTCGTAGAACAATGGAGTATCGCCATCGAAAATGGATTGGTGAACGTGCATGCCGCTTCCGTTATCCCCGAACAATGGCTTCGGCATGAACGTAGCGGTTTTGCCATATTGGCGCGCTGTGTTATGCACGATATATTTATAGATCAACAAATTGTCAGCTGTTTTTTTCAATGTATCGAAACGGAAGTTGATTTCCGCTTGGCCGGCAGTTGCTACTTCATGGTGGTGACGCTCAACGCGAAGTCCTGCTTCATCAAGCAAACGACACATTTCGCTGCGGATATCTTGCTGCGTATCCACAGGCGCTACTGGAACATATCCGCCCTTAACGCCAACTTTGAAGCCAAGGTTGCCGCCTTCTTCCTTACGGTTCGTATTCCAATGCGCTTCCTCGGAGTCTACGAAATAGCTGGAGCTGTTCATGGAACTTTCATAGCGAACTTCATCAAACAGGAAGAACTCGGATTCCGGTGCAAAGAATGCCGCTGTTCCGATACCGGCCTCTTGAAGGTATTGCTCGGCACGAGCTGCGATACCGCGCGGGTCACGCTCGTAAGCATCCCCTTCCGGAGTATAGATGTTGCTCATAATGTTAAGCGTAGGATGTGCTGTAAACGGATCGATATAGCAAGACTCCGGATCAGGCATCATAACCATATCCGATTCTTCAATGCCGCGGAATCCTGGAATAGAAGATCCATCAAATGCTACCCCGTTCACGAATGTTTCTTCGTCTACTTCTGAAGCCGGCAAGCTAATATGATGAACCCGTCCCGACAAGTCTACAAAACGAAAATCGACCCACTCAATATTGTTCTCTTTAATGGTTTGCAATACTTTCTCTACCGACATGTCTCTTCCTCCCAATTTCCGAACATTAAGACTTAAACAGCTTAACAATGTTCATAATCTTTCGATTTCTTTTCGTCATTATATGCCGGGAGATAACCTGACGTCAATACCTATGTAAGGTATTTTTGAAAACAATGTCAACTTATATGACACGAGGAACCAGTTAATGTAAACTCAGAAAAAAGACACCTGCAAGCTCTTTGCAGGTGTCTTCTCAATTAGATTTAAGGAAATGGCGAACCTTGACCAGGTTCTTAACGCGATCCCTGTGGTTGCAGCGTCACTGCTCAAATGCTATACGCGCGCAAATTCAGAAGCAGGCGCTTTGGCGGTCGCAAAGCTTTTGCCTACCAATGGGGCCAGCTGCTCCAAGTCTTTAAGCAGTGCGGCGAATTGATCCGGGAACAGGGATTGAACCCCGTCACCTGTCATGGAATTATCCGGGTCTGTATGCATCTCAATAATAAGGCCGTCTGCTCCGGCCGCCACGGATGCCTTGGACATCGGTTCGACAAGCTCGCGTCGTCCCGTTCCATGACTCGGATCAGAGATGACCGGAAGATGACTCAACCCTTGTAAAACAGGGATGGCAGATAAATCCAGCGTATTGCGGGTGTAAGTTTCGAATGTTCGGATTCCACGTTCACAGAGCATGACATTCGGATTGCCGCCGGCAAGAATGTACTCCGCTGCATTCAGGAATTCATCATAGGTTGCACTGAAACCTCTTTTCAGCAAAACCGGCTTGCCGCAGGTGCCCAGTTTCCGAAGCAGGTCGAAATTTTGCATATTGCGGGTACCCACTTGCAGGATATCGGCGTACTCCGCACAAATATCCACGTATTCGGGCGTCATAACCTCCGTAATCGTCAACAGGCCGTGTTTTTGCCCGGCTTCCGCCATCATGATCAAACCTTCGACACCAACGCCCTGGAAGCTGTATGGACCCGTGCGAGGCTTAAACGCGCCGCCTCTAAGCACTTGTCCGCCTGCTGCCTTAACCAGCTGCGCAATCTCGTCAATCTGCTGCGGCGATTCCACGGCGCATGGACCACCCATAACGACCAGATTGCCGCCGCCAATCTTGGTGCCTTTAATATCAATGACGGTATCATCCGGATGGAAATCACGACTCGCAAGCTTGTAGGACTTGGAGATTTTAACTACATTCTCTACGCCCTTCATTTGGCGAAGATGCTCCGCAAGCTTCGGGTTTACGCTGCCGATCAGCCCGATCACGGTACGATCCGCTCCCTTGGATACATGAGCCTGGAGTCCTTCCTTCTCAATCTCGCTTACAATATGCTGAACTTGTTCCTCTGGTATTTGATTGGATGTAATAACGATCATAATAAAACCTTCTTTCTGCATATATTCCATTTTATTGTTTGATAGTCGCTTTCGCGCTTGTTCGCTTTTAAGCTTTTATGCTTTTAATCGATAAAGTAAATATACAGAAAATATCTCCCCTCGTCAAGCCCATTCTTGAAGCCTGAACGATCGGGAGATATAGGCCCCCTGTTACATCAATGTTTTGCTGCGTCCTTCCGCTACGGTTCGCTTCACGAGGGGGATCACAATTCTTACCGTCGTCCCAATACCGGCACGGCTGAATAATGTAACCCCGTATTCGCTGCCATAGTGAAGTTTGATTCGTTGATCCACATTCCGAATGCCATATCCGGCATTGGTTAGATCCTGTCCGCCTGTATTGTCCAGAACTCTGCCGGGCGGGAACCCGACGCCATTATCGATAATTTTAAATTCCAGAACATCTTCCAGCACTCTGGCGGTAATTCGAACATGTATATAATCCCCGGTCCAGGCATGCTCCAGCACATTCTCGATAAACGGCTGCAAAATCAATTTCACGGTTTCATACCGGACCACTTCCGGCTCAAAATCATAAGTAACCTGCATGCGTTCGTCGTATTTAATCTTTTGAATATCCACATATGCCTGAGCCTGTTCCAACTCATTCTTCACAGAGATGATATTCCGTCCATCATTAAGAGACAGGCGATAAAACTTCGCTAAGTCCATCACCATGCGCTGCAGCTTATCCAGCATCCCAAACCGCGCCAGACGGCTAATGGAGGATAGGGTGTTGTATAGGAAATGCGGATTAATCTGCGCATGCAGCGATTCCAGTTCCGCTTGTTTTTTCTGAAGGTCGGCCAGATACACCTCATTAATCAGCTTGCCGATATTGCTGCCCATATCATTCAGGGCCGAAGCGATGTGTGTAAACTCATCATTTCCCTTGAACTGAGCCCGTTTATGAAATGCACCTTCCTGAAAAGAATCCAAAACAGAGACGATCTTGGATACGCGTAAGCTGAAGTACTTGGATATTACGATGCTGACTATAAAAAATATAGCAATGCAAATGAGGCAAATAAGCAGGGTGAGGTTCCGGATTTTCACCGTATCTTTCTCCACGATTTCTGCAGGAACGACCGCGATAAGATTCCAGCCGAGCACGGGAATCGGCTTACGAATAAGCAAGTCTCCATTATTGCGCAGCTCGTTCTCCTTAAACACGGTTGTCTGTACCCCGCCTGAAGAAAGAATGACTCTGCCTTGCGCATCCGACAAATATAACGCTGTCCCATCACCGATTTTGTTATAATCCATGCTTTCGAACATATCTTCTAGACTGACATTGATTCGCACGAATCCAATCTCCTGCAGCTGTATAGAACTGATGTCGATCAGCCTGCGCAAAAGTGAAATGCGACCGTTGCCCGCATCATTTTCAACCTGCTTCCATTCCAGCGTCGATCCATAGTTTTCCTCTTGGGGATAGAGCTTGTACCAGGTCTTATCCACAAGACGCTCATACTGATATATATCAAATAAACGCGTGTTGGATTCAAGCGGATCAGAGTAACTATAATTATTATAAATTTCCCTTAACTCTTCATTCCGTAAATAAATCGACAGCCAAATCTTGGAGTTCGCTGTGTTAATCGCCGTTTCCAACTTCGGAATCAGGACATTGACCATCGTATCGTAGCTTACCCATGTACTTTCTGAATAACGCAGTCGGTTATTAAAGGACGAATCAAAGTAGAGCATGTCGGAAACGCGGACGATGTCTTCCATTTTATACGAAATATTATCACTCATTTGGTGCAGGGTACCTTGAATGTTATTATACGTTTGTTCTCTAATCGATTTGATAAATACCTGGTTCGCGATATTTCCTACAAGCAATACCGGTATTATGATGAATACACAGTAAGAAATCATTAATTTGAAGCCAAATGGTATCTTGACCCGGATACGCTCGAATTTCCCCGCCAAACCTAATCACAACCTCATTACAAGCGGTATAGTAGTATTAAGAGTGTTTACGCCTATACTCCAGTGGTGTCATTCCATACATCTCTTTGAATTGACGACTAAAATAGGGCAAATACTGGTAACCTGTTTGAGAAGCCACTTCATATATTTTAAGTTTCGTGCTGACTAATAGATCTCTGGCTCGCTCCATACGAATTTTGATGACATAATCACTAAAATTATAACCGGTTTCTTCCTTAAACAGAACACCTAGATAGTTTGGAGAAAAGGAAAAACGGTTCGCCATATCCCGGAGCGTAATATTCTCGTGAACCCGCTCTCGTATATTATCAATAATCTCCTCAACAAGACGTCCATTCTTGGACGATTTGCGAAATTTCAATTGCTCCGAAATCTCAAAAACTTTCATTCTTAACCACGAGAAAATATCGTCCATCGTTTCAAATTGCAAGAGTACATCGAGGTTTTTCAGTTCGATTCCCAGCATCCGAAACAGGTCTTCATGCATCGTATGCAAATGCGCGTCCAACTTCAATATAATGTATACTCCAAGATTTCGAACCGTAAATTTGGAGCGGATATTGGATGCAAGCAGTTGTATGGCTTCGATCTCATCGTGGATTTTGACGATCTCATAATTCGTCATAGCGGTAAATAAAGAGTCCAGCCTGATATCGAGGCTTTTGGCGTCCTCCCGGTCCTCTGTCGGCACTTCGTTATAAAGTATCCATTTCCCTTTTCCACGAAACATTTTATAGTCAAGGGCACCCTCTGCCATAACGTAGGACGGATGAAGTTCTTCAAGCCGATTCGCAGTCCCTCCCTCACCTACGGTCACGGTAAGGGGATACTCTTGGCCTAGCGCCGTCAGTAATGACTGAATCTCTTCCTTGCCTTTTGTCGTATCCATGAGTACTGCCATCCGCTGATCTGTCACCTTGCATATATGCCTGAATCCGCAACTCTCCAGCTCTTTATGCAATCTCGTGAAGTACTGCTCATTTAATCCACTCGGATTCTCGACCTCGTAATGATTGCTCCGCCAGGAGCTGACATCATCCACTTCAAGTAATATTACTCGCACGGGCCAGTTCATCTCATGAAGTTGGTATTCCCGCTTAATAATACCCAGCATGGCACCGTCATAAGGCTTCTGGAGAATTTGCAGCAGGTACTGATTTTTGAGAATCGGTACCATCAGTTGATAAGCCCGTTCTGTTTCCTTGCGGTCATGGAGCCTGTCCAGCTCAATCCGAACTTTGGTCAACTCTTCAATCAGCTCTTGGTCCTCCATGGGCTTCAGCACGTAATTACAAGCGTTTAATGCGATTGCCTGTTTAACATAACTGAAATCCTGGTAACCACTCACAAAAATAACCTGTAATTCATCATGTATCTTCAGCGCTTTTTGCGCTAATTCAATACCAGTCATATTGGGCATGCGTACATCCGTCACAAGAATGTCGATATCCTCTCGTTGCAGGACTTCCCATGCTGCAAATCCATTATTGACCGAATCAACCACGGTCATTCCAAGACTCTCCCATGGAATAAAGCTCCTCATGCCCTCTAGGTCCAATATTTCATCGTCAGCCAGCAGCACTTTATAGATGGGTATCCTCTCCCCTAAATTTCGATAAGGGTATGCTGCAGATGCAGCATACCCTTTTGGTTTACGTTATTCTACTTTTGACCATTCATTTGAGCCAAGTTTTCTTGCCATTTCGTTGTTTTGAATGCAAGAAGTTTATCATAGCCAGCTGCTTGAGCATCCGCTTCTGCTTTGTCCAAGACAGCCAGTACTTCTGCATCGTCCTTCGCAAACAGCGCCTTCGCTCTAGCTTCTGTGTAGATATCTTCTACACGCTGACGGATAATACCTTCTTCGCTTTCTGGGGCCGGATCAAGATTGATGAATTCCGTTGCATTTGCTTGAGTTTTCCAAGTTATTTCATACTGCCAACGAGTTGACCAGTTACGCTCTTCTTCTGGCAATGTGCTTTCGTATTTCGCTTTTGCTGTATCAATAAATACCGTGTTTCCGTTCCACTGGAGGTTTGTTGTTTCCGCTTGCAACTTGCCAAGACCCGCAGCATCCGTAACATATTTCTCAGTAAACTTAGGCGTTATACCATCTTCTTCATATCCATCCCAATATCCGCCTTCCGGTCCCCACATTAACAGTGTTTGACCTTCAGGACCTGTATACCAGTCCAGGAAAGCAAAGATCGCTTCAGGATTTTTTGCAGCTTTCGTAATAACGCTTACGTTCCAACCCAGTTGAGTATAGGTTCCCGGGAAGATTTTATTCTTGTCCAGACCTTCCTTATGAATCGGCCAGATCATGAAATAACCGGCTTCCGGATCTTTGGCAACGAGTTCCGCATGTGCGTTCATTGCATTTTCAGTCGGGCTGGAAGCTGCATATACAGCAACGCGGCCTGTCATTACTTTTTCCTTGATTTGGTCAGCGGTTTGAGTCAATGCATCTTGAGAAATCAGTTTATCACGGAACAGCTTCGCTGCATATTGCATCGATTCGCGATATGTTGGATCCGTAAAGATCGAAGTCAATTTATCTCCGTTAGGCACACCACGAATGGTAATCCAACGTGTCATTGCATTCTCTTTGAAAGCAGAGTACAACACATCAATCCCTTGTCCTTCAATACCTGGTTCATAAGGAACTACAGAGTTTCCGTATTTCGCCTTGACAGCTTCCAGGTATTTAGTCAAATCGTCCGTTGTTTCCAGCTTAGGCTCGCCAAGCTCTTTATAAATTTTACTGTTGACTACATAACCTGCATTACCGTTCGGTTGGCTGGTGTACCAGTTAGGGAATTGATACAGCTTGCCGTCAGGGGAACGAAGCATGTTGATTCCTGCCTCACCCAACCATTCCTTCAAGTTCGGATATTTATCCAAGTAGTCATCGTAAGGTACGAGCATGCCGTTTTCTCTCAATTTTTCAACATCCGATCCCCGCTCCAGCCAAATAACATCAGGAAGCTCGTCGGAAGCAATCATCGTGTTGAATTTTTGTTGAGCATTGCCTTGGGAGTTAACCGCTTTTACATCGACTTTTTTATTCTCTTTAATCCATTTCGTTGCGGCATCTTCTCCCCATGTTGGCATCGTGTACCAGTCATAGTGACCATAAAAGCTAAAATCAAGCGGTTGCTCACCCAGTACAAACTTGTCTGATGCTGCTTCTGTTGGCGGTGCGGTGGTTCCATTGTCGCTAGGAGTCGGGTTAGCTGTCTTAGTACCACCGCTGCATGCTGACAGCATTAAAGCCGCTGCTAACAACGCAGTAACCGATGTGGCCAAAGATTTTTTTCTGAGCCTCATTCTCTAATTTCCCCTTTCATAATTCCCCTTGATATTTATGTCTAAAGCTAAGCTTCAAACAACAGGATTGCTTGCCATACATGTGCTACTCTTTCAACGATCCCACCAGTACTCCCTTAACAAAATGCTTCTGTACAAAAGGGTATACCATGATGATCGGAACCGTAGCGACAATCATTGTAGCCATGGACAAAGATTTCGTGGTCACACTCTGCATTCGAGATAAAGCGGCCTGAGATGCCGAGTCCAAATTGCTCATCTGTTCAGACATAATGTTGGAATTCAGTATTTGACGCAATATCGTCTGAATGGGCAGCAATTCTTCTTTATTGATGTAAATACTCGGTAGGAACCATTCATTCCAGTGTGATACTGCCGTGAACAAAGACAATGTTGCAATAACCGGACCGGATAGCGGCAGGATAATCTTAAAGAAGATCCCCCAATTGCCCGCCCCGTCAATTTTTGCCGACTCTTCCAAGCCATTAGGCAACCCTGCAAAGAAGGTACGGAATATAATCATGTTCCATACACTTACCAAACCAGGAATGATGAATACCCAGAACGAATCCATCAAGCCCAGACCACGAATCAGCATGAAGCTTGGTATCAAACCACCACCGAAATACATGGTGACTATACACATAATCATGTAATATTTACGACCGATCAGTTCGCGTTTGGTCATGCCATAAGCGAAGATGGAGGTCACTAGAATCGAAGTTATGGTTCCCACAATCGTACGGGCTACCGATATTCCGAAGCCATTCAGCAGGCGTTTATCCTGAAATACGATACCGTAGTTTTCCAAAGTAAAATCCCTCGGCCAGAATGTGACTCCCCCAAGCGATGTATCGGCTCCAGAGTTAAAGGAAACCACAAGAGCGTTCCAAAAAGGATAAAACGTCACAAAGGCCAAAAATGCTAGAAAGATATAAATCATGATCATCATGAAACGATCACCGAATCCTAAACGCACCAAGTCTAACCGCTCCCTTCATCACCATGTTCGTTTACCATAGACTGTTACCTGATCTGCGTGCAATCACGTTAGCAATTGTCAGAAGCATCACGCTGATTACCGCTTTGAACAAGCCTACAGCCGTTGCATAGGAGAACCTGGAGTTTTCAATACCGATCCGGTATACATAAGTATCAATTACGTCGGATACCTCTCTTAAGACAGGGTTCTTAGCCAAGAGCAAAATATCCTCAAAACCTGCAGTGAGCAGGTTACCTATTGCAAGAATCATAAATATGATAACAACAGGCATGATGGATGGTAATGTAATCGTGAAAATCTGTCTGAATTTGCTCGCACCATCCATATCTGCCGCTTCGTACATATGAGGATCCACTCCCGCAACTGCGGCCAAGTAAACGATGGAGGAGAATCCGATTTCTTTCCAAACCCCTGTGGTTACCAGGATCGCCCAGAAGTATTCAGGAATGGATAGGAAATTAATCGGTTCTTTAATCAAATTCATTTTTTCCATCAGAATGTTTACGCTTCCGTTATCGGTAGAAAGCAAGGAAACCACAAACCCTGATACGATAACCCAGGATAAGAAATGGGGTAAATAACTGACGGTCTGAACCAATCTCTTGAAGAACAGATGTCGCACTTCATTCAGCATCAACGCAAGCAGGATCGGAGCTGGAAAGCCGACCAAAAACTTGAGTAAGCTGATAACGATAGTGTTTCGCATCACGTTCATAAACTCTGGAGACTCAAAGAACATCCGGAAATGCTTCATCCCTACCCAAGGGCTGTCTCCCATGCCTTTGAAGATATTAAAATCCTGAAACGACATCAGAATACCGTACATCGGTATATAACTGAAAATAAAAATGAGTGCGAGAGCGGGAAGTACCATTAACTGAATATCCCACTGTTTAAAAAAGCGAATGAATCCGTTGTCTCTCTTCCGTTTTGGAACAGTTTCCTGTTCTACGGATATTTGCGCCATGTCCAACCCCCCGTGTGTTCTATGCCATGAAGTTTTACCTGATGTCTAACATTGTAGAATAAATGATCCCATATAAACATTTGCCTATTCAACGAAAAATGATATTATTCAATCGAAAATTAAAACGCTTACAGCTTACGGGAGGGATGAGTAACCCCAAAAAGCTCCTTTTACGGGGCAGGTAGTCTAATTTCACCCTTGCGTCATAATCCCGGACACAGAAAATCCCCTGGCGTCAATAGTGTCAAGTTCATTTCACATGAACAGTTGTTCCACCATTCACTACAAGGGGAAGTATCATAAGCTCTATCAACATTTAGCCGAGCGATCATGAAAAATGATACTAATCAATTATTAACGGCAGAATACACAATTCCTAGCATATGGCCGTCAACTATGACGATGACGGGATCATATTAAGGACACACCGATATCAACAAAAATACAACGGTTGCGATTGAACGCAACCGTTGTATTAAAATTCTTATGACTTGCTCTTCACCCGTACAGGCGGAAGCAATTTATTCATATTCACCGTGCGCTTGATCTCCCAGGTTTCCGGCTGATCATGTTCATACTGTTCCAAATAGGCGATGACTTCCTTGGTAATCGGAGTCGGTGTTGATGCCCCTGATGTCACAGCCACTTTGCCTACGCCTTCAAGCCATTCGCGTTTAAGCTCCGTCACATCGCCAATGCGGTGAGCCGGTACGCCGGCTATCTCTTCGGATACCTGTGCAAGACGGTTAGAGTTATTGCTGCGCGGATCCCCGACCACGATGACCAAATCCGCCTGGCCCGCTTGCTCGGCTACCGCCTCCTGCCGGACTTGTGTTGCAAGGCAGATTTCATTATGAATCTCCGCCCCCGGGAATTTATCGAGAAGACTCTTCATGATATGCTTGATGTCCCATTGACTCATCGTCGTCTGGTTCGTAATGATGATTCGGGGCGAATTGACCTGAAGCTGTTCGATCTCTTCTTCCTTCTCGATCAGATGCACGTGATCCGGTGCAATCCCGATCGCGCCTTCCGGCTCGGGATGTCCCTTCTTCCCGATATAAATGATCTCATACCCGTCCGCTGCCTTCTCCCGGATCAAATCATGGGTTTTCGTAACATCCGGACATGTTGCGTCGAGCGTGGTTAACCCTTTATCCCGCGCAAGCTTGCGTACTTCGGGAGAGACCCCGTGTGCGGTAAATATGACGGTGCCGCTCTCCACCTGGCTCAGGATTTCCATCCGGTTCGGACCGTCCAGGGTAATGATGCCTTCATCCTCAAAGGATTGCGTGACATGACTGTTATGCACAATCATGCCCAATATATAAATAGGCCGAGGAAGATCCAGATTCTGGGCCGCCTGACGTGCCAAGACCATAGCGTCAACGACACCGTAACAGTAACCTCTCGGTGATATTTTCAAGACTTCGATGATCCTCACCTGCTTTCCGTTGTCATACATAAAGTATCCAGTCTATTATAACCTATTCCAGCGGAGGAGCAAAGACGACGGGCAGCCAGACGATAAAGGTGCTGCCTTCCCCTCTTCGGGTAACAACCTCGACAGAGCCCTTGTGCTCATCAATAATCCATTTGGCGATGGATAAGCCAAGACCGGTCCCGCTCGTGATGCCTCTGGACTGATCCGCGCGATAGAAACGCTCGAATATAAACGGAACCTCATCCTTATCCATGCCGATCCCCGTATCCGAAATTCGCAGCCCGACCTGACCCTTGTACAGGACGACATCCAGGCTGACTTCACCCTCCGGCGTATACTTGAACGCATTCTCGATAAAGATGAACAGCATCTGCTGCAAGTAGTCCTTATTTCCTTCTACATAAACTCCGTTCAGGACAGACAGCTCTCCGACATGCCACTCAGCGGTTTTATCAAGGAAATGAGCACGCCGTGCGACCTCTTCAACCAATGGCTGCAGAGGAACCGGATTCAGCTCAAAGGTCTGACCGGTATCGGCTCGCGCCAGAGATAACATATCGTTCACCAGCCGGCTCATCCGCTTCGCTTCATCGGATATATCTCCCACCGCTTCGAACGAGATTTGTTTGATCGTTTCTTCGTCCATATTCGCTCTCTCACCAGGGGCTTCCGTCCACATCTTCTGGAGGAGATCCACATTCCCCCGGATGGTGGTCAGCGGCGTTCGGAGTTCATGGGAAGCATCCGATACGAAACGCCGCTGGGCCGCATAGGCATCTTCAAGCTCTTTATAAAAGCCCTCCGTCCTCTCAAGCATGCCGTTAAACGTGCCGATCAATTGTCCGATCTCGTCCTCAGGCCCATCGTATTCGATACGTACGCTAAGGTCGGTGCCTTTTTGGATCTGCTCCGCTGCCTCCGTGACCTTGCCGATCGGTTTCATGGATTTCCGGGCGAGGAACAAGCCTAGTGTGGAAGCAATGACTAGTGTCGCTGCGGATCCCATGATGAGGATGGATTGAAGCCGGTCAAGTGTCTCGTCGATTAACCTTGTGTTGGAACCAATTTGAAGCCAGCCAAACAATTTCCTTGAGTTCGTTTCAACAACTGGGGATTCGTATACAAGGAAGGATACCCCATTAAAAGAAAAACGTTTAAACTCTCCGGGTTTAGTCATACTTAACGCTCTTTCTACAGTTGGATTCTCAAATTGCAAACCACTGAACTCCATATTGCCAGATCTCCAGATGGATCCATTATAGAAAGTATAAAGCTGAACGTATAAATCAGCTGCCTCCATATTAAGCGCGGAGGAACGATCCGGTAGAAGCGCAACAGACGAAGACGTGTAACCGATTTTATTCGCTTCCTGTACTAATCGCTGTTTTAACTCCTCATACGTATACAAATGGACAAACCCATACACCGCCGAGCTGAATATCAGCAGTGTCACAAATAAAATGCCGGTATACCATGCTGTCAGTCTTAACCGAATGGACATGCTAATTATCTCCTCTTAAAATATAACCGGCTCCGCGGATCGTCTGTATCAGCCGTTTACCTCCATGTTCCTCGGTCTTTTGCCGGAGCATGGCGATGTAAACCTCCAGCACGTTGGACTCCCCGCTGTAGTCATAGCCCCATATTTTATCCATGATCAAATCGCGGGACAGCACCCGCTTCGGATTTTGCATAAACAGATGCAGCAGCTCAAATTCCTTGGCGGTGAGCTCCAGTCTTTGCCCGCTGCGAATGACTTCCCTTGCATCGGTATCCATCACGAGATCCTCGAAGGTCAGTCGGTGGTTAGAGCTATCATCTCCGGTTTTGCGGCGCAACAAGGCTCGTACGCGGGCGAGCAGCTCCTCCAGCGCGAAGGGTTTGACTAAGTAATCATCCGCTCCGGCATCGAGTCCCTTGACCCGATTCTCCACCTCATCCTTCGCCGTCAGCATCAGCACCGGTGTCGTGCTTCCGCCTTCCCGGAGTCTGCGCAGCGCTTCAAATCCATCGACCTGAGGCATCATGACATCCAGAACGACAACGTCCGGGTCCTCACTCAAAATTACTTTCAAACCTTCCGCTCCGTTGGACGCGGTCAGGACGTCATAGCCCTCAAACGCAAGTCCCCTGCGCAGCATCGAAATAATCTTCTCATCATCATCTACAATTAATATCCGGGATCGCATAGCGGCATCTCCTCTATCTTCTAGCGTTAAATTTAGTACGACGTTACAATCCCATTATATCGGTCGTCTCAAGGACAAGACAAGCGGAAGGGAACGGTCCCTTCCGCTTGTTCTCACACATATCCAGGGTTACGGTTGTTGCTGTTGTTGCTGCTGTTGGGTTAAATCGAAATCGTTCTTATCGCCGATCGTAAGCGGCAGGTCAATCTTCTTGCCGTTACGAACCACATTCAACGTAATTTTGTCTCCAACCTTCTTCGATTGTATCAATTCAATTAGATCCTGCGAGGTCGGATATTTCGTCCCGTCTACACCCACAATGATGTCATATTGACGCAGGTCTGCTTCATAAGCCGGCGAACGGAATACGACGCCGTCAACATAAGAGCCTTCCGTTACGTAGGTGCCCAGGGATTGGGCAATTTGCGGAGTGACTGTTCCAAGGCTTGCCCCGATAAACGGAACCGGCTCTTTCGGAACTTCCTCATTGTTCTTCAGGTATTCCACAACTTCCTTGATCGTGCTGGACGGAATCGCAAATCCGATCCCTTGCGCTTCCGCGCTGACGGCTACGTTCATCCCGATAACCTCGCCCTTCAGATTGAGAAGCGGCCCACCGGAGTTACCCGGATTAATCGAAGCATCGGTTTGCAGAAGATGCTCATAATTTCGATTATCCTCACCATTCGTCCCTTGAATATCGATCTCGCGTTCCTTCGAGCTAAGTACGCCTGCGGTTACCGTATGCTCAAAACCGTGCGGGTTACCGATGGCAACAAGCCATTCACCAACCTTCAGCGAGTTGGAGTCGCCTAGCTGCACCGATGGAAAATCGGCCCCTTCGATTTTTAGTACGGCCAAATCGAGCTCATAGCTGGAACCGAGCAGCTTCGCTTCATAAGGCTTTTTGGTACCCTGAACCGTCACTTGGATCACATCTGCGCCATGGATCACATGCTCATTCGTCAAAATGTATCCCGACTTCTCAAAGATGAAACCCGAGCCGATGCCTGAAGGCTGAAGCTGGGATTCCTGACCTCCGTTGTTGCTGCTTCCACCGTTTCCGCCATTTCCTCCCTGGCTCGATTGTCCGCCGCCAAAGAAGTACCAGAACGGATCATTCATGTTCGGATTCGTGCTTTGACGATTGCTGCTGTTTACAAGCGTCTCGATCAGCACGACGGCTGGACTTGCCTGGTCAACAACCGCCGATACATCGCCCGGATTAGAAGGAATCATGGCCGATGCCGTAGTAGCTCCACCGTTATCATCAACGCTAGCTGAAGTTTCTTGGGCTGGCTCCGATGAATACGCCGCATCCGGCGTAAACAGATTCGTGCGGTCCGCGGCAAACATCAGGCTTGAAATAACAAGGACACCAGCCAAGAAGGACAACAGCACCGTCTTCACGGAATTTTTAGGCTTCTGGCTGTAATTCCATTCTTTGTTTCTTTTCATCGAATCCATAGATCCGCCGCCCCCTTGGCTTCCGGAGGAATGTGACTGCGAGAAACCGGAGGATGGAATCGGTTTAACCGGTTGCGGAGCGGTAACCTCCACTTCCTGCGATTCCCGGCTCTGGTATGGTCGCTCCGTCTGCTGATCATCGCGTTCATTGGGTATGGACTGAAACGGTCCGTAAGAATAGTAATAAGACGAATTCTTCGTGGATGCTTCCTCACGTCTCGGTGCTTCATTGTTATTCGACTCGTTGTTCATTCCCTCATCATCCGGATACCCGTAGCGCTTTCTTTGGTCGTCCATAGGTCTACCTCCTATTTAAAATCACTTGCTTCCAAGTGGTTTCATTGATTAACTGTTCTTATTGTGTACTATAAACCTTAATAGTACCTTAAAAACAATTAAAAGGCAGATAAAAAGAAAGCCGGGCGGCGTCAAGGGAATCTGATTCGAATGGAATCGCTATATTTTGACCCATCCCTTACGGTGGGCATAAATCGCCAATTGCGTGCGGTCTTCCAGCTCACACTTCATCAGCAGATTGCTGACATGGGTTTTAACCGTTTTAATGCTGATATGCAGCTCTTCGCCGATCTCTTTGTTGCTCTTGCCCTCGGCTATGAGCAGCAGCACTTCTTTCTCGCGCTCGGTAAGCCCGGAATCATCGCTGTTCACCATATGTCGGCGGATCCCGCGGGTAAGTGCTTCCGACACGTCTTTGGTCATGACCGGCATGCCCCTGAACGCTCCCTGAAGAGCATAGATGAGTTCGTCAGCCGAAACGGTTTTCAGTACATAACTGACAGCCCCCGCCTCAATGCACTCAACCACAAGCTCATCTTCAAGAAAGCTGGTCAGAATCACAATCTTCTGGTCCGGGAACTCGGACATGACCGCACGCGTGGTCTCTGCCCCGTTCATCACCGGCATCATCAGATCCATAAGAATGAGATCAGGCCGGTCTGCCTCATCTCCATTTCTTAACATATCAACAACCTCTTGGCCGTTAGCTGCCTCTCCGATCACTTCAAATCCCGGATCCAGCGACAAATACGTTTTTAATCCCATACGAACCATGTCATGATCATCCGCCAGCAATATCCGAATCGTACCCATAAGATGTTGTCCCCTCTCTACTCCACTGGCTCAGCCAGCTCTTCCTGTTCCTTGCTCTCTTCCGCAGCCGGTCCCTGACTACCCTCGGCCTCAAATAGCGGAATGTTTACGCGAACTGTCGTTCCTGCACCCTTTTTGCTTATGATATCGACCTGGCCACCAAGCTTTTCGGCTCGCTCACGCATCGTGGACAGCCCGTATGAGCCCTGCTTGCCTGCCACCTCGTCAAACCCGATCCCGTCGTCGCTGATGCTTAAAATAACGCGTTTCTGATCCTCACGAAGCGACATGCTGACAAGGCTTGCACCGGCATGTTTCACAATGTTGGCTACGGCTTCCTGGATAATCAGGAACAGCTGATGCTCAATCGCATCGGACACCCCGCCGTAAAGTTCCACATCCTTCATGCCCTTCAGGCCATTTTGGCGGCAGTAATCCGGAAACCACCGTTCGAGTGCCTCCTCCAGGGTTCTTCCTTCCAGTTCAACAGGCCGAAGCTGTGCAATCAGCGCCCGCATCTGCTTCTGTGCCACGTGAGACATCTCAATCAACTGACCGAGCACTTTATCGCCGTGCTCCGGGTTTCTCTTCAGAACCGCCGGAAGCGATGAAGCCGACATATGAATCGCGAACAACTGCTGACTGACCGTATCATGCAAATCCCTTGCCATCCGGCGTCGTTCCTCAAGCACGGCGGCTTCCGCGGCGATCTCTTTCTCAATGACATCCTGCTCGCCCAGGCGCTGCAGCAGCTTCATCTTCTTCTCCAGCGCTTCCGTCATTCCGTTAAACTCATCATATACTCTGGCAAAAGAACCGTCTTCCATTGCCGGCAGCCGCACGTTCAGATTTCCTTTGGCAACCTGCAGCATGTTCAGATGTAGCAGGTCCAGCGGTCGCTGAATGCGCTGCCCCGCGATGTACCCCGCAATCCCCGTAAACAGAAGTACACCGACCGTGTAATATACCCACAGCCGGTTATCTTCAATATGTATGTAGCCGGATTGGTTTGCTGTATACAGGAAAACAGCAACCCCGGCTCCAATCAACAGAAAGTAAAACAGTATCACCCATTTGGTATTTTTCAATATTCCCATCATAACGGTTATCCTACCCTATTCACTTTGACATCACCGATAAATACGCTGACGGTGATTCGTATTTTCTTACCGGCTTCCCTGTAGTGCGGGCTTTCCAGACCGGCATTGCTCATAAAGCCGCTGCGGCTTTCCTCCAGCACCTTCATATCGCCAATGAATGAGTTGGTCGTGACATGAATGCCGACATCCGAATCATTCGGAACGAATACCTTGACATCCCCGATAAACGCCGAGATGTTGATTTTCGTTTCTCCGTAAGGGATTTGAGCTTTGGTCAGATCCAGCACCGTATCACCGATGAACTGGGAGATATTTGTCGGCTTCAGCTGAAAATAATCTTTTCCCATGTGCACGTCCCCGATAAAAGAGGACTTGTTCACCGCATCATGGCTGTGCCAAGATTGATGATGATGGTGTTGATGTTGGTGCTGTTCATCCTTATAATCCGATCCGTTGCCGTAGCTTTTGCCGTTATCGTCAAAATCCACATGAACTCTGAACTTGCTGCGATCCTGAGGCTCCTGGCGCGGTCGCTCCTGCTGCTGTCCCTGCCAGCGGTAACCCTTGCCCTGCTCATGAAAATCCGGTGATCCTGGTTCGCGATCGGGCAGGATATTCTCAGACTTGTCAGCCTTGTCTGGCTTGCCAAATCTCCGTTCGAATTCTTCATCCAGGGAAGAATCAAGCGGACGCGCTTCAGGCGGATCGGGAATGTCATAATGGTCGCTACGATGCGAGCTAAAGTCATCCGGACTTGGCGGCGATGGCGGCGGCGTATGAGGTTTCGGTTTGAAAATGACCTGCAATCCAAACCCAATCAGCATAATCGGAATCGCATACTTGATCAGATCGCCAAACGAGAAGTCAATCAAATTCAGGTTTTTTCCAAGAAAGTACGATCCGATAATGATCGGCACGACAGAGCCCCATAGTGCCCCTCCGCGGGCATAAATTAAGCTTTGCAGCCCGAACCAGATGATGAATACCGGCCAAAAAGTCTTGAATATATAACCAAGATCCACATGTATCATATCGAGCTGATTTAGAAGAAACAACACACCAATACCGATGAGCAGCAATCCGTTGCTAAGCTGGCTCCATCCTTTTCTACTCATGGTCATCCCCTTGCCTTCCAGTTCTATTTTTTCTTAACTACAGTGTACAACATATTGCGATGAACAGGTTAGCGGCGGTGGAATGAAGTTGAACTCGGTCTAGAGACTGAGTCCATGGATAAAAATGGGAGCCAAACCATAATAAAAGACCCCCGCTAAAGCGGAGGTCTTATTTTTGCACGAACGGGCGCTGGCATCTACACCTTAACGGTTTGTTGGATGGTCCCCTGGTGTGTTCAGTTCGCCAAACTCAGCATCAAACTTCTCGTTCGGTTTTTTGTAGTTCTCTTGAACTTTGGAATTCCCTTTTGGGTTGCTGGCTATGCTGGTATCTTCAGCAAACTCAGCGTTAAACTTTTCATTCGGCGTTTTAAAGTTCTCTTGTACCTTGTTCTTTTTAGCCACAGTATTCACCTCCCTGTTCATATGCAATACCATCATCCTCTTCAGGGGTTTGGCCCCCGAAAAGTAGTATGTGATGAACAGGGAGGCATTATTCTTAAATGTTTACTGCCAATCTACGCGCCAAAATCACCCTAAATGGCTTCCTCCAAAACGGATGCCGGCAGGAAACGATAGGTCTCGATCGCGTTATCCAGGGTTCTGAGCATTTCCTCCGTGCATTTGCCGCTTCCGGTTTTAATGACCTGTACCTCGACGTCCTTCTTCCCCCACTCCTTAAACACTTGTTTGGTTGTGGAGAAATAAAGATCGATTTTTTGCCCTTTGATCGCTGATCCGATATCCGCTACGATTCCATAACCATAGCCCGGTATATAGAGAATACTGCCAAGCGGAAATACATCCGGATCCGCGGCAATCGTTGATAGCGTATTTCGATCCCGCTTCACCTTCACACCGGAATAGGTAATTCCATATTGAGGATGCCCCGGCTTCTTCCCGGTGGATTCATAACCTGCCGTATAGCCGGTAGCGGTTACCTTCACCGTATGCAGCACCTGGTCCTCCCTAGGCGCAAGCACGGGCATGGATTCGCGTTTCTTGCCAGGCACGCTGGCCTTAGGCCCCGTATCCGGAACATCCAAATATCTATTCATATCGCTAAAACCTGCTACTCGAAACGCATAGAAGCGAGACATTTCCACGTAATCGGAGCCTTGATATCCCCCGGACGGATCATACACATTTCTTAAGTCTGTTGAATCATAGGATTCGCTTAGAATCAGATTATGGGCATCTACTATTGAAGAACCTGCACTGAACAAGACGGCTGATAAAATAAAACCAGCAAAAAACCTCTGCCATTTTTTCCATTGGATCATGTGAGTACCTCCCCCTTACTAGCGAGGGTTCCCACTTCCCAAAAAGAATATACGTGATGGCAGAGGTTTGCATGTCCCTACGTTACTTAAGCTTAAAGCTAAACTTAAACGACGTGGGTGTTAATTTCTTCACGAAGCTTGAGGATGATCTCGTCGAGCGGCTGGGCCCCGATATCCCCTTCGCCGCGTTTGCGAACGGAAACCGCGCCCGCATTTTTCTCGTTCTCGCCAACGATGAACATGTAAGGAATCTTCTCGAGCTGCGCTTCCCGAATCTTGTAGCCCAGCTTCTCGTTGCGAAGATCCGGCTCCACGGAGATACCGGCGAATTGAAGCTTCTCAGCCACTTCCTTGGCATAATCTTCAAAGGCATTGGAGACCGGAATGACTTTCACCTGTACCGGTGACAGCCACAACGGCAGCGCACCCGCAAAATTCTCAAGCAAGAAGGCAGTGAAGCGTTCCATGGTGCCCAGAATACCGCGGTGGATAACGACCGGACGATGCTTCTGGCCATCGTCGCCGACATATTCCAGCTCAAAGCGCTCAGGCAGCAGGAAGTCGAGCTGAACGGTTGACAGCGTCTCTTCCTTGCCTAGAGCCGTACGGATCTGAACGTCGAGCTTCGGACCGTAGAAGGCAGCTTCGCCTTCGGCCTCATAGAACGGCATATCCAGGCTTTCGACAACTTCGCGCAGCATGCGCTGGGACATTTCCCACATTTCATCATTCTGGAAATACTTCTCGGTATCCTGCGGATCCCGGTAAGAAAGACGGAAGCGGTAGTCATGGATGCCAAAGTCCTTGTAGACCGTCATGATCAGCTGAATGACCCGTGCAAACTCTTCCTTGATCTGATCCGGACGGCAGAAAATATGCGAGTCGTTCAACGTCATCGCGCGCACCCGATGCAAGCCGGTCAGCGCACCGGACATTTCATAGCGGTGCTGCATGCCAAGCTCAGCAATACGGATCGGCAGATCCCGGTAGCTGTGCATATCGCTCTTATATACCATCATATGGTGAGGACAGTTCATCGGACGAAGAACAAGCTCCTCGTTGTCCATCTCCATTTTCGGGAACATATCTTCCTGATAGTGCTCCCAGTGACCGGAGGTTTTGTACAGCTCCACGTTTCCGAGCACAGGCGTGTACACGTGCTGGTACCCGAGGCGCTCTTCCATGTCCACGATATAACGCTCCAGGGTACGGCGCAATTTCGCGCCGTTTGGCAGCCAGATCGGCAGGCCTTGTCCAACAAGCTGAGAGAACGTAAACATTTGCAATTCCTTGCCCAGCTTACGATGATCGCGCTTCTTGGCTTCTTCCAGCAGATGAAGATGCTCATCGAGCTGCGCTTTTTTCACGAACGCCGTACCGTAAACGCGCTGAAGCATTTTGTTCTTGCTGTCGCCGCGCCAGTATGCGCCCGCCACGTTCATTAGCTTGAATACTTTGATCTTGCCGGTTGAAGGGACATGAGGTCCACGACAGAGATCAAAGAACTCGCCTTGCTCATAGATCGTAATAACGCTATCCTCAGGCAGGGCATTGATCAGTTCCAGCTTGTACGGATCCCCGAGCTCGCCGAAGATGCGCAGCGCTTCCGCACGGCTTACTTCCTTGCGGACAATCGGAAGATTCTCCCCGATAATGCGTTCCATTTCCTTCTCGATCTTTTGCAGGTCCTCCGGATTCAAAGGCTCTTCCAGATCCATGTCATAGTAGAAGCCGTCCTCAATGACCGGACCCACGCCCAGCTTTACTTCTTTCGCTCCATACAAACGCTTGGTCGCTTGAGCCAGCAAATGCGCTGTACTATGACGCATCACTTCAAGCCCTTCGGGCGTATCCTGCGTTACGATCTCGATCAAAGCTCCGTCCTGAAGCGGTGTCGAAAGATCCACGACGATCCCGTCCATTTTTCCCGCGACCGCATTCTTTCTAAGTCCGCTGCTGATTGAAGCAGCCACATCCTCAATACTGCTGCCCGCCTCATACTCCCGTACGGAGCCGTCAGGCAATTTAATGCTAATAGCCACCTTGTATTCCTCCCAAGACAAAGAATTTCACGTTTCTTCCATATATGAAGGACGCGTTAGTCTCCCTGCGAAGACAGGCATGGACCGCTGAGGTGCCCGCCTGGACTTCAACGAAAGATACCGGAACATGCAAAAAACACCCGTCCCGCGAAGGGACGAGTGTTATACCCGTGGTTCCACCCTAATTCGATCTCTTTCATCACCTTATGTACTGGGTACATAAACGATTAAGATCCTTCATCAGCATTGAGTAACGGTCATGAACCGGTGAAGCCTACTCATCCGCATTCATCATGACGTGCGGGTTCGACGACACAGCTACAAAGGGGTAAATCAATGGTGAACCGGAGGAAATTCCAGCCGAGGTTTCCTCTCTCTGAGCGGTCAAATCCAAAATTGATTCATGTCTTTGTCAGAGCTTTTACGTGAATTTATCAGTAATTATAATCCTGACCGCTTCGATGCGTCAAGTCATCATTCGTCCGCTACCGAGAAGCGCGCTGCATTCGGGACAGCTGCAGCATACTTCGGCGCGGTTATCAAAGATATGGGCCAATGTTACGATGACGGGAAGCTCAGGCTGCCTCGTGTGGATAATCATGCGGGCCGGAGATACCGAAATCAGCGTACTGACCACCATATCTTCAATCTCCATATCCTGGTCCAGCCTTTCCATAACGAGTCCTTCATCCCGAGGGCGTTCAATCGGGCGAAGATTGCCATCCAGCAGCAGGAACTCTTCCTCCCCCTTATGAATGACGTGAACCAGCGGCATTTTGGGCTCCTGAAAATAAACAAAATATTTCAGCAGACTGACGAACTCCTCGTACTGCTGATCCAGCATAAATTCATCCACTGCATACTCCGCCATCTCGCGGAGCTCCTGTTCATAAGACTGAAGCCGGAAGGTTATAAACCCATCCAGATTAAGCTCAGGCGCCTCGTTCAGGCATTGATATATGCCTTCCGACAGCTTGCGTCTGCGGCTCTGCCAGAAGTCCCCGGACGGGCCTTCCTCTTTTTGCAGGAGCATCAAAAACCACTGCAGGATCCGCCCCGCTTCTTCCTCATCATCAAACTCGAATTCCGAGAACATTAACCGTGCAGCAATCTCCTGCTCTTTCTCTTCCATAATATAAGCAGTGACTGCTTCGGCAGTGAGCCGGCGCAGCGTGTCGGCCGATGCGGTCCATGAGGACAGCGGAAGCTTGCCGGAGCACGTCCAAATCACGCGGTCATCCGAAGCGCTGAATGTGAATTTCAGCTGCTTGCATTGTTTATGTAGCTCTTTCTGCTTGTCTGACAATATACGGTGAAACGCCTTTTTCTCGTCTTCCGTCCGTGTACCGACAGAAATGCTGAACAGTTCCATGGAATCACTCCTTTCGAGTTCCCTTTTCAGTATATGGGGACCCGCTCGGGGATATACGGAACTCCTGCTTGGAAAAACAAGCAAGTCCGGAAAATATCTAATCAACGGCCGCATCCTAAATATGTCCATCAACGCACATACTCTCTGATCCAAATTAAAAAGGCGGACCGAGTTGCTCGGCCCGCCTTACGGATCTTCATGAAGTATAGAATTAGTTCTGCATGACGAAGTCGCGCTCAACGGTGCTGTTATCTTCGAACACGCGCAGAATATCATACCGGGTGTTGCGTTGAGCCGGGATGTTGCCGGTCTCCCGGATCAATTGAATAATCGATTCAATATTGACCTTATAGACGGCTCCTGCGGAAGAAACCACGTTCTCCTCCATCATCGTGCTGCCAAAGTCATTACAGCCGTAGCTGAGTGACAGCTTGCCGATTTCAGGTCCCATCGTTACCCAGGACGACTGCAGATTCGGAACGTTATCGATCGCCAAGCGACCGATGGCTACCGTCTTCAAGTACGCCTCCGGCGTTTCGCGCTCGCGCTTAAGGTTCGTATTGTCCGGCTGGAACGTAAATGGAATGAAGGCAAGGAAGCCTTTGGAATCATAACCGTTCTGAATGCATTCATCCTGCGCATCACGTACGCGAAGCATATGTAGCGCACGCTCTTCCATCGTTTCGCCCAGACCGATTACCATGGTAGCCGTCGTGTTCATGCCGACTTTATGGGCCGTTTGCATGACATCCATCCACTGGCGCCATGTGCCTTTTAGACGACTGACCTTTTTGCGGATACGATCATCCAAAATCTCAGCGCCGCCGCCAGGCAATGAGTCCAGACCCGCGCTGTGAAGCTCGCGCATCACCTCTTCGAGCGTAAGCCCGGAGATCTCCACCATTTTCATAATTTCCGCCGGGGAGAACGAATGCATCGTGATGTTAGGAAACCGCTTCTTAATGTTGCGAAGCAGGTCGGTATAATAATTGAAAGGCAAATCCGGATTAACGCCGCCCTGCATCAGAATCTCAGTACCGTTTACATCCTCGGTTTCCTGAATCTTCTGGAAGATTGTTTCATCGGGCAGTACATAGCCCTCGGAAGAGCCGGGTCTGCGATAAAAAGCGCAAAAACGGCAGAATACATCACATATGTTTGTGTAATTGATATTCCGGCCGATAACAAATGTCGTGATAGGATCCGGATGCAGACGCTTTGTCATCACATCCGCCGCATGACCAATTTTCTCAATCTCATCACTTTCAAAAAGCGTTACGGTATCTTCCAGGTTCAAACGCTCACCGCGTAAAGCTTTATCCAATATACGGTTTACCGCACTCATTCTTGCAGCCTCCCTACTTAGAGCAAAATAACAAATCACCAGCAAAACTTTTTCTATCTCATCCTACCACAATCCGGCATTAAAAACGACATCCCGTCCGTGACAGGATGCCGAATTCTATGATTTGGAAAATCTTTAGTAACTGGCAGCAAAAGCCCGATCCAGATCAGCAATCAGATCGTCCACATCCTCGAGTCCGACCGAGAAACGGAGCAAGCCATCCGTAATTCCGCGTTCATGCCGAACCTTCTCACCCATGGCCGCATGCGACATCATTGTCGGATACGACAGGATGCTCTCCACGGCTCCCAGACTGACCGCTACCAGCGGCAGCTTCACATGGTTCAGCACGTGCTTGGCGCGTTCGCCTGAGCCGACGTCAAAAGAGATGACCGCGCCATAACCACTCGATTGCTTCTCATGGACTTCACGTCCCGGATGATTCAAGAGGCCAGGGTAGTACACTTGCTCAATGTCGCTTCTCCCTTGCAGCCAGGCCGCAAGCTTGGCCGCGCTTTGCTCGGAGTGGGCCATACGTGTGCTGAGCGTTTTCATTCCGCGCATAAGGAGCCAGGAATCCTGGACCCCAAGGACCGTGCCCAAACCATTTTGCAGCTGCTTCAGTTGGTCTCCCAGCTCCTCGGTTCTGGCTACCGCGAGACCTGCCAGCACATCGCTGTGCCCGCCAAGGAATTTGGTCGCGCTATGGATCACGATATCCACGCCGAATTCAATCGGACGCTGGTAAAACGGCGTCATGAACGTATTATCCAGCAGGGTAAGCAGGCCATGCTCCTTCGCCCAATCCGTCACCGCACCAATGTCGGTAATTTTCAGGGTCGGGTTTGAAGGGGTTTCCATATAGACGGCTTTCGTATTCGGTTTGAGGGCCGCCTTCACCTGATCCAGATCGGTCATGTCCACGAAGGTGCTCTCGATGCCCATACGGCTTAAAATGCTGGTCAGCAAGCGGTAGGTTCCGCCGTACACATCCTCCGTCACGATCATATGATCCCCCGCACTGAGCAGCATGAACGAGCTGGAGATCGCTGCCATACCGGAAGCATAAGCGAAACCGCGTACGCCTCCCTCCAAAAGGGCGATATAATCCTCCAGCGCCTGCCGAGTCGGATTGCCGGAACGGCTGTAATCGTGTTGCGGCGGGTTAAAGATGTCTTCATGGTGAAACGTCGAGGCTTGATAGATCGGAACGCTTGAGGCGCCGGTTGCCCGGTCGATTTCCCCGCCGAAATGCAATAGTTTTGTCTCGAAACGGAGTTCTTCCTCGTGTCCCCGTTTAGCAGCTAACTGCTTGGTTTGCGTTTCCAATCCGGATGGACCTTTATCGATGCTCATTCTCCCGTGCTCCCTTCCACTTCAGCCATGGCCGCGCTCAGTGCAGCATCCAAATCCGCGATCAAGTCATCCGCATGCTCGATGCCGACCGAGAACCGGAGCAAGCGGTCATCCACGCCGATTGCTTCCCGAATCTCAAGCGGGATGTCCGCATGGGTCTGAACAGCAGGGTATGTCATCAGGGACTCAACGCCCCCCAGGCTTTCTGCGAACGCAATCAGCTTAATGTGCCGCAGCACGGGCTCCACATAACGGGCGTCCTTCACCTTGAAGGAGAAGATGCCCGTGTTGCCGCTGGATTGACGATTCTGGATGTCATGTCCCGGATGGTCCGGCAGGGCAGGATAATACACCTCGCCGATCGCCGGGTGAGTTGTCAAAAACGTTGCCACTGCGGTTGCATTCGTCTCGTGCCGATCCATACGCAGCGCAAGCGTCTTCATTCCTCTCATCAGCTGATAGGAATCCGTCGGGCTTAACACAGCGCCGATGGAGTTATGAAGGAAAGCCATCTCCTCCGATAGTTCCTTGCCCTTCGTTACGATGATCCCCGCCAGCACATCGTTATGTCCTCCCAAATACTTGGTGGCGCTATGTATAACGATATCCGCCCCAAGCTCGATGGGTCTTTGGAAATACGGAGTAAGCAGCGTATTATCCACAATGCTGATCAGTTGATGATGCCTTGCCCACGTACAGACGGCTTCGATATCCGTAATCATCATAAGCGGATTAGTCGGCGTTTCGATAAATACAGCCTTCGTGTCGGGCCTTCTTACCCCTTCCAGCGCATCCAGGTCATTCGTATCCACGTACGTAGCCGTAACGCCGAACTTGGACATAATCCGCTCCAGCAGCCTATACGTCCCACCATACAGATCCAGCGATACAATCAGATGGTCCCCTTGACCGAACAAAGCAAAAATCGTCTGAAGGGCAGCCATGCCCGAGCTGCAAGCAAAGCCGGCATCGCCGGATTCCAGCTCGGCGCAGGCGTCCTCCAGTACCGACCGGGTCGGATTTTTCGTACGGGCGTAGTCAAACCCCGTGCTCTGGCCTAATTTGGGATGGCGGTATGCCGTAGCCTGATAAATCGGAAAATTCACGGCTCCGGTTACCGGTTCTTGCACCGAGCCGATCTGTGCCAGCCGGCTCTCTATATTAAAAGGTTTCTTCTCCATCACAAACTCTCCTCCCGTTTACTGCTATATTTGCGGACCAATATCGTATGGCGTTTCCTGATATACATAGTAATTGAGCCAATTAGTAAATAATAAGTTTGCATGCGCCCGCCATATGGACGGAGGCGTCCTTGTTGGATCATTATTCGGGTAATAGTTGCGCGGCAGTTCGATGTCCATGCCCTTGGCAACGTCCCGGTCATACTCCCACTTCAGAGAGTCCGCATCATACTCGGAATGCCCTGTGGCAAAAATCTGCTTTCCATCCCGGCTTGATACCAAATAAATGCCTGCTTCCTCGGACTCGGACAGGATGACCAGATCGTCAATGCCTGTAATGTCCTCGCGCCGAACTTCCGTATGACGGGAATGCGGAACAAAGAACATTTCGTCAAATCCGCGGAGCAGCTTGGTACATGTTTCATTGATCGTATGTGGAAATACGCCGAAGCATTTTTCCTCGAGGCTGTATTTCGGCACGCCGTAATGATAATAAAGTCCGGCTTGCGATGCCCAGCAGATATGGAGCGTGGAGGTCACATGCGTCTTGGTCCATTCAAAAATTTCAGTAAGCTCATCCCAGTAATTCACTTCTTCAAACTCCAACTGCTCGACCGGAGCTCCTGTAATGATCATGCCGTCAAAACGACGGTTCTTCACTTCTTCAAAGGTTTTGTAAAATGATTTCAGATGCTCAGCCGACGTATTCTTCGAAACGTGCGAACTCGGGTGAAGAAGGACAACATCCACCTGGAGCGGGGAGTTACCGATCAATCGCAGCAGTTGGGTCTCCGTCGTTTCCTTGGTAGGCATCAGGTTCAAAATAGCGATCCGCAATGGGCGGATATCCTGATGAAATGCGTGACTCTCATCCATGACAAAAATGTTTTCTCCAGCCAGAACTTCCTTTGCCGGCAAGGCATCCGGAATTTTAATTGGCATCGTGGCTCACTCCTTCGAAATATGAAATGATACATCCATAAAAAAGCTGTGAGAAAGAGCGTTAGACTGTATAAACGCAAGAAGACCTTTCTCAAAGTAGAGAAAGGTCATCATATACGTATCACAATGCGCCTCTCTCATCTGTCAGACTATACAACGGCTTCGAAGAAGCGTCGTATCTCCTGCAAGAATTAGCACCGTGCGATGTTGCCGCCGGTTGCCGGGTTTCATAGGGCTAGTCCCTCCACCTGCTCTTGATAAGATTTCGCTTTATTCAGTTGTCTTAAATTGTTCGTAATTGATACTTACTTTAAATCATTCCCAATTTTTCGTCAAGAACCTTTTCATAAAGTCCGTCACACTTCACCGAAGGTTTCCATACCCTGTACCGTGGCCCCTGGCTGGACCGGATTTCAACTTGAAAGGTCCTACACCCGGCGTTATACTAGACAAGTGCTGTTTAAAACCGAGTATGAAAGAGGTGACATGGAAGATGGACGGTGACCCGAGCCAGAAACTGGATGCACAAGACGCACAACCGCATAGGATTAAGATCAGCTTACCGGCAGAGGGCGGCGTTATTTTTCATGCGCTTTTTATCGTATTCTAACCTTCCTTGATTATGCCCGTATACCGGTGGGCTGATATCCTGTGCCTTTACTGCTTAACCAAGCAGCTTGTATTTGACAAAGGAGTGATATCAGATGAAAATCCGGTTGGTCGATTCGGGCGTATTTACCCCTGTTGATGACATCGAAATGACGCTGACACCTCCGGCCAGCGGCTTCTACTGGCTGGATGCGGATGTGGATGATTTAGCGGAACTGCAGCCCCTCTTCTCCCTGCATGATCTTGCGGTTGAGGATTGCCTCAGCGAAGAGGAGCAGCGTCCCAAAATTGAAATATACGAGAACCACTATTTTATCGTCGTGAACAGCATCCGGTTTGACGACGAAGAGATTTTCCTTCGGGCATTGAATGTTTTCCTGGGCAGACATTTTATTATTACGGTGACCAAGCAAAAGATCCACGAGCTGCGCACCGTTAAACCGCTTCTCTGGGAGGATGAAGTCAGCACGCCTGACCGCTTCCTCTATCTCTTGATCGACCTTGTGACGGACAACTATTTCTCCGTCGGGGACCGCATCGAGGCGCGGATTGAAAAGCTGGAGGAAGACATTCTGATGCATACCAAAAAATCCCACCTCAGCGAGATCATCGGTCTGCGAAGCGAGATTCTTTGGTTGAAAAAGGTGCTTGGACCGCAGAAGGAAGTTATCAATACACTTAACAAAAAAGATCTCCGGCTGATCGATGACCAGCTGCAAAAATATTTCAGCGATATCTATGAAAATGCCGTGAAAATTTCCGAAACATTCGAAACCTACCGGGATCTCATGGGGAACCTTCGAGAGGCTTACCAATCCAGTATCGCCAATCGGGCCAATGAAATCATGCGCGTGTTTACCGCCATTACAACGATCTTCATTCCACTGACGCTGATTACAGGCATCTACGGCATGAACTTTGACAATATGCCTGAGCTTCACTGGGAATATTCTTATTATGTAGTTATAGGCGTCATGATTTCTGCCGGTGCTCTCATGTTTTATCTGTTCCGTAAGAAAGACTGGATATGAAGCTCTCGAAACCATCAGGACGGATCTCCCTGCCGCAAGGGAATCCGTCCTGTTTTCATTACCTGGAATTAGCCTGCGTTCGCTTTACCAGGTTCTTCCCGCCGAAAGCGAATCCTGATCAGGCGCAGCCGCTCATACAGCTTCTCCGTTCCGCCAATCTCTTCTACCTCTCCATTGTGGGCTTGTCCTTCTCCATATACCCGTTGTAATACGGGTTTAAGAAATGTATCGCCCAGCTCCTCAAAAGCCTTCCATACCGTCGCCTGCTCGGTAGACGTCATCGTATTCAGTTCAACCTCCAGCAGCTGCTCCGTATCATAACCGTCCTTCTCAAGACCTTCCAATTCCTCAACCAAATCTCGACGAGATAACGAAGTGCGTTCTTCCAGCTCGGTCAGCGAAGCTCCCTCAGCTATGCCAAGCAGCATCGTACGGCGAATTCGGAAACGGTCCAGCTCTTGCTTGTAGCGCTGCTCCTTCTGCTTATACAGCCAGGACAAGAACACCTCTTCCTGCAGCTGCTTATCAACCCAATCCAGTGGAAAGGTTGTGGTTCGCTCGATTCCTGACGTGATCTCCAGCCACTCCGCCCCATGCTCTGAAGACTTGCTGATTCCGATTCCCGGAAGCTGCAGCAGCTCTTCCTCGTTCTGGGGGACGAAGGCGCTAATCATGCGCAGCACCCGATTGCTGGCAATAAAATAAGGTGCTTTTCTTCCGGAAGCCGCCTTTCTCCTGCGCCAGGCACACAGCTCCGTGTACAGCTCCTCCGAGCCGTACAGCTCACTGTAGCACTGCAGCTTCTGCACACCAAGATTCTTGCCTCCAGTCTCTCCCGGTTCGTGGAATACCCCCTCCACAAGCGGCCGGAACCCCTCTCCAAGCTTCTTCGCTAATTGATGTCGATACACGCATAATAACTCATTCCATGAATTCCCTTCATACCACTCATCATCGGATACTTCACCGTCCGGTTCCATGTTCCGCCAGCCGAGCCGCCATCCTCCCTCTTCCTCACCGATCCATACTTGAGCAGAACGGAGGTGACCTGACTCATCCGCTCCGCTCATCTGATTCATGAATACAATTTGCATCCCTCGAATACCTCCCGTTTAGCATTCAGCACAACGATGGAACAACGCAAAAAAGCACCTCTCCTCCGCCGCAGCGACAAAGAAAGGTGCTTCCCGTTCCATACGTTATACTGTTGAATTCATAATACCATAATCTGTAATAAAGTCAAACCCATTTTGGCTCACTCTATATAACAAATAAAGTTAAGCTTGAACGCTCTTGGCCTCATCTACTGCAAGCTTGGCCAACGCCAATGCACCGCAGAGACCCGCATTATCGCCGAGCATCGGCGGAACGATGAACTGATCAATCCCGTCATGAAGGCTTGGATGCTGTACATATCCGGCCAGCAGCTCCTGAAGCTTCGTGCGGATCAGCGGGAACAGCTGCTCCTGCTTCATAACGCCTCCGCCCATCACGATTCGCTGAGGGGACAGAATGAGGACATAATTCATCAGCGCTTGTGCCAGATAATAAGCCTCCATCTCCCAAGCCGGATGATCCGGCGTCAATTCCACACCGGGAACTCCCCAACGTTTGCCAAGTGACGGTCCGGCTGCAAGCCCCTCCAGACAGTCTGCATGATAAGGACAGGTCCCTTCATACCGGTCTTCCGGATGGCGGCGCACATAAATATGCCCCATCTCCGGATGAGACAATCCGTGGATCAATTCACCAGCTACCACGGCGCCTGCTCCTACTCCCGTTCCAATGGTGATATACAGACAGCTATCCAGTCCCTGGGCAGCGCCCCATGTATATTCTCCAAGAGCTGCTCCGTTTACATCGGTATCAAACCCAATCGGAACATGAAAACGCTCTTCCAATGCTTTGACAATATTGTAATTGCTCCAATGCGGCTTTGGTGTCGTTGTAATGCAGCCATAAGTCGGGCTGCCCTTCACCGGATCAATCGGCCCGAAAGAACCGACTCCGATCGACTCTATATCCTTATCAGCAAAAAAGTTAAAGACATTTGCCATGGTTTCTTCAGGGGTTGTTGTCGGGAAGCTCACTCGCTCCACAACCGTTCCATCCTCCATACCCACGCCGCAAACGAACTTGGTTCCTCCTGCTTCAATTGCTCCAAGTAAACTCATGCTTCTTCCATCCTCTCCACGATGTGCTGTGCCTTGTTCTCTATATAGTTGCTAACAAGCTCTATTCGAAGCATATGTAAACATGGTGCTCCCGTCAAGTCTGCCCGCCTCTTTCTCTGCTTCTGCCCGTTCCTGACGCGGCCAGTAACAGCCATGAGAACAAAATAATGACCGCCGTCCACGCCCACGCCAGCCCGCTCTCGCCATTGCTTACCGCAACGTAAATCGCCGTGGGCAGCGTTTGCGTAACGCCCGGTATATTGCCTGCAACCATCCAGGTTGCCCCAAATTCCCCTAAACCTCTGGCAAAGGCCAGTATGAACGCCGAAATTCCCGCCCTGCGAACAAGCGGCAGCGTAATCCAGCGAAGGACCTGCCATTCGCCGGCCCCGGCCGATCGCGCCGAATCCTCAAGCTCCGGGTCCACAGACTCAAAGCCCACCCGCATGCTCTGATACACAAGCGGAAACGAGACCACGATAGCCGCTATGACCGCGGCTCCCCAACTAAAAATGATGGGTCTGGCAAACAGCCATTCGGCAGCTGAACCTATCCAGCTGTTTCTGCCCAGCATGACAAGCAGAAGAAAGCCAACCACCGTAGGCGGAAGCACGAGCGGAAGCATCAGCAGCGTTTCTACCGCCGTCTTGCCGACAAACGAGCGCCGGGACATCCAGCGTGCTGCTGCTGCTCCCAGTATAAATGCAATGATGCTGGACAGCAGTGATGTTTTTATCGACAGCCATACCGGCATCCAGAACATTTCGGTCGTGGTCACGGCGATGCCTCCGCTACCTCAAATCCAGCCTCCGTGAAGATATCCCTGATCTCAGGCTTCCGCATAAATTCGAGAAGAGCCTCAGCCTCCTGCGGATGCTTGGCATTACCGGGAACCGCTGCAGGATATTCGATCGGTTGGTGCTTGTCCGGATCGACCTCAAGCGCAAGCGTTGCCTTGGCGGAACTCTTCAGATCGGTTTTGTACACAAAACCGGCGTCCGCATTCCCCGACTCTACATAAGCCAGAACTTGCGTCACGTCCTTGGCATACACCGCCTTGGATTCGACATCATCCCAAAGGCCTTCATTCTGAAGAGCCTCCTTGGCATATTCTCCGGCCGGTACAGTATCCGGCTGCCCAATGGCCACAACGCGCACCTCGGGTTTTAATAGATCCGGTAATTGCTTCACGTTCTGTTTGCCGACAGGCTCAATCAGCACCAATGCATTTCGAAACATCAACTGAACCGCATCGGATTGCACGATCCCCTTCTCGACCAATCGATCCATCGGCTCCGTTGCTGCGGATATAAACAAATCTACGGGCGCCCCTTGCTCAAGCTGTTGTCCAAGAGAGCCCGAACCGCCGAAATTATAACGAAGCGTAACATTCGGAAATTCCGCTTCAAATCGTCGTCCGGTCTCTTCCAGACTGGATTTGAGGCTTGCTGCTGCCGAAACCATAACTTCCACCTTCTTCTCGTCTCTTGAGGGCTGTTTAGAGGTATCGGTTGAAGGAGTCTGGACGGAGGCACATGCCGATATAAGAAGTAGCAATGTCCCGAGCAGTAAACCGGTCAAAATTGATTTTCTTCCGAAATTAAACCGTCTCCGCATGACTAGGAAACCACCGCCACACCAAAAAGATGACCGAGGCTCTTCATCTCAAGCTCCTCCAGTTTGGTTAATGCACGTTCGTGATCCACGCTTAAGCGGCACAGATCCAATTCGCACTCCATGGGAACCTCGCAATGGATTTCGGCCAAAGCCCGGGACAGGTGCAGCATCTCCAAATCCGCCTCGATCTTGGTGCGGACCCCTTTGGTCAGTGAATCAAGATTCGCAAGAATGCCTTCCACGGATTCATACTCCTGAATCAGCTTGACTGCCGTTTTCTCGCCAATCCCGCGTACGCCCGGATAATTATCGCTCGTATCTCCCATCAGGCCTTTCACATCGATAACCTGTCTTGGAGAAAGTCCTTTTTCGGCATATAACGTTTCCGGGGTATAGTGCATATAATTGCCGTGTCCCTTTTTCATAATGATGACGGAAGTCGAATCGTTCACGAGCTGAAGCAGATCATGGTCCCCTGACAGGATCATGACATTCATGCTGTCCCCGTACCGTCTGGCCAGCGTGCCGATGCAATCATCGGCCTCATAGCCCACGACGCCCAGGTTCGGAATTCCCAGACATTCCGTCACATCGCGCACCAACGAAAACTGCGGAACCAGATCATCCGGGGCTTCCGGACGATTGCCTTTATACGATGCAAACTGCTCTGTACGAAATGTTTTTGATCCCATATCCCAGCAGCACGCCACATGGGTAGGCTGAAATTTATCGATAGCATCCCACATATACCGCAGGAAGCCGTAAATCGCGTTGGTCGGAACACCCGCTTTGGTTCTACGGATATAGCCGCTTGAGGCGGTTGCATAGTAAGCACGAAATAATAAAGCCATCCCGTCTACAAGCATTAAGGATGGTTGTTGATTGGGTATCACAGTCATGATCGCTCCTAACTTTAACTTCTCTGATATAACCTTAAATATACCTTGTCATTATACCATATCCCTATATAGTCTTGGGCTTGTCATAAGGTATTTCTTTGAATTTCCTATCATTGGCTGTTCACAAAATAAAAACGTCTATCGACGTGCTTTCTCAGTTGACAGACCGCATTTAGCGGAAGTTTTTCTTGCGAGATAAGGATGCTAAGCCTCGGATGTTTATACTTTCTTATCTCTTAAAACAAAAGAGCATCCCGGCGGTCGAAAGACCTTGGGATGCTCTACCTTCTTCAGCAGGAGAATGTGTATACACTGGATCCATTCTACTTCTGCCATGACTCCTGATATTGTTCCGCCTTAAAGCCGACGGTCACTTTACTGCCGTCCGTCACGATCGGACGCTTAATTAATCTGCCGTTGGACGACAACAGTTCGATCTTCTCCTCATCGGAGAGCCCAGGCAGCTTGTCCTTCAGATTCATTTCCTTGTAGACCTCGCCGCTCGTATTGAAAAATTTCTTAAGTTCCAGGCCGCTCTTGGCGATAAGGTCGGCTAGTTCTTCCTTTTGTGGCGGTTGTTCAAAAATATTTTGAAGTTCCAGCTCATGTCCTTCGTTTTGCAGCCATTTGACCGCGTTGCGGCATGTCCCGCATTTCGGATATTGATATACTTTCAGTTTGCTCATTCGATACGTTCTCCTTCTAGTGTTGTTTTGAACCTACTTAAGTCGCCTCTTCCGCGAGCATGTTTCTCAGTGCGTTCATATCCTCAGGAAGCGGGGCTGTGAATGTCATCGTGCTCCCCTCAATCGGGTGGATCAGCTTCAGGCTCGCTGCATGCAGCGCCTGCCGGCCCATATAGCGGTCCAGCCTCATGATCGTTTCGGCTTCCAGATCTGCTGGACCGGCAGCCAAGTCCGAAGCCGCCTCCGCTCCGTCTGATCGTAACTCCCGATCGCCGTAAACCGGATGCCTATACATCTGATCTCCAATCAATGGACAACCGATGCTAAGCATATGCACCCGAATTTGATGGGTACGACCCGTTTCCAGCTTTAATTCGACCAAGGATCCGGAAGGGTAAGCTTCGCATACCTTATACCGCGTAAGCGAAGGGTATCCTTCGGGAGTTACGATGCGGCGGTGGGGCTCTAACGGGTCCCGATCAATCGGACCGTCAATATCGCCTGAGGGCAAAGCAGGCTTGCCATGAACAAATGCTACATACCTCTTGTCAACGGTGCCGGCTATCATTTGTTCGGAGACATGCTGGTGAATATATGCATTCTTCGCAATCACCAACACGCCGGAAGTCTCCTGGTCCAGCCTGTGAACCGCTCTGAACCGGTAGTTCCAGCCCTTCTCCTGCCAATAGTGAACGACGCCGTTCGCCAGCGTGTCTGTATAATGCCCGTGCGTCGGATGGACAATGATCCCCGCAGGCTTGTTCAGGACAAGCAAATGTTCATCCTCGTACAGAATATGAAGGTTCATCGGCTGGGGCAGCATATCGTCCGATCGTTCCTGCTCCATCCGGATTTCGATCAGATCTCCGGCATGCACGTTAACGCTAATGTATACACGGGTCCCGTTCAGCATGATGCCCTGCTCAGTCAACTTGAGGCGAGACAGCAGCTTACGGGATACTCTCATCCGTTTTTGCAAAATGGTCTTAAGCAGCATGCCGTCCTCCTGTGGGGACACGACATAACTGATAGGCGGATAATACAAACTCATGAATTACCGAAACACCTTTCCGCTTCGCTCATATTCGACATCCGGAATCCCGGCGTGCACATTGGCTGCCCGTGCAGTCACAAAGAAATAGTCGGACAATCGGTTCAAATACCGGCGGACTTCCGGATTGATTTCCGTGGTTCGCTGCAGCGAAACGGTCAACCGTTCGGCTCGGCGGCATACGGTCCGACATACATGAAGCAGCGAAGACAACGCACTTCCGCCAGGCAAGATGAACCGCTCAAGCGGAGGGTTCTTCTCCTCGAAAGCATCCAGCCATACCTCCAGATTGTCCACAAGCTCGGCGCTTACCTTGAGTTTATCCTCTCGAGGCCTTGCATAGGCCAGATCCGAGCCGCAATCGAACAGTTCATGCTGGATTCGAACGAGCTGAAGGTGCAGCTCCTCAAATTCGGCTTCCTTGGCCAAAAACACGGCCTGACCGACAAAGCTGTTCAATTCATCAATCGTGCCATACGCTTCTATCCGCGGGTCATCCTTGGGCACACGACCGCCAATAATTGAAGTTTCCCCTGCATCTCCCGTTCTCGTATATACCTTCATCACAATATCCTCCATTTCATCGTCCGATCCTTATTCAATAACACCATATTTCTTAAGATTATAGAATTTATAGTTTCAGCGAAGCTGAGCAATTCTATAATCGCAAGAAAAACTTCCTTATAACCGCGGTCAGTCTTCTGAGAAAGTACGTCGATAGACGTTTTTCTTAATATGCTCAACTATAGCATAATTTCGAATCAGGGTCCCTCTGCGCCGGAATAAGCCCAGGCCCATCATGATTCCGGGACGTTTTTTTACATCAGAGGGAATCATTTAAACGCAAACAAGGCTGATCCGTAAGGCATCTAGCCCCAGGAACAGCCTTGTATTATTCAATCAGATCGTATTTTATAGTTTCTTTTTGGGATGGGCCTTCATATATTCGTTAATCTTCAAGTCCAGCAAACTGCTGATCTCGATGACAATCTCTGATGTGAAGGACTGCTCTTCCAAAAAAATTTGTTCCATCTTTCGGCGAAGCATGTGAATTTCGTCTTCCAAGGTAATTTCCTGAGGAGTGGATTTGGCTGATTTAATTGACCATTTACCGTGATTATTGTCTTCAGCCGTATAGTCACCACGGTAGTTTGACAATTCATAATCACAAAACACTGGTGATCCCTCCTTGGAAAGTAAAATTCTGCCCCCAAAATAAAATTATAACATATATTTTGCCAATGGAAAGTATTTTTTTTGTTAATTCAAGGAAAAAGTTCAACGATTTCCTTGCCTACTTTATTTTTTCCACAAAATTGCCCATTCTCTCCAAGGCCTCATTCAGTTGGGCAATGGATGTAGCATATGAGCAGCGAATGAATCCTTCCCCGCCAAGACCGAATGCGGTGCCCGGTACGGCAGCCACTTTCGCCTCGGTCAGCAAGCGCTGGGCAAATTCATCCGAGCCGAGTCCCGTTCGCTTGATGCTCGGGAACGCGTAGAACGCTCCCTGTGGCTCGTGGCAATCCAAACCGATCTCGCGCAGCCCTTGAACCACGAGTCTGCGCCGCTGGTTATAGGATTCAACCATTCGGTCCTTTTCCCCCATGCCGTTACGCAATGCTTCGAGCGCGGCGACTTGCCCCATTGCGGGTGCACACATAACCGTATACTGGTGGATTTTCAGCATGGCGCCAATCAGATCCGAATGAGCACACACATACCCCATACGCCAACCAGTCATAGCAAAAGCCTTCGAGAAGCCGCTTACCAGAATGGTGCGGTCCATCATGCCTGGCATCGAGGCAAAGCTGACGTGCTTGCCTTCATACGTGAGCTCAGCATAGATTTCATCGGAGATCACAATCAGATCGTGTTTTTCCACTACTTCCGCAATGGGCAGCCAATCCTCATAGGTCATGATCGCTCCTGTTGGATTGCTTGGGTAACACAGGATCAGAATCTTTGATTTGGGGGTGATTTGCGCTTCGAGCGCCTCGGCGGTCAGTTTGAAATGATGCTCTGCCGTCGTTTCAATACCAACGGGCACCCCGCCACCGATTGAAGCAATCGGCGAGTAAGAAATGTAACACGGCTCGGGGATCAGAATTTCATCTCCGGGAACAATCAAGGCACGCAGCGCCAGATCAATCGCTTCACTGCCGCCTACGGTTACGATCATTTCATTGGCAGGATTATAGGTCACGTGGAAACTGTCGTTCAAATATTCCGCGATCGCCTCCCGAAGTTCAGGCATACCGGCATTGGACGTATATCCTGTAAACCCGCGCTCCAATGAATATACGCAGGCTTCTCGTACATGCCACGGCGTTACGAAATCAGGCTCACCGACACCAAGTGTGATAATATCCTTATTTCCACTGACGAGATCAAAAAACTTCCGGATTCCAGAGGGTTGAATGTCCCTGACCCTGGGCGCCAAATAGGAGCTCATCGATTTCCTGTTATTTTCTGCAAGCTGCTGTTCGTTCACAATCATAGCACACGCTTCCTTTACGGCGAGATCAGGAGACGATTGTCTTCTTGACGTTCTTCAAAAATAATCCCGTCTTGTTTATATTTTTTCAAAATAAAATTCGTTTTGGTCGATAATACAGAATCGATAGGTGACAGCTTCTCCGAAACAAAGTTGGCCACCTCACGCAAGTTTCCGCCTTCCACTTCAACCAGCAAGTCGTAGGCGCCAGACATAAGATAGACGGACTTCACCTGCGGGAATAAATAAATCCGTTCCGCAATTCCTTCAAAGCCTCTTCCGCGCTCAGGTGTAATTTGAACCTCGATCAGCGCCGTAACCTTCTCGTCTTCCACCTTGCCCCAGTTGACTACGGTCGCATACTTAACAATGACGTGATCTCGTTCAAGCTCCGCAATGGAGGTCTTTACTTCTTCCTCATCTACACCGAGTAGAGTAGAGAGCAGAGCCGGCGATCTTCTCGCGTCTTCTTTCAGCAGGTCAAGCACCTTCAGTTTCAATTCGCTAAGCTCTTCCATATACGTATCCTCCAGCACTTATTCCGAATATCCGTTCTTATAGCATGATATATCGGAACAGAGATTAATACTTATATTACAATAACTTACACGGGATGTGCAAAAAAAAATACCGATGCATGCCGGCAGCAACGGCTGCGGGGGTCATCGGCTCATAGATTAAGTTCACCATGGGATCATTGGGTTACATTATTAGAAGCGGGCGCTACATTGGTGGCATGCGGCGCCACATTCGGGTGATGCGCGAACGCGCCCATGCTGGAAGTTTTTTGATTAATGGTTTCCCGAGTTTTTTGCAGCGACTGCTGCGCTTGCTTATGCTGCTTGTCCACATCGTATTTCAATGCATGCCGAGGGGCGGTATACATGTTCTGCTGCTTCATCATATTAAAAAACTCGCCTTGCAGCCTCAGTGTATCCGCGGTCAGATCCGTAAACATTTGACGCACCTCAGGGCAAGAGGCTTCCGTCGTGGCTGTCGTATACTCTCGAACGGCACGTTTCAGCTCTCCCAGAATAGGGCTAAGCATATCCTCTTCGGGCAGGTATGAAGATCCATTAGGGGTTACCATAAGTCGTTCCTCCTTAACAATTTTGCTTCCTGGTCTATACATCTCCTCTTATTGAGGCTGCGTCGGCGCGATATTGCTGTGAATTTGCAGAGCATTCACCAAGGTGTCCAGATGCTGCTCATGGCGTTTTACGAATCCCAGCAGCGCCTGCTGGATAGCTGGATTCTGACTGGCTGCTGCTGTCGCGGCACAATGCTTGGCCAGCATGGTTTCGTTGGAGATGCAATCCGCAATATAGTCCAGTTCTTTTGAGGTTAGAGGCTGTAATTGCTGATTAGGTGTCATCTTTGTGTTTGTTCCCCTTTCCATTTAGGTTGCACAGGAGCTAGTATGCCACCTATATAAAAATCTATGTCGTGAGATGTCATTAAAAACGAAAGGAACGTCCAAACTAATAACGATGTGACAATGAGGGGGTGAGGGACATTTTACTGACCGGCGGAATAACGCCCTGGAAATATTTAAACACTGAACCTGTAAAAAAATACCCCGGTCTATCAGAACAGCTCAGCTGTGATGTACTCATAGTCGGCGGCGGTATAAGCGGCGCGCTGATGGCCTACGTGCTGACCATGCAAGACGTGGACACCGTCCTACTGGAGAAAAAACGCGTGTGCGAAGGCAGCACATCCGCCAATTCGGGGCTGTTGCAATTTTCTAACGACTGCCCTCTATCTGATCTGATCCAACAATTCGGTGAACAACGGGCTTCCTCCTTCTACATGATGTGCAGACATGCGGTACGCCGGATCACCGAAATCGCAAATCATCTGTCCAGGGATTCCGGCCTGATCACGCGAAGCAGCCTCTACTATGCCAGTACCCCTCAAGATGTCGGCATGATTCGGCACGAGTATGACCTGCTCAAACGGAAGGGCTTCGATGTCGAATACTGGGGCCGCGAGCATGTGAAGGCTAACTTCCCGTTCTCAAAAGAAGCGGCCATCTATGCCCGCGGCGATGCCGAAGTGGATCCCTACCGTTTCGGGCATAATCTTCTCCAGGATGCCAGCGAGCATGGGCTGCGTGTTTATGAAAATAGCGAAGTGAAGGAAACCCGGTATACCGACAGCGATGTCACCGTCTTAACCGATCAAGGAAGCGTTCTGGCCAGGAACGTCATCTGGGCCACCGGGTATAGCACCCAAGAATGGAAGCCTGATTATCAAGCGGAGCTGCTCAATACCTATGCCATCCTGACGGAGCCGGTATCCGATCTGTCTTCATGGTATGAGCGCGCATTCATATGGGAAACAAATCGCCCTTATCTCTATTTCCGGACAACGCCGGATCAGCGAATCATAGCCGGAGGGCTGGATGAGCCGCTGCCTCCTTCTGGCAAACCAGAGGAGTACGCTGAATCAAGAAGCCGGAGATTGTTAAATGAAATTCATCAGTTGTTCCCCCATATGACGGATTTGAAGATCGCTTGCAGTTGGGCCGGCGTATTTGCCACAACCAAAGACGGCATCCCGCTGATCGGCAGGCACCCGAAATATCCGCACAGCTACTTTATCGAGGTGTATGGCGGAAACGGGACCGTATACAGCATGATCGCTGCGGATCTGCTGGGCGAGACGATAGCAGGACGTGAGCCCGAAGAACTGAAATGGTTCTCCCTGACACGGCCAATGGACCTTAAGATGTCATAAAATAATAGAAGGTATCTCCAAGCAGGCCATGCAGCCCTGGAGATACCTTCTTTGCTGTACGGATTGCGCTCTGACGCAGTCGATTTGATCAGCAAACCGTTCGTTGACTTGCGGATTCTTTTGACCCGGGGGATTTCATTAGGCTTTAGGTGACTTGACCTTTGGAAGGGAACAGCTTTCGTATAAACAACCACGATCCGATAGGGGACGCCCCCAGGAACAACAGCAGCAACGTCACCGTTAACGTGTCCTGTCTAAATGACAGGACAAGAATGAACACAAGCAGGCCCGTAATTCGGCCTATGGTTAAACTGAGCTCCCGCAGCACGACCAGTTCCACCCGCTTCTCCACGTTTTCCTGATTCACTCCCATAAGATCAAAGCTGGCGGATATAGCCGGCATCATGTACAGCGGAATGAACAGCGACGTCCCGATTCCCAGCACCAGCAGCGTCGTATAGTTGACGGCAAACAGCAGCGGTAAAATGACCAGCAGCATCAATACGGAACCTACCAGCATGCCGGTTTTACGGAATTTGGGCTTGAACCACTTCCCGCAGGCCCAGTAGCTGACCAGCGAAACCGCCGAAGTAATCAATGCAAACTGCCCCAGCTTCGACTCCTGATCCGTTGCCACAAAAACAAGGAGTGTAATAAGGAAGGAAAACACACCTTCCCTGATTCCCTGAACGGCCAAGCCGAATACCGCGTATTTCCATACGCCGCCCTCCTTGAGCCGGCTCAACCCCTCCAGCCAATGATAGCCGCTCTGAACCGGCCGTTTTCGCAGAAAAAAGCTCAGCACCACCGTCACGGCGAAGATGACCATCGATACGGTAAAAATAAACCGGTAGCCTTGATCCCCATGCATCATCGTGATGATCCAGCCCGCCAGCCACGGACCGATAATGCCCGTGATGGAGCCCAGAAGTCCGATCCAGCCATTAAACCAGTCCCGATTCTCCGCGCTCGAAACCTCAAAATAGACCACATTAAAGGCTAACCAGAATAATCCTAATGACACGCCGAACAGCAAGCCGAGCGGCCAAATATAATGGACGGCGTCCCGCCCTGCCCACAGAACGCATAAATAAAACAGGCCAGACACCGCAATTCCCAGGCGAAGCGCATTCATTTTGTTATGCTCCTTCACCCATTTGCCGGCGGCCCAGAACGTCAAGCCCAATGCGACCTGCTGAGCAATCGTGAACCAACCGAGCATCGTATAATCCTGGCGGCTTTTCCATAGGTATACGTTGAGGAACGTACCCGACAATGCACTCGATAAGATAAACAACCCATGAACTGATAACAGAAGTATAGCCTGGGGGTCCTTTGTCAACTTCATATACAGTTCCTCCCTCGCCCTCACACTTGAAGTCCAAGGTATTTTACCCCTCTAATCCCCACTTCATGAACAAAAAAAAGGAAACCGCCGATAGCAGTTTCCTTAAGTTCGCGCGGATCGGCACACAGCGCCTTTCCGTAAACGCTATTCCTTATTATGGATAAAGCTCTTGATCATCCGAAGCCGGTCATTCTCTGCCAGATTATACTGTACATGGAAGCATCCAGGGCACACATATACGTTTAAATCATATGGCGGCTGCAGGATCGGACCTTGAATCAAGGCTGCGTTAACCGGCTGGAAGCCTTCCCCGCTCACGTGCTGCGTTCCGGCATGAAGCATATACTCCCGGCAATGCAAGCACTCGGGAACTTCCTCTTGCTGGTCCAGAATCCCCTCTACGGTCTCCTCAAATGCAAATAGGTCGTGATCCTCCCCGTACTTATCCACGGTTCGAAGCGAGGACAGCGATTCATGGTCGGACCCCCAAATACGTTGAAGATCACCTGCCTCCTCATCGGAAGCCTCATAATCCTCTTCATATTCCTCCGGATCGTCCTGTGTTTCCTCGTCATCCAATGCGATATTCAATGTGCGGTAGCCTTTCAGCTCGTTCGCACAATGAGGACAAGTATCTTCGGGACCTATCTCTTCATCCCACACAATCTCACTTTGGCACCATGGGCAAACCGTCGGTTCCATCGATCATTCATCCCTTTCTTATTCAAACGGCCATGGATGGCCCTGTTCACTTTATTTTTATTGAGACATCAAGTATACAATACCCGCCACAAAAAAAATCAAGGCGGCCGCAAACAATATCCGCGGTAAATATTTCATCGTCCTTTTCCTCCCGAAGCCCTTAAATGATGCTCGCTCCAATAATGTAAGATAAAGATACGGTGATAAGAAGTACGATCAAGCCCACTGCTCGGTTATCCTTGCCAATCTCTTCATCGACCGAAAACACAGGCGTCAAGAACTCAAGCAACCAATAAGCCAATAAAAGCAGTATAAACCCGAAGAACGACCATTTAATCATGCCATAAATGGACGTATTCGCCGTTATGCTGTACCGCATCACGTTACCGATGCCAAAGATCTTCCCGCCGGTCGCCATGGCCGCCGCGATGTTTCCTTTGCGTATTTCATCCCAGCAATTGTACTTGGTAACCAATTCAAAGCAATACAAGTAAACAATAAGTGCAAGTATCGCAACCGAGAAATAGCCGACGAGCACCCCGAGTGGATGGGCCAGCAAATGATCAATCGCTTCCGTCATTACCTTATTTCCTCCCTGATATAAACGGGATGCGGCACCTTTCGCATCCCGTCGTTCTGAACCTTATGATGATATGTTATACGATTGAAGGAGAAAACGGTTCCTGATTTCTTACTTTCCTTACTTCAGCTCGGCAATGGTAACGCCATTGCCGCCTTCACCGTAATTACCTAAACGATGACTCTTAACATGCTTGTGCTTGCGCAAATAATCCTGAATTCCGGTTCGCAAGATCCCGGTGCCTTTGCCATGAATGATGTAAATCTGACCCAAGTTCCCCAGAAATGCCTCATCAATGAACCGATCCACCTCAATCAGCGCTTCTTCCAGATTCGCGCCTCTTAAATCCAGCTCGTTCCGGATGTTGGTATCGCGAGTCCGTTTCAAGACGGTCGCATGCTGTTTCGGCGCCTGTTTAGCGTTTGCTGCCGGATTCGACAGCAGCTCCAAATCATCCAGCGATACCTTCATCTTCATGATGCCGAGCTGAACAACCGCTTCTTTCGAGCCGGCCATTTCCACGACGTGCCCTTTCTGATTCAGGCTGTATACCCGAACCTCGTCACCAGGCTCAATGCTGCGCTGCTGCTGCGCTGAACGCTGGCCAGCCGTCTTCTTGCCTTGCTGCGGTTCGGCATCATCCAAACGCTTTCTGGCAGCAATCAGCTTATGCTCCTTAACGGAAGCCCCTTCTTCTTGGGCTATCTTGCGCAAATCCGCGATGATTTCCTCTGCCTCACTCCGAGCCTTGTCCACGATCTGTCTCGCCTCGGCACGTGCTTTATCAACCAGCTTGTCCTTCTGCTCTTCCAGCTTCTGAAGCTCGTGCTGGTGACGAAGACGCAGGTCCTCCATTTCCTTCCGAACCTGCTCCGCCTTCTCACGCTCAACTTCCGCGGTGTGACGGTTCTCTTCGAGGGATGCAATCATATGCTCCACCCGTTGATCCTCTTCCTTGACTTCGCCACGGGCAAATTCCAGAATGGATCCCGGCAATCCCAAACGTTCTGCAATGGCAAACGCATTACTGCGTCCAGGTACGCCTACCAGAAGCCGGTAGGTCGGGCTTAGGGTATTGATATCGAACTCCATGCTGGCGTTAATTACGCCTTTGCGTTCATATGCATAAGCCTTCAATTCAGAATAGTGCGTCGTCGCAATCATGCGGCAGCCCATGCGGTGGATATGCTCCAGGATGGAAATCGCCAGAGCTGAACCCTCCGCAGGGTCGGTCCCTGCTCCAACCTCATCAAGCAGCACGAGACTCTTTGGCGTCATCTGGCTCAATATTCGGATGATGTTCGTCATATGGCTGGAGAAGGTACTGAGGCTCTGCTCAATGCTTTGCTCATCACCAATGTCCGCGTAGATCGCATCAAACACGCACATCTGGCTGCCTTCTTCGGCTGGAATAAAGAGTCCGGACATCGCCATCAGGTTTAATAACCCGATCGTTTTGAGCGTAACCGTCTTACCGCCGGTATTCGGACCCGTGACGATGATGGATGTATAGGAATTGCCCAATTCCACATCAAGCGGCACAACCTGATCCGCCGGAATCAGCGGATGTCGGCCTTTACGCAGCTTAATATAGCCTCTGTCATTCATTCTTGGCAGTGAAGCCTTCATGACATGGGCCAAACGAGCCTTGGCAAAAATAAAGTCGAGCTGGCCGATCAGATCCAAGTCAATGGACAGCAGCTCAGCCTGTTCGCCGACCTGGGCGGTCAGCTTCTGCAAAATCACTTCGATCTCCCGCTCTTCCCGCATTCGCGTCTCGCGCAGCTTGTTGTTCATGGCTACGATGGATTCCGGCTCAATAAACAGCGTCGCGCCTGACCCGGACTGGTCGTGCACGATACCGCCAAAATGCGAGCGATATTCCGCTTTAACGGGGATGACAAAACGGTCGCCGCGTATTGTAATTAACTGGTCCTGCAGCATCTTCGCCACGGATTGCGATCGAATCATGGACTCCAGTTTCTCGCGAATGCGAACTTCTCCGCCCCTCAGCTCCCGCCGGATCTGGGAAAGCTCGGCGCTTGCGGAGTCAAGGACCTCAGCAGCATCATCAATACACAGCCGAATGGCGTCTTCCAGGGGCTTTTGCTCCGAAATAAGATCACTCAGATTATAGAGGATCTCAATCTTCTCGTCCTCATGAATCGCCGCAATAAACCGCTTGATTCGGCGTGATCCATGAATCGTATTCGACGTAGCCAGCAATTCATGGGGACTGAGCGTCCCTCCGATTCTGGCCCGCTTCAAAGCATCATTGATATCGGTAATCCCGCGGAAAGACGGATTGCCCTTGAGCCTGTCTACGGTGTAGGCCTGATCGGTAGCCGCAAGCAGATCCTTTACAGCCTCCAGGTCGGTTTCAGGCATTAACTTTTCAGCTCTATCACTTCCCATGGAGGTTTGCGTGTATTTTGTTAATGTATTTAAAATTTTCCGGTATTCTAAAGTTTGCAAAATCTTGTCATTCAAGAAGTTCACAACTCCTCTCAATCAATGCATATATTATATCGAAAGTGATGGGAATTCGCCAAGGAATCCAAAATCCTTCCACACATAACCGACGGTCCTATTGAACAAAATAAATTCTGCGTAACATTCCAGTCTTATTCTAAGGAGGCAGGTACCATGCAATTTCTCGGGCACGTTGTTCGATTTATCGTTGCCGCGCTCGTTCTTATGGTTGTCGGATGGATTGTCCCCCAATTCACCGTCGGCGGATTCGGAAGCGCCCTGTTGCTTGCACTCGTTATAGCCCTGATTGGTTGGGCTATTGAGGGCATCTTCGGCAAAAAAGTCACGCCTTTTGGACGTGGCATCGTGGGCTTCCTAGTGAGCGCACTCGTGATTTACCTTGCCCAATTCATCGTTGGAGGCGTTAGCGTCTCCGTATTGGGCGCCTTGCTTGCTGCACTGGTCATCGGGATCATCGATCTGTTCATTCCGATTTCCACCCCTTTTGAAGCAGGCAAAACCCGCAAATAGAAGAACGCCGCTTCTGTTAGAGGATTCCTCTGGAACCCTCTTCCTGAACGAACCGATCGGGAGCTGCATTACTCCACATTAACCCTCTGTTGCAATTTGCGCAGGGGGTTTTCATTTTGGGCAAAGCTCCATTCTTTTATTTCCATCTTCCCCTATATTATAAAGGAAATCCATATCATCGTTTGAAACCGTTCACGTTCACCAATTTTTCATAACACATATGTGCATCCACTCTTTTTCTGAGCTATCATAAAGATTGGAAATTATATTTCACAATTATTTCATAGTCAGGAGAGGTTATAGTGAAAAAAGGCATAGCTTTACTTGTTTCATGTATGCTCCTTTTTGTATTGGCTGCCTGCGGCGGAGACCAGAAAGAGTCCCAAGGAGGTTCCGGGATCTCGGATACTGGCGTAGCACCGGAAGCTGAACTCGTCATTAAGGGCACCAATTTTCAATTCGACCAAGAGGAATATCGACTCAAGAAAGGTGTGCCCGTCAAGATCACTTACGAGAACGAAGACGGCAACCACGGCGTTATGATTCCTGCACTTGGCCTGCAGCTGGACCGTAAAAACAACTCCGCTGTCGTTACGCCGGATGAAGCGGGAGAATTCGAAGTTTCGTGTTCCATTATGTGTGGAGCGGGTCACAGCAAAATGATCTCCAAACTTATCGTCGAAGAATAGTAGATCTGCTCACGAAAATAAACCTCCGGATCGCCAGAGTATCCTCTGTCTAATCCGGAGGTTTTTTCAGGTTCAATTCTTCGCCATGGCCTAACGCTGATCCTGCTCAATCAACTCGATCCACTCATTATATTCAACTTGGAGCTTCGCATACTCTTCCTTCAGCTTACGGTGTTCTTCTTCAAGCTGCGCAGATTGCTCCGCCTTCAATTCCTGTTCTGCCTGGAGCAGACGATACTGGTGCATAACCAGCTCATACTGTTCACCTAAATCGGAATACTGCTGCGCCGCTTCACTTTTCTCGTCTTCCAGACGCTCACAGGCTTGGCGTGCGGATGCAATTTCCTGCTGCCAGGACTGGAGCTCTTCTTCGAGAGCAAGCTTGGTTCGTTTCCACTCATCGCGCTCGGCGGCCAGCTTCTCGCTGTCCTTGGCAAGCTGCTCCCGTTCCGCCATCCATTGCTGGTATTGCTCCTGCCACTGAACGGCGCGTTCCTCTGAATCTCTCAGCTGCTCGGCGAGTTCACGTGCGCGCTCTTCACTGGCAGCTGCCTTCTTGCGAAGCTCATCCAGCTGATTCGACACCGTATCGTATTCTTCTTCCAGCATGGCGTACAGTTTGCTGGTCTCTTCCTCTCGGGTTCCCGCTTCCTTCGTGAGCTTCTCCAATTCTTCATGGCGAAGCTGCAGTTCCTTCAATTCCTCTTGGGCACTTCGGCGCTCGGACATGCTCCGGTCAGCTTCGTCCTTCATGACCTGGATTTCATCCTGAAGTCCCTTCATTCCTTCTTCCAGGCTCTCGTTCGCTTCCATAAGCTCGACAATTCGCATCTCCAGCTCGCCGGTTTCCTCTTTGCGCTGATCAGCCAGCGTACGCCAGGATTGAAGCTCGCTGCTTAGACGCTGCAGCTCTTCCTGCTGCTTGCGGGAGGTCTGATTCGCATCCACCACAAGTTTCTGCAGACGACGGCGCTCTTCCTCCGACTTGGCGGATTCCTGCTTCAGTCCTTCGAGCTCCTTCGTCAGCCCCTCCACCTTCGTACGGAAGGAACGCAATTCCTGCGAAGAGGCTTCGGCTTGCTGCCTGGACGATTGGAGCGCTTCCTTCAGCTTGTCCGATTCCGCTTTTACAATACCCAGTTCCTTCTCCGCGGACGACAAACGTGATTGGAGCTGACCACCGCGCGTTCGCTGCTCGGCAAGCTGCTTCTCCAGATCCTGAACGGTCCTCGTATGCTTTTGCTCCATATCCTGGACGGTTTTCGCTTTCTTCTGTTCCAGATCCTGCACGGTTTTCGCATTCTTCTGTTCCAGATCCTGCACCGTCTTCGTATACTTCTGCTCCAGATCCTGCACGGTCTTCGAGTGCTGCTGCTCCTTCAGGAGCGCCTCTTGTTTATAGGTGCTCTCCTGTTTCTTCAATTGTTCAGCCAGCTTCTCTTCGGCCTGCTTCGCAGAAGTCCGTTGACTCTGTTCCAGCTTCTCGATGGCCTGCCTATGAGTGAGCGTCAGCTGTGAAATTTGCCCTTCATAGCGGCGCTTCATATCTTCAATAGACTGCTTATGGCCGCTCTCCAGCTTCTCACGCTGCTCCTTAAGACGCGCCTCAAGCTGCTGCTTCTCCTTCAGCAGTTCCGCCACGCGGTCCGATTCCTTCTGGAGCAATTCCTTCGTACGCTCTGACTCCGCGGTTAGATTCTCCTTGGACTTCCTGTATTCCTCAGCCAGCGTTGTCTGCTCCGCCAGCTTGCCCTCCAGCTGCTCCAGCTGCTGACGATGTCTCTCCTGCTGCTCGATTTGAAGTCCTTGCACCTTGGCAAGCTCCGTGCGCAGTTCATTCCGCTCGGCCGTCATCTGCTTGGCCTCATTCTGAAACTCCAGCTTCTGCAAAGCTTCTTCAGCCATATGTACTGCAGCTAGGACGGCAATGCGCGGGGTATCCAATCGAGAGTGCGCCTTGGATATGGTACGCATGCGGTCATCTACATAATTCGCTACCTGTCTGGTATAATCACTGCTACTGCCAACGAGTTTATAGGAAGTTCCGTAGATGTCTACGGTAACGCTTTTACGGTCCGATGTAGTCAAAATTGTGCCCTCCTTCTATTATGTGTAGATTCTATGATGTCTGAAATGGTCTATTCTCTACATTCATTATATATGAGATAACATCTGTAGACGAACCTCAAGAAAACAGACCGAAGTTTGGTATATGATAACACAGTTTTGTGCTTATAATTATGTACCCTGCGGGCGTCCTGATGCAAATCCCAGTTCAATTTAGAGCAAAAAAGCCCGCATCGAATCCCTGATGTAATGGATTCGATGCGGGCGTTCACAATTCCTGCTATTTTCTTAATTCTGCGCCAAAAGTTTGCTGAAGGGCAGCAACCGCTTTTTCCGTGACGCCGGCAACCTCTTCATCGGTCAGGGTCCGTTCCTGATGACGGTACGTCATGGAGATGGCAACACTCTTCTTGCCCTCTCCAAGCTTGCTGCCCGTGAAGACGTCAAACACCTGAATCTGCTGCAGAAGCTCACCTGCATTCTCCTTGATCACTTGAATCAGGGAGCCGGCTTCAACCTCCTCATTCACGACGATGGCAAGATCTCGTTCCATGCCCGGAAATCTAGGCAAATCGCGGTAAACGACGCGGGCGTTGGTCAGCTCATACAGCGGCTCAAGCAGAATTTCAGCGGCATAAGCATCTTCCAAATCCAGCTCCTGCTGCGTCTTCGGATGAATTTGTCCGAGCACACCTAGCAGCTTCTTATTCTCGCCTTGACCCGCATACACGGAAGCGGAACGCCCCGGATGGAAGCCAACCGGTCCGTTAGCCTCGTAAGTGATATCTTCCGCGCGAATTCCAAGATAGTCGAGCACCGTCTCGAGCGCACCCTTCAAATCGAAGAAATCCACTTTGGCCGGCTGGACATTCCATTGCTTGCTGCCTTTGCGTCCCGACAGCAGCAAACCAAGAACCGGACGCTCCAGCGGCTGCTTCGTCAACGTCTTCTCATGTGTATGGAACAGGTTCCCTATTTCAAACAGGGCCAGGTCCGGCTGCTTGCGGTTATGGTTGTACACCGCGATATCCAGCAGCTGTGGGAGCAAGCTGGTACGAAGGACGCTGCGGTCCTCGCTCATTGGCATGGCCAGCTTAACCGCTGTCCCGTCTGACGACAGGGAAGTGAACATTTCCGCTTGCTGCGGATGGATAAAGGAATAACCCAGAACCTCCTGGAATCCGCTATGCGTCAGCAAACGGCGAAGCGAGCGGCGGATGGCCTGAGCGATCGTCAATGAACCCGGTGTCGTCGGACCTTCTATGGCCGTTGTCGGGATATTGTCGTATCCATACAGACGGGCCACCTCTTCAATAAGATCTACGTCAAGCACGATATCGCCGCGGCGGGACGGCACTTGCACATCCACCAATCCTTGGCCCGCATCTCCGCAAGGGAAATGCAACCGGGCAAAGATCGTTTTGACCTCAAGCAGGGACAGATCCGTACCAAGATAACGATTGAGCTTCTCCAGCGATAAAGTAATCACGGTAGGCTCGGTGTCCGCACTGCCTGCTTCGACGATTCCCTGATGGACAGCGCCGCCGGCATATTTCGCCATCAGTGCCGCTGCACGGTTCAGTGCAGGGATAACTGCGGCGGGATCCACTTCCTTCTCGAAGCGGGAGCTTGCCTCTGAACGCAGTCCGAGCTGACGGGATGTTTTGCGTACGGTTCCGCCATCGAACTTCGCCGATTCCAAGAAAATATTCACCGTGCTGTCCGTTACTTCGGATTCCAGGCCGCCCATAACGCCAGCCAAGGCCACTGGCTTGCCGCCAGCTGTAATCACCAGCATATGCGGCTCCAGACGACGCTCCGTGCCGTCCAGCGTCACCATCGTTTCGCCAGCTTCAGCCATACGCACGTGAACCGCGCCATCCTTCAGCTGATCGGCATCAAAAGCATGCAGCGGCTGGCCATATTCCAGCATCACATAGTTTGTAATGTCCACGATATTACTGATCGGGCGCACGCCTGCCGCCATCAAGCGGTTCTGCATCCACAGCGGAGAAGGACCGATCTTTACACCGGTAATGTAGCGTGCCGCATAATGGCTGCACTGCTCGTCAGCGCCAATCGTAACCGAGATATGATCGGCCGCTGCATCTTGAACTTCCAGCATTTCCTTTTCCGGATTCGGAAGACTGAGCTCACGCCCCAGTATGGCGCTCACTTCGTAAGCGGCTCCCAGCATGCTGAGGCAGTCAGAGCGGTTCGGTGTCAGATCCAGTTCCAAAATTTCATCGTTCAGACCGAGCACATCCACAATCGGTTTGCCGATTTCCGTATCCGTCGGAAGTACCAGAATCCCTTCCTGCAGCTCTTTAGGCAGCAGTTTGTCATTCATGCCCAGTTCCTTCGCCGAGCAGATCATGCCTTGGGAGAGCACGCCGCGCAGCTTGGCCTTCTTGATATCCATACCGCCAGGCAGCTTCGCGCCCACAAGCGCCACCGGCACCTTCTGGCCCGCATCCACATTTTTGGCTCCGCACACGATCTGGAGATCTTCCTCCTGACCCGCATCCACGATGCATACATTCAGCTTGTCTGCATCAGGATGTTTCTCCTTGCTCTTAACGTAGCCGACGACCACTTTATTAATGCCTTGATTCCGTTTCTCGATCACATCGATTTCAATACCAGCCGAAGTAATGCGGCTCGCCAAATCCTCAGAGGTTACGCCTTCGAGCGAAATATAATCGGACAACCAATCGGTTGAAACTCTCATTGTCTATTCACTTCCCTTTATCGTTAAAATTAGATCCTCGTGAACTGATTCAAGAATGCTGTATCGTTGTTAAAGAAGTGACGGATGTCATCCACGCCGTATTTCAGCATCGCAATCCGCTCAACCCCCATACCGAAAGCAAAACCACTGTACTTCTCAGGGTCATAACCGCCCATTTCAAGCACCTTCGGATGAACCATGCCGCAGCCTAAAATCTCAAGCCAGCCTGTTTGCTTGCATACGCGACAGCCGCTGCCGCCGCATCTTACACAGGATACGTCCACTTCCGCACTCGGCTCCGTGAACGGGAAGAAGCTTGGACGCAGACGGATCTGCGTGTTATCGCCGAACATCTCCTGCACGAATTGCAGCAGCGTTCCTTTCAGATCACTCATGCGAATGTTCTCGCCGATGACCAGGCCCTCGATTTGGTGGAACTGGAACGAATGCGTCGCGTCATCGTCATCCCGGCGGAATACGCGTCCCGGGCAGATGATTTTGACAGGTGCTTTTCCTTGCATCGACAGCATGGTCCGGGCTTGCACCGGGGATGTCTGAGTACGCATCAGCAGATCTTCCGTCAAATAGAAGGAATCCTGCATGTCACGTGCCGGGTGATTCTTTGGCAGATTCAGCGCTTCGAAGTTGAAGTAGTCCGTTTCCACCTCGGGTCCTTCTGCTACCTGATAACCCATCCCGATAAAGATATCCTCGATATCCTGGATCACCTTGCTCAATGGATGAACAGCGCCTTGGCTGAGCTTGCGGCCCGGGAGGGTTACGTCCACCTTCTCTGCACGCAGGCGCTCTTCGGTTTCCTGCTGCAGGAATGCTTCCTGCTTGCCGGAGATGACTTCCTCAATCGCGCCCCGAACGTCATTGGCCACCTGGCCGATAACAGGACGCTCTTCTGCGCTCAGCGCACCCATTCCGCGCAGGATTTCCGTCAAAGCCCCTTTTTTGCCAAGGTATTTCACCCGCAGATCATTCAGCTGCTGCGGATCGGTAACATCCTGCAATTGCGCCAATGCTTCCTGCTTTAATGCTTCTAATTTTTCCTTCATGGCTATTCGCACACCCCTTTGTAAACTCCATCATCGAACTGAAAACAAAAAAGACTGAAAACAAAAAAGGCCTCTCCTCCCGAAAAGGGACGAAGAGACCGTGGTACCACCCTTGTTAACATGTTTCATACCCTAACCAAGGCGGTAAAAGCCTTAGCCCCGAGTATGCCTCATCATGCTCACTTGACCGACGTAACGAATCGGACCCGTTATCCCCTACTGACCGGCAGCATGCCGTGTTCAAGGAACTGCTCCGGAGCGAACTTCACCAGCCTGATTCTTTGAGGGACACTCTCAATCTACGGTATCCCTTCCCTGTAAAGAGGCACTGACTACTTTTCTCCATCGACGCATTTGTTACATATGCAAATATATAGGGTTTATTATATGCAACCTTTCGGGATATGGCAAGTTTCATTTCCCCATTTTAACCCCATCCGGCTGATTTTAATCGCGATCCTTGATCTTATTCCGACTGAAGTGTAGCCAGCTCAGCCCGAAGTTCCCTAATCTCGGCAAGCCAGCTTCCCTCGTCCCCGGGTTCAAGATCTTCGGCTGACAATCCCAGTAATTCCTGAATCCGGTATTCGAGCTCCATCCGCCGGTTGTCCTTCTCCGTATCTCCCTTGATCACGCCGGTCCGCGAGGCCTGCTCATCCTCCTCGTCCATACTTCCCTCGAACCAAACCGGATCTTCCCCGGGCGTCAGCGTAAGCAGTCGGTTCGCGATTTTACGCACAAGATACCGGTCATGGGATACGAGCGCAATCGCACCGGGAAAACTCACGAGCACTTGTTCAATCACCTCGCGGGTATCCACATCCAGGTAGTTGGAGGGTTCATCCAACACAAGCAGATGCGCACCGCTGAAGTATAGCTTGAGAAAAGCCGTTCTGCACTTCTCTCCCATACTCAGCTGCCCCATCTTCTTAAACACATCGTCCCGTCTGAAGAGGAACGAACCCAGCAAAGTACGCGCACGGCTCTCCGTCATTCCCGGAATGACAAGCAGACTGTCCAGCAGCGTGGTTTCGGGTTCCAGCCCCTCAAGCTCCTGCGAGAAATAACCGATCTTGACGGAAGGATTTCGGGTAATCCGGCCTTCATGCGGTTCGATTTCGCCCAGAAGCAGCTTAAGCAGTGTCGTTTTCCCGCTCCCGTTAGGGCCTCTTACGGCCAACCGGTCGCCGCGGTTCAGATAGAAGGTTAGCTTATTAAAAAGCTGCTGATCTCCGTATCCAAAACAGATATCCTTCACTTGGACGAGGGTACGGCCGCCGAAAGCCTCCCCTTCCAGCTCCATGTTCAGCTTGGGACCGTTTCGCGGTTTATCCACCCGCTCTGCTTCCAGCCGTTCCAGCGCTTTTTCCTTGGCATGATATCTTGAGATGTTCTTCTTGGCCTTGGCCTTGTAAAAGCTGGCGGTGATCTTGACGTCATTCACGTCCCCGGCCGCGTTATGTGCTTTATGGAACCATTCCTCATATCTTCGGATCGATTCCTCCAGCGCTTTGCGGGCCAGCTCCTGCTTTCGGTAAAGCGTCTCCTGCTCGCGCAGCTCCCTTTCCTTTTCACGGCGGTAATCCGTATATCCTCCCCGGTAACGCCGGAGTTCCTCCGAGGTCAGCTCACATACAGAGGTTGCTACCCGGTCGATGAACTCTCTGTCATGGGATACAAACAACACGGTGCCTTTGTAGGATGATACCAGCCACTGCTCCAGCCAGACCAAGCTGTCACTGTCCAGATGGTTCGTGGGCTCGTCGAGCAGTAAAAATTTCGGTGCCGATACAAGGAGCCCTGACAGCATGACCTTCGTCTTCTGGCCTCCGCTCAGCTCGCGGTAAGACACAGGCCATACCTCCGGCCCGATGCCCAGCATCGTCATCGCTTTCTCCACCTCGGTCTCCCACTGGAAACCGTTCTGGGACTCGTAACGCTCCAGCAGATTGCCATATTGCTCAAGCAATGATTCCATCTCAGCAGCGCTGCCGCCATTCATCCGCTGCTCGACGCTGGCAATCTGAAGCTTCAGCTGCCACAACGAAGGGTTACTGCGGCTGCGCACCGTATCGATGGCACTCCGATCGATTTCGTCCGGCTCATCCTGCTGCCTGAGCCAGCCCCAGCGATCTCGTGGGAGAATCGTCTCCACAACGCCTGAGGCAGGTTCGAGCTCGCCGGCCAGAATCGAGAGGAGCGTGGTTTTGCCGGTGCCGTTGCGCCCGTACAGCGCAATCCGCTCTCCTTCTGCCACCTCCAGCTGAATGCCTTCAAACAACGGCCTCCCTTGGAGCTCCATACTTATATCTTTCGCTTTTAGAATCATGGTCATATCGCCTCATCCTCTCTCTTTGGAAAAAACTAAAAAACCGCAAGCGATGGCCTGCGGCGGATATCATGAGAGAGGATTTGTTCTGATCTGAGTAACGGGACGAACGCACGCCACAGCACACTTCCTTCGGCTGTTCATTCCAGGCCAGCCCTGACGGTATGGAGATGTTAGGCTCTATACCGTCGGCTGTCAGCGAAAGCTGCAATCCGTTCCGTTTATGTGATTGTTTTGCATAAGAGTACCACTTTCGACATAACAAAAAGAGGTACCCCAGTCACATTGTTCAGACACACCAAATCTCTCCCTCTACCGCCGTAGAGAAACGCCTGCAAACCACATGCAGTTGTTTTTAGAGAAAAGGGTGTCTTACTTCATTGGACTAGGTTACCTCGCATTCTTGGAATGAAATTATGGCCATTATAACAGATATTCTTAAGAAGTAAAAGGGTTGATTAGCGGAACTTCTACATATTCGAATTCCTGCTATCGCCTGTTTATCCGGTCCTACCTACAATTCGAAAAAAAGTAAACAAAAAAACCCTTGTCACCAAGGGTTTTCTGTTCTTACGTAAGCGGGTGATGGGAATCGAACCCACGCTACCAGCTTGGAAGGCTGGAGTTCTACCATTGAACTACACCCGCATATATACCTACAAAAGTGAGCTATGACTCGGCGCATATCCCGATTACTTCTGTGAGGTCCTAAATCTTAAGCGAATCGGGACGACACGATTTGAACATGCGACCCCCTGGTCCCAAACCAGGTGCTCTACCAAGCTGAGCTACGTCCCGATAATAAAGATGCTGTCTTTTGAAGACAAAAATAAATATACCATGCCGAACACGTAATTTCAACATGTATTTTATGGAAAATAGATCACCCATATTAAAAAAGCAAACAGCATCCTTCCAAGGAGGGAAAGATGCTGATATTACCTTGACCTGAAACAACAGAGCTGCAAAAGCCCTTGCCTATTTTTTGTCGAAAGTCACTTCCGGTGTCGTCAATTTATCATAAAAATCCACAATTTTGTCTTTATCGTCCGAAGCACGAAGGGCCATGGCGGAGCGTGGATGTTCATCCAGGGTGCCTGTAATCATGTAAGGCATGATATAACCCCACTCTTCTTTTTCACGAAGTGGAATCATGTAGCGCTCGATAATATCCAGTACCGGACGCAGTTCATACTTGGTGCCTTTCAGATGGGTAACCAAAAGCTCGGTCGGGCAGTTGCCAGCCGCACGTCCCATCCCGTATACGGATGCATCCAGAAGCTCAACGCCAAGATCTGCAGCGACCAGCGTGTTGGAGAACGCCAGCTGCATGTTGTTATGGGTATGAACGCCCAGGCGTTTGTTCGGCAGATGCGTCTTGAACTTATTCACAAGGTATTCCATATCCTTATGATCAAGGCTTCCGTAAGAATCGACGATATATACCACATCCACGACGCTCTCCCTGATCAGCTCAAAAGCTTCCAGCAGCTCGTTCTCCATTACGTTGGAGAGAGCCATAATGTTGAGCGTAGTCTCGTAACCACGATCATGGAAGGTCTGTACCAGCGCAAGCGCCTTATCCACGTCTTTAATGTAACAAGCGACACGGATGAGATCCAGCAAGCTTTCCTCGCGCGGCAAAATATCGTCTTCATCCACGCGGCCGATATCTACAAGTGCGGACAGTTTGGTTTTACCTTTATGAGGAATGACTTCTCTGAGGAATTCATCATCCAGAAAACGCCAAGGGCCCGCCTGATCAGCGCCTTTCAGCAGTTTAGGCGAATTTTTATAGCCGATTTCCATATAGTCCACGCCAGCCTCATTCAGGCCCGCATATAAATTTTGTACAAATTCTACACTAAAATCCCAGTTATTTACCAGTCCGCCATCGCGAATGGTACAGTCTACAATCTTTGTCTGACTACTCTTAATCATCTAAGCTAAGCTCCTCTCGGCAATTTTTCTCTTCATCATACTTGAATGCCGGTTGAAAAGTAAAGCAAAAACGTCCGAAGGACGGACGTTTTTCAAAGGGATATGGGACTGCCACTGCCTCTTCATTTCAGAACAAACGCTTCAATTGACGACCTGGGCCTGTTTGAGTATCCAATCGGTGATGGTGCGGACGAGCACGCCGGTCGCCCCTTTGGGATCCACGCCCCGCTCCTTGGATAGGTATGCCGTACCTGCTATGTCAAAATGCACCCAAGGCAGTCCATCAGCAAATGTCCCCACAAAAAGACCGCCCGTTATCGTCCCGCCTTCTCGGCCCGTTTGATTTCGTAAATCCGCCACCTCACTCTTCAATTTATCCCAAAACTCCGGATAGGATGGCAGCGGCCATATTTTTTCGCCGGCCCTCCGGGAGGAGGCAATAAACTCCTGCAAAAAAGTCTCATCATTGGTTACGGCCCCAGTGGCGATATCCCCAAGAGCCGAAACGACGGACCCCGTCAATGTAGCTACGTCAATCAAACGCGAAGCTCCAAGCTGCTTGGCATAGGTTATTCCGTCTGCAAGCACGATACGGCCCTCGGCATCCGTATTCAATACTTCGATGGTGCGGCCGCTCAGTGTCGTGACGATATCGCCGGGTTTAAAGGCACTACCGCTCATCACATTCTCCGCAGTCGGAATCACCATCACTACATTGACTCTGGGGCGAATCCGTCCTAACGCTTCCATAACGCCCATTACGGTAGCCGCCCCGCCCATATCACTGATCATATCCTCCATTCCGGATGCCCTCTTCAGCGACACGCCACCGGTATCAAACGTAACCCCTTTGCCAACAAGGCCGATAACATCCTCCCACGTCTCCCGTCCCTGATAACGGATCGCGATCATACGCGGTGGATGGATGCTGCCTTTGCCTACGGCCAGGAGGCCGCCCATACCCTTCTCGTCTATGGCGTCCTCGTCCAGTACCTGGGCTTCGAAACCATACCGTTTCGCCAACTGAAGCGCCTTCTGGGCCAGGTCTTCCGGCAGCAGCATATTGCCGGGCAGATTCGTCAGGTCTCGTGCCAGGCAGGTTGCTTCTCCAATCGCTGCGCCTAATGACATTCCCTTCGTCCACCCTGCTTCAAATTCCGCATCCATATCGCCTTCTATATAGTAGAGGATTTCTTCTAAATTCGTCGGCTCGGAAGCATCACGCTTATAATGCGGTTTCCGATAGCTTCCGAGGATAAACCCTTCAGTTAAAGCCTGTGCAGCATCTTGTGGCGTCTGTTCGGCGGTAAAGTTAACCATCGTATTTGGAATTTGAATGGCGGCACTGCGTACACCCGATCTCCCGGCTGCTTTTACTGCCTGTGCTGCAAGCAGCCGCAGCTGCTCGGATGTCAGAATTCCTTCGGGACGTCCCAGCCATATTAACAAGCGTGCTCCCCCTTCGATGCTCTCGGGCCATACGAATGACCGATTCGGAGTGCCATCAAATAACCGATTCTCGACCAACTGTTTGAGCAGTGGATCCCAGGACTCGGAAACGCCGCCATCCGCCGCTTGTTTTTTCGTTACGGGAACAATGATCGCATCGGTATGTACTTGCCCGGATGATAAACTGCCCTTTAATGTCCACTTCATGCGTGATCTCCTCCTAAAAAAGAAAAAGCCATTCCATCGGAACAGCTGCTCTCGTATTCATTTCAGGCACGTATCGTACAATCTTAGACTTCCGAAACGTCCAGCTTGGGAAAAGTAATCACAAACTCCGTTCCGGCACCAACCTGGCTATCCACGGCAATCGAACCGCCATGGTTTCTGATAATACTGTAACTTACGGATAACCCGAGCCCCGTTCCACTCTCCTTCGTTGTGAAGAACGGGTTGAACAGATGGTTCAGTGTGTTCTGATCCATGCCGCCGCCGTTATCCGATATGCAGATGTTGATATGTTTCCCCGTATCGCGGGCTGAGATATCAATCACGCCGGTGATGTTCTCATCATGATGCTCATTAATCGCATCCAGGGCATTTTTAATAATATTCAGAATCACCTGTTTGATCTGCTTCACATCCACGGATATAAACGCAGGCGGGGTCTTATCGGTATGCAGATTAATCTGGCATCCCTTCATTAAGGCTTCACTTTCAGTTAGCAGAACAACTTCCTTCAATAAAGAGGATACGGACACAATTTTGGTTTCTGGAGCCGAGGGTTTGGAGGAATTTAGAAATTCATATATAATATCATTCGCGCGATCGATCTCCGTAAGTATAATTCTGGCATACTCGTCCTTACCTAAACTTACGAGATGCGGACGAAGCAGTTGGATGAAGCCACGGATGGAGGTGAGCGGGTTGCGTATCTCATGGGCAATGGAGGCCGAGATTTTTCCCAGCATGGCCAGCTTATCGTTCTGATAAGCGGTTTGCTCAATTCGTTTGAAGTCGGAGACATCCTTCACGCTAATCAGAAAATCGCCTTCCATCTGGTCCCCATAAGTCATCGTGATCAGCCACGATCGGCCATATTCATCAACCAATTCATGAAATCTCTTGCGGTGGAATACCGTTTCCCGAAAAATGCGAAGTATTTTTCTCTTCTTAAATCTGGAGAGCTGGGGATGTCTCAATAGTTGGGTCAGCGTACAGCCAGTCAGCGATTTACGGGATACACCTAACAATTTTGCCATCTGTACATTAACAAATGCTAACACACCGTCACTATCAAAGAGGATGATCCCGCTGTCGAGATTCTCCAGTATGTTTTCATACTTGTTCCTTATAAGCTGGCTGGAATGAAAAGAACGAATTGCCTGCAGCTCAGATTCACGGATTTGACTCAACAAGATGGCTCCCCCTTTTCATGAAAAGTTGAACTCACCAAACCGACAAAAAACCTTGCAAACATCAGCTTGTCCGCCTTTGAATCAGAAGCAGCCCGAATCTGCTTCCTTCCATGATAGTCATCGAGACAAAGAAACGTCAATCAGAAATCCTGTCGAAAAATGGGAAATTGCATAAAAATACCATGCATCATGCTTATGTATTTCTGCTTATGTAGTGGATCTAACACCTAATTCCAAACAACTAATATAAACATTACCCCCTTTTGTATGATTTGAAACATTAAAAAAGCCCCGAGTACTCACGAGGCTTTATTAATTCCTGGATTAAGGCTGCTTCTGGAGCCGGAGTCTGCGCTGACTCATCACGGCAAGCCGTCTTTTCAGTTCGCCCTGCCACTTCTCATCCTCCATCCATTTGGCAACCACCAGGAGATCTAACGACATATCAATCTGACTCTGAACCACCGTTAGCGGATCCTCCGACTCCCGGTTGACAACATTCTCAAAAATCGCATCCTCATCTTCCATCACATAATCCTGAAAATCCACCTGGGATGCTCCGTCACCATGGGCATATTCAGCTAATATTTCATACTCATTCTCAACCCGATGATGTACCTCCACGCGATGGCAGACCGGACAAGACAGCAGGGGAACATTATGTACTTGAGTGCGATAATGCTTCAGTGTACCCTTTGTACCCATCATACTAGCCCCACAGCAAAAACTCATATCGTTCACCCTCCTTTTGTGGACTCTCAACCGTTTCAAAATATTGTATTCGCTTTCACTCCCGCTAATTCCTTCATGAAAAGAACCTCGATAAAAATTTTAGGCACGATTCCCTAAACATAAGTCCGTTAGCCTATATATTTAAATTTAAATTTAAATTATATATCAACGCAAGAGCGGTTCTCTAAACAAGAGTCTTCCCCTATTTCATCCAATAAAATCAGAGGTGAAAAAACCCCCACTACCTGCACATAATGTCAGATAATGAGGGCTGCCTTAACTTTAACGAAATGGAATTACAGGTTGCTGTCGCCTGGTTTCCAGTTCATAGCGCACAATCCGCCGGATTGAAGTGCTTGAAGAACGCGAAGCGTTTCTTCTACACTGCGGCCTACGTCGTTATGGTTTACAACTTGATATTTCAATTCGCCTTCTGGATCGATGATGTACAAGCCGCGCAGAGCAACGCCTTCTTCTTCGATCAGAACACCGTAGTCTCTTGCTACGTTTTTGGTGATGTCGGAAGCCAGCGGGAAGTTCAATGCTCCCAGACCGTTAGCTTCTTTAGCAGTGTTGATCCAAGCTTTGTGGCTGTGGATAGAGTCAACACTTACACCCAGAATTTCAGTATCCAATGCTTTGAATTGATCATAAGCATCGCTGAGAGCCGTGATTTCAGTTGGGCATACAAAAGTGAAATCAAGCGGATAGAAGAAGAATACGAGCCATTTGCCGCGGTAGTCGGACAGGCTTACTTTACCAAAATCTTTACCGTCTCCTGATACAGTTTCCATTGTAAAATCAGGAGCCGCTTTACCAACCAAACGTTCTGCCATGATTGAATTCCTCCTTAACATATGTAAGAAAATACGTGTATTTCCTACATGCTATGTTCCTATGAACATTTAATAGAAATGTTATCATTGAGGCTAATCAAAGTCAAGATTGTAGACGTTACTTTATTATAATTATTATAAATAAGGATTTTCCTTGAACGAATGCTTCCTCTATTAACGGATAGCCGCAGCGATCAAATCGCCCATTTCTGTCGTACTGAGCGCTTTGCTATTATCCACAGCAATGTCTGCTGTACGATGTCCGGCATCAAGCACCTCGGCAACTGCGCGTTCAATTGCGTCTGCCGCATCCTCGTAGCCGAACGTGAGGCGGTACATCAGCGCTACGGACAGAATCGTTGCGATCGGGTTTGCCAAGCCTTGACCGGCAATATCAGGTGCCGAACCGTGTACCGGCTCGTACAGGCCGAAAGCACCCTCGCCCATGGATGCGGATGCCAGCATGCCGATGGAACCTGTCAGCATGGCTGCTTCATCGCTCAGGATGTCGCCGAACATGTTCTCGGTTACGATCACGTCAAAGCTGGACGGGCGGCGCAGAAGCTGCATCGCGCAATTGTCTACCAGCACATGCTCCAGCTCCACGTCCGGATATTCAGGAGCGATGCGGTTTACCGTTTCGCGCCACAAGCGGGACGTTTCCAGCACGTTCGCTTTATCGACGGAAGCCAGCTTCTTCCGGCGCTTCTGTGCAATCTCGAAGGCTTGATGGACGATTCGCTCTACCTCCGCCGTATTGTATACGCAAGTATCTACCGCTTCTTCGCCACCAGCACCTTCGCGTCTGAATTTCTCGCCGAAGTATATGCCTCCTGTCAGCTCACGAACGACCATCAAGTCAGTGCCTTCCAGGACTTCAGGCTTCAATGTGGACGCATCCTTCAAGCAATCGAAAATGACAGCCGGACGCAGGTTGGAGAACAGGCCAAGCTCTTTACGGATGCCAAGCAATCCGGTTTCCGGGCGAAGCTCCTTCGAATTGTTGTCCCATTTCGGTCCGCCTACCGCACCAAGCAATACAGCATCGGCGCTCTTACATACATTCAACGTTTCTTCTGGCAGCGGCGTCCCTTTCTCGTCAATGGCGATGCCGCCAAACAGTGCATGTTCCGTCGTAAATGAATATCCGAACACCTCTTCGGTACGTTTAATGATCTTCTCCGCTTCAGCCACTACCTCAGGACCGATGCCATCTCCGGCAATTACCGCGATTTTCTTCGTTTCTGCCATTCTTCGTCACTCCTTAATTTATATATACACTGGTCGTATTTAATCATCTAGTTACTGTTGTAACATACTTCCCCCTTGATTGACCAAGATATAGAAACTATGAACTTAATTCGTTTTGCCTATAAGCAGGGGGAAAGTGATCAGGGAGATGGCTGCGCCGAAGAGTTGCGCAGACGCTCAAAGAGTTGTGCAGAAGCTCGAAGAGTTAATATCGCAAGAGCGACTGAACGCGAGTAAGGCTTACTTTGAGAAAGGCTCGAGGCAAAGCTTAATCGTGTGTGCTTTTGTGCGTGGGTAACTTATGCGAGATCGGCTTTAATGAGAGCAGCTTTATGCGAGACTTCGAAGACTTAATGTGAGAGGCTCCGATTACGTATCGTTCCTCCAATCGCTGTTGTCGCCGAATTTCTGGATTGTATGTCTGGGGTTGAAATTCGGCTCCAAAGGCGACCGCTCCGCTTTTCCGGAATCGATTCGTCCTCTTCGCTGCTTCGAAGCTAATGAATTGGCGATTGACAGGTCACTGGAGAAGAGCACATCTCCCTGACCACAAGGGTGGTGGGAGATAGAAGAACCGCCCTATGTATAATCATGGGGCGGCTCTTGAAAGTAACATCTTGAAGAGATTCTCGGTTACTCCTAGTCCTGCTTGTGCTTCTTGCTTCTTGCTCTTTAAATTTGGCCAATGAAGTAAACAGATCACTCGCAGGTCGGCTTTCAGTGCAACCATATTAACGTTACCCCACACCGTTAGTTACATTTTTCTGCCAATACGCTACAATAGGGGTGAATTTGTCTTATACCCTAAACGACCAAGGAGTGATCATCGATTATGCAGTACACTGCTCTAGGTAAATCCGGTATGAAAGTAAGTCGTCTGTGTTTGGGGACGATGAATTTCGGTCCTGCTACGGATGAAAAGGAAGCCTTCCGCATTATGGATGCAGCGCTTGACGCAGGCGTCAATTTCTTCGATACAGCCAATGTCTACGGCTGGGGCGAGAACTCGGGCCTGACCGAAACCATTATCGGACGCTGGTTTAATCAAGGCGGGGGCCGCCGCGAGAAAGTCGTTTTGGCTACCAAATTCTATGGCTCCATGAGCGATCCTCTGGATGGTCCCAACAATGAAGCCGGGCTGTCGAGCTATAAACTTCGCCGTCATCTCGAAGCGTCGCTAAAGCGTCTGCAGACAGACCATATCGAGCTGTACCAAATGCATCACGTCGATCCTTCCGTCACCTGGGACGAGCTGTGGGGCGCATTTGAGGTTGCGGTTCATCAAGGAAAAATCGGGTATGTCGGATCCAGCAACTTTGCGGGCTGGCAGATTGCGGTTGCGCAAGCCGCAGCCCAGAGCCGGCATTTCCTCGGCCTCGTTTCCGAACAGCATAAATACAGCCTGACCTGCCGATTGCCGGAACTCGAAGTGCTTCCCGCTTCGCAGCAGCTTGGGCTCGGCGTCATTCCATGGAGTCCGCTGGACGGTGGACTGCTGGGACGCAATGCGCTTAAGAAAATCGAAGGCTCTCGCAGTGGGGGCAATGCGGAGCGCGTGGAGAAACACCGCTCGCAGCTGGAACAGTTCGCCGCACTCTGCCAGGAGCTTGGCGAACCACAGGATAACGTCGCCCTTGCCTGGGTGCTTAAGAACCCGGCGGTTACGGGACCGATTATCGGACCGCGCACGCTGGAGCAATTCGAAAGCTCCCTGCGCTCGCTTGAGATTGAACTCGATGAATCCGTAATGAAGCGTCTGGATGAAATTTTCCCGGGTCCGGGCGGAGCCGCTCCGCAGGCCTACGCCTGGTAAAATAAGGATAACATTTGAACGAAACGCTGTCTTATCCCGTTGATCAGCTGCATCAAGGCTGTATCGGTACGCTGCCATGAGAGTTAAAGGCTCGCTGCTAGTATCTGATACCAGCATTCACGGCCGGCCAACAGCATCATAAAATAAAGAAAAAGAGGAGCCGCTTTCACAGCGGCCCCTCTTTTTCTTTTGAATATCTCCTGCAGCGCAAAACGATGCGATTCAGAGCTACCATGTACTCTAAGTATGGATTACAGCGTAGCGCGCTCACGCCGGCTAAACGTTTTGCGTTTCTCGATCAGGACGTTAACCGCATCCACGTAAGCTCTTGCACTTGCTTCCAGAATGTCGGTGCTCAAGCCGCGGCCTTGCGCAGCCACGTCGTTTTGCGACAGCACGACATGCACTTCACCTTGAGCATCCTTGCCGTGCGTTACCGATTTGATGGAATAATCCGCAAGCGTAACCTCTTCGCCGGTCACCTTGTCGATCGCGTTATAGATCGCGTCGACGGAACCGTTGCCCTCGGCCTCTTCCTCAATCGTCTGCTCCGCAGTCGCAATACGAACCCGCGCCGTCGGTGTGGATTCGTTGCCGTAAGCAACAAATATCGTTTCCAGCTTGAACACTTCCGGCGTATCGATCAGTTTCTCTTCCAGCAGAGCCAGCAGATCCTCATCGGATACTTCCTTCTTCTTGTCGGCGAGCACCTTGAATTTGGCGAATGCGTCATTCACCTGTTCTTCGCTCAGCTCATAGCCCAAATCCAGCAGCTTCTCCCGGAAAGCATGACGGCCAGAGTGTTTGCCTAACACCAGCTTGCTTTCTTTGAGCCCGATAGACTCAGGCGTCATAATTTCGTAAGTCGTCTTCTCTTTCAGCATGCCGTCCTGATGAATACCGGATTCATGAGCGAACGCGTTCGCGCCGACAATCGCTTTGTTGCCCGGCACGACCATACCGGTCAGCTTGCTCACAAGGCGGCTCGTGCGGGCGATTTCCGTTAGTGCCAGCCCCGTCTTCGCTCCAAAAAACTCGGAGCGCGTCTCCAGCGCCATCGCAATTTCCTCAATGGCGGTATTCCCTGCACGTTCGCCGATTCCGTTGATCGTTCCTTCGATCTGATCGGCCCCGTTTAAAATGGCGGCAAGGGTATTCGCCGTCGCCATGCCCAGATCGTTATGGCAATGCGCGCTCAGCTGCACCTTCTCGATATCCGGAACATTTTCCTTCAAGTATTTGAATATAGCCCCGTACTCCGAAGGATTCAAATATCCCACGGTATCCGGAATGTTAACGACATTGGCGCCTTCCCGTACAGCCATGCCTACAACCTCGGCCATGAAATCCAGCTCCGTCCGGCCGGCATCCTCCAGGGAAAACTCCACTTTGGAAAAGTATTTCTTGGCATAACGGATCGAGGCCTGCGCCGTTTCCAGCACCTGCTGCTTCTCCATCCGCAGCTTGAACTTGCGGTGAATCGGGGAAGTCGCCAGGAATACGTGTATGCATGGATCCTGTGCTCCCTGAAGCGCTTCGCGAACCGCATCGATGTCACTCTCTCTGGAACGTGACAATCCAATGACCGTGACGTCTTTAACCGCGCGCGCCACTGCGTTCACAGCAGCAAGGTCACCGGGTGACGCCGCTGGAAAGCCTGCTTCCATGCGGTCGATTTTCAACTTTTCGAGTTGAAGGGCAATTTCCACCTTTTCCCGAGTGTTCAAATTCACGCCAGGAGACTGCTCTCCATCTCTCAGCGTTGTATCAAAGATATAAATCTTTCGCATGTCGGCACCTCCTTGAAGTTTATCGCTTGACGTAAACATCCGGCGGCAGGTTGACTTAATCCCCTGCCGCCGGCTGCTTTAATCTAACGGGTTCCCTGCAGCAGCACCATCATCTCATGCTCGACTGCTCCATACCCGGAAGAATTCTTATGAATTCTATATATTCTTATTTTTTGATCCAATGCATCATTTCGCGAAGTTCCGCACCAACCACTTCGATCGGATGCTCGGACTCGTTGCGGCGGGTAGCTGTCAGGAACGCACGGCCCGATTGGTTCTCAAGGATAAAGTCGCGAGCGAATTTACCTTGTTGAATATCGGAGAGGACTTCTTTCATTGCCTTCTTCGTATCTTCGGTTACCACACGAGGGCCTGTTACATAGTCGCCGTACTCCGCTGTGTTACTGATGGAGTCGCGCATGCTTGCAAGACCACCTTCATAGATCATGTCTACGATCAGTTTCAGTTCATGCAGGCACTCGAAGTATGCCATTTCCGGCGCATATCCAGCTTCAGTCAACGTTTCGAAACCAGCTTTAACCAATGCGGATACACCGCCGCACAATACCGCTTGCTCACCGAACAAGTCCGTTTCGGTTTCTTCGCGGAAGGAAGTTTCGATAACGCCTGCACGAGTACAACCGATACCTTTTGCATAAGCAAGACCGATCGCCTTGGCTTGTCCAGTTGCATCTTTCTCGATTGCAATCAATCCAGGTACGCCAAAGCCTTCAACATACGTACGGCGAACCATGTGACCTGGGGATTTAGGAGCGACCAGAAGGACATCGTTGTCTTTAGGAGCTACGATTTGACCAAAATGAACGTTGAAACCGTGGGAGAACATCAGTGCCGCGCCTTTTTTCAGGTTTGGCTCGATATCGTTCTTGTATACCGCTGCTTGCGTTTCGTCCGGCATCAAGATTTGAACTACATCTGCACGGCTAACGGCTTCGGCTACAGGAAGCACTTCGAAACCATCGTTTTTCGCTTTGTCGAACGACTTGCCTTCACGAAGACCAATGACAACCTGAAGTCCGCTGTCGCGCAGGTTTTGCGCTTGAGCATGACCTTGGCTTCCATAACCGATAACCGCGATTGTTTTGTCTTTTAACACGCTGAGTTCTGCATCTTGTTCATAATAAGTAGTAATTGCCATTTGTATAAGTCCTCCTTTGATTTTAAAGACCCTTCATGATGAGCGGGTATCTCAATAGACCGATCCCTTTTCCGATCTGCTGAGACACCCGCTCATGCCATGCAGGTGTCTAACGCTTATATTGCAATAACTTTGTCATCCGGATAAAAAGAAAAACGTAAAATCATTACGCGTTACCGCGAATCATCGCGGTAACCCCGGTACGGGAAAGCTCCTGGATGCCATACGGCTTAAGCAGCTCGATCATGGCATCGATTTTGACGGTATCGCCAACCACCTGAACCATCAGGTTGGCTGTGCCGATATCCACGACGGATGCGCGGAATGTCTCGACAACGCCCATAATTTCCGGTCTTGCCGATGGCTCGGCTTTTACTTTGATCAGGGCGAGCTCTCTGGCTACCATCGGTTTCGAGCTCAGGTTAATGACTTTAATAACATCGATCAGCTTGTAAAGCTGCTTCTCCACCTGCTCCAGCGTCGTTTCATCACCGGTGGTTACGATAACCATCCGGGACAAGCCGGATTCCTCCGACTGCCCCACGGTAATGCTCTCGATGTTAAAGCCCCTGCGTCCGAATAACCCGGATACGCGCTGCAGGACACCCGGCTGGTCGTTCACTAGTACGGCAATGGTATGTTTTGTACTCATCTTACGCATCCCCCATCAGCATTTGATCGATTGTCGACCCTTGCGTCACCATCGGATACACGTTCTCGCCTTTCTCTACAACGAATTCAACGAGGACGGGTCCCGGTGTTTCCATCGCTTCGGCCCAAGCACGCTGTGCTTCTTCTTTCGTGGTGGCACGAAGTCCTTTGACACCGTAGGCTTCAGCCAGCTTGACGAAATCAGGGCTGCCTGCCAGATCGATGTGGCTGTAACGGTTATCGTAAATGAGCTCCTGCCATTGACGAACCATTCCTAGCACCTGGTTGTTGATGACAACGATTTTTACCGGAATGTTGTTGATGGCACAGATGGCAAGTTCTTGCGAACACATCTGCATGCCGCCATCCCCGTTGATCGAAATGACCAGGCGATCCGGATGCGCCATCTGGGCACCAATCGCGGACGGGAATCCGAAGCCCATCGTTCCGAGACCGCCGGAGGTGATCCAGGAACGCGGCTGGTTGAACTTGTAATACTGAGCGGCCCACATTTGGTGCTGGCCAACGTCAGTCGTTACAATCGCTTCACCCTTTGTCGTATCGTTCAGCATTTCGATAACCCATTGCGGCTTCAGCACAGTATCTGAATCGACGTAACGGAATGGGTATTCGGCCTTCCATGTTCTGATCTGGTCTCTCCACGCATCTGCTTTCGCTGCGTACGGAACGAGCGGATTCAACATTTCAAGCACGGTCTTCACGTCTCCGACAATCGGGATATCGGTTGGCACGTTCTTGCCGATCTCAGCCGGGTCGATATCGATATGAACGATCTTCGCATGTGGCGCGAAACCATCGAGCTTGCCTGTAACCCTGTCATCGAATCTTGCCCCGATATTGATCAGCAGGTCCGACTGCTGAATACCATGGTTCGATGTGTAGGTTCCGTGCATACCCGGCATTCCCGTCCACAGCTCATGGCCGCTTGGGAAGGCACCCAGACCGAGAAGCGTTGTCGTGATCGGAATCCCGGATTTATTCACGAATTCGTACAGCCCTTCATGAGCTCCGGAGTAAATCACGCCGCCGCCAGCAAGGATCATAGGACGCTCGGCTTCCTCAATCGCGCGGGCTAATTTATCCAACTGAAGTTTGTTAGGTACCGTCCGGGGATTGTATCCTCTCAGTTGAATTCGTTCTTCCGGCTGGAACAGCGTCGTTGCGGCGGATACATCCTTCGGAATATCGATCAGTACCGGACCTTTGCGGCCGGTTGAAGCGATATGGAAGGCTTCGTGAATCACCCTTGGCAGATCCTTTACATCCCTTACCAGATAGCTGTGTTTCGTAATCGGCATCGTGATGCCCGTAATGTCCGCTTCCTGGAAAGCGTCCGTACCGATCAGGGTTGTTGCAACGTTACCGGTTATCACAACGAGTGGAACGGAATCCATATAAGCTGTTGCGATACCGGTCACAAGGTTCGTTGCCCCCGGTCCTGAAGTCGCTATGCACACACCGACTTTGCCGCTTGCGCGAGCGTAACCGTCAGCTGCATGAATGGCGCCTTGTTCATGACGGGTCAAGACGTGATTGAAGTCCTCAAAACCATACATGGCATCGTAGATGTACAGGACCGCTCCGCCCGGATATCCAAAGACGCATTCGACACCTTCGAGCAGAAGACTCCGAAGCAAGATTTCCGATCCGGTAATCACTTCAGGCTTCAACCATTTCTCTCGTAATTGTTCTGTAGACCGCACTTCTGGAGTTTGCGCGCTCATCAGTCATCCTCCTCTCAAATATTGGCACTCTTCATTCAAGCAACAAAAAAACCTTCCGTCGCCACACCCGGAGTAACTCCGTGTGAGGGACGAAAGGTTTAGCTTCCGTGGTACCACCCATGTTTGCCCTACACTTCGCAGTGTAAAGCCTCAGCAGGTATGAAGAACACAATGAACACAGCTCTTCAATATCTGCAGTCCGTAACGTGGACTAAGACGATTCCCCCTAATAAACGCTGTTACGACTTAATGCGATAAAGTCATAACGTAGCATCTTTCAGGGAAACAGCTCCGAGGTGAGCTCGTATAAAAGGGGTTTTGGTGGTGGTTTCAGCTGATCCATCCACTCTCTGAGCAAAAGAGCCCTTTAAACTTCGTCCTCATCATTGCCGATTGGATATTTTCGTTAAAATGTTTAGAAACATTATATGATTCATTCATTCCAGAAGTCAACACATTTATTTTACTTCCGATGAAAGGTTTTCATTCACAATTAGAGCAATCCCTTCGCTTCCTTGATGCAAAACACGCTCTTAAACCCTGCTACATATGATAAATGGAGCTATCCTTAATAGCGGTGAAGGGAGGAAACAACACGATGATCCGCTATCGAAAACCGGAGCAGGATGATCCGATGATTCTACAACTCATTGAGTCCCAACTCGTCCCGCTTTCCCATATGACAAAAAAAGAGCTGGACATCATCCGCAAGGATATTCCCTCTCGATTACGACGCGGCGTGACCCTTGTTGCTTCGCCTCAGGATAACAATAAAATCATTGCCTTTATCCATTTTATGATGCACGGCGAACTGCTGTATATCGATATGCTGGCCGTCGCATCCACCGCACAGCGAAGACGGTGGGGCGTCCGATTGATGGAGCATGCCGAACGTTTCGCTGTATCCCGCGGATGCAAACGCGCCAAGGTCATGGTCGATATTGGAAACCAGACCGGCCTTAACTTTTACCGAAAGCTCGGCTACACGGTTACAAGAATCATCGAACCGAGCCGCTGTTATGAGCTAGAGAAGATTTGGTTCCTCTAATTACCAGAAGAAACCTGGCCCAAAGCCTGGCCCGAATGCGCCATACCCCGGTCCGAATCCGCCGTATCCCCCTGGGTAGCCTCCCGGATATCCACCGAATCCGCCACCATAGCCTCCACCGAACGCATAAGGTGCCGTCCCAATGGCAAGAAGGTCAAACAATGCGAGCGGAAGAATCGCCTTGGTTCTCACTTTTTTCCCCTTGGTTGCCGGTTCTACAAAAAGGCGGTTGCCGGAAACGCGTACCAGCTTGCCTGTCACCATCGTCCCGTCCTTCTTATACGCTACGATCTGTTTGCCCACATATGATTTCACTTTTGCCTTGCTGACAGGCTTGTGCATAAGATCCCTCCTCAGGTAATATACATTTCAATCTATTCCGGAAGGAGTTCCCTTGCTTGTTTCATGGCCCTTACGATGGCTAAAGATAGGTGAAAAAGCTCGTCCTGCCCAGCATTCAGCACTTAGGATCCTTATGTATGACGGACAGGAGCGAAAAATAAAAAAACCGCCGTAATATTACGGCGGTTTCTTCATACACGTATAATTAAGCGTTCACTTTTTCTTTAGCTACAGTAGCCAAAGAATTGAACGCGTTCAGGTCATTAACAGCCAGATCAGCCAGCATTTTACGGTTAATGTCCACGCCAGCAAGCTTCAGACCATGCATCAATTTGCTGTAAGACAGACCGTTTTGACGAGCAGCCGCGTTGATACGAACGATCCACAATTTACGGAAATTACGTTTCGTTGTACGACGATCCCGGTATGCATAAACGAGGGATTTCATTACCTGCTCGTTCGCTGTTTTAAAAATGCGGTGTTTGGAACCGAAATAACCTTTCGCAAGCTTCAATACTTTTTTATGTCGACGACGAACGACAAATCCGCCTTTAACTCGTGCCATATCAAAAGACCTCCCAATAATTGTTGTTTACTATTTCAAGTTAGCCAGACCTTGCTTCAAACGTTTAACATCTCCAGGCGCCATAACTGGGCTATTGGACAATACGCGCTTCGCACGCTTGGATTTGTGGGAAAGCAAGTGGTTTTTGTAAGCTTTATAACGTTTAACTTTACCAGTACCAGTAATCTTGAAGCGGCCTTTCAGGCTGCTATGTGTTTTCATTTTAGGCATTGTAGTACTTCCTCCTCTAATTTCTCTTAGGCTTTTGGAGCCAAAATCATAATCATGCTGCGGCCTTCCAATTTCGGTTGACGTTCAATGACGCAGAGATCCGCCACTTCCACCTTCACGCGCTCCAAAATCTTCTGACCAATGTTAGCATGGGTGATTTCACGACCACGGAAACGCACGGAGCATTTCACTTTATCGCCGTCTTTCAAAAACTTAACGACATTGCGAAGCTTGGTTTGATAATCATGCTCCTCAATGTTGGCTCGGAACCATACTTCTTTGATATCCACAATTTTCTGGTTCTTACGTGCTTCCTTCTCTTTCTTCTGCTGCTCATAGCGGAATTTACCGTAGTCCATGATGCGGCATACCGGCGGTTTCGCCTGAGGGGCCACGTTCACCAGATCCAGATTGAGATCAATTGCCATTTGCAGTGCTTCACGAATCGGCTTGATCCCGATTTGCTCACCTTCGGCACCAACCAAACGTACTTCCTTGGCCCGAATCTCGTCATTGATCATATGTTCCTTACTGATAGTCCTCCACCTCCAAATTACTTGTTGTTCCTGTTTGCAAAAAAAATAAAGGGATGACGGGTTAATCACCGACATCCCTATTTGATACTCATCTCACAAATGAAGTTAAATCCATTCATTGATTTCGTGATCAAACCAGCCAACACATGTCGGTCAGGTGAGAAGCGGCGCTTCTGCTTGCAATCAGATATTCTGTTTAACAGACTACGATAGTATAACAGGTCATCCTATCTTCTGTCAACACAGATGCAATATAAATATTGGATTAGCCTTGTTTGCTTTGAACTTCTTCAAGGCGTACAACCCGGGTGTGCTCCGTATGACTCCACTGCTTGTTGTTCTGCGTGAAGAACGCATACACCGTGATAGGATACCACGACAGCAGGTAAATCGGGAACAGCACCAGATACATATACACTTTCTTGTATTTCACTTTCTCCAGAATCATCGCGATCATGAACGTGAACACATTCGCCGCGATCGCTGTAAAGCTCAGCCAGAGCGGTAAATATCCGTACAGATTAGCGATATTCGGACCATCGAAGAATGAGCTGTCAACCCAGATGATGGCCGTCAGCAAGAAAGTCAGCAGTACGATGTAAACGTTGACTCCGTACAATGCCAAGTCCAGCTTCACGAGGCTGCGTTCTTTAATGGCACGCCACAGCAGCGGGAAGAAATAACGACGGGCAACCGTAAAGTGACCCTGCATCCAGCGCAGACGTTGTCTGGCGGAAGCCTTAAACGTAAGCGGCTTTTCGTCAAATACCTTCGCGTCATAGTTGAACTTCGGATACACGCCGCGCATAACGCTGCGCATCGTGAACTCCAAGTCCTCAACCAGACTGGTTGCACCCCAGCCGATCTCCTTCAAGAGATTGGTCTCAAAGCACATTCCCGTACCGCCGAGGAAGTTCGCCATGTTCAGATTGCTACGGGAGAGCTGCCACAAGCGGTTGATATACCAGTAAGATACCCCGTAAGAGGCAGTGATCCAGGAATCCTCAGGATTCTTGGTATCGATATATCCCTGGATAACTCTTGCTCCAGAGCAGAGATCATTGTTCATTTCGTTCAAGAAATTCGGAGCGGCCAGATTATCCGCGTCAAACATGACAACCGCATCATACTGGCGCGGCATTGCCCAGAGCTCTTTCAGCATCCACTCGATGGCATAACCTTTGCCTCGGAGATTCTGATTCGTGCGCACGCATGCGTTCATCCCGTGGGCACGGACGATCTCTGCAGTACGATCTGTACAGTTGTCGCAGATGACAAATACGTCGTACAGATGCTTCGGATAATCAAGCTGTTTCAGGTTCTCCATTAATGCACCGACAACCTGTTCTTCGTTGTGCGCAGCAACTAACACTGCAAATGATTTATTGGGTTCAAACTGTTGTTTCTTTTTTCTTTTGACCAGACCAAACAAAGAGAATACGAACTGGTACACACCCACCGCGGCCAAGAATAGTTGGAGCGCGATAAAGATGGCGTCTGTCATGATTCTCCGTTACCCCCTTTTTATAACCCGAGAATGTTTGTTATTTTTTTCTCTCTAAGTTTTTCGCTTTTTTTGTTGTTGCTATGACCCTGTGACTTGTGTCTGTCCTTCTAGTAGCCTCGGTGCCGCGGGGCAACTTCGCACGTCATACACGATTTTCCACACTTTTGAATCTTTTGTCAAAACCGTGGAATGCTCTAATTTACGGAAAAACTTCGTAAAAGAGCTCAGCTTGCAATGTCGTTTGCCAGCAAGCTTCGTTTCAAACGGCTTTAGTTCTTATTTTCATCCGTTTCCTTGCTTTTTATTTCTCTTGGCTGCCCATTTTTTCTTTTTCGACTTGTCCGCCAATAAATAAACGCAACAGACACCCAAAAAGTTTTCGTTTTTCATTGCTCTTTCTCTAATAAACTTTTTGATGTCCGTTTGAATCATTGTATCGGCATCTCATACTCAAGTCAAAAGACCACGGACCCTGATTTTCTACAAAATGCGCGCTGCTGACTAACTCCTTAAGTAGCAAGGCGCCAGCGAGAAGTTTGCCGAACAAAGTTTCCGTTTCCGGGACCAAAGTCCCTGAAACACAAGTGGAGAACGGTTGATTTCTTTTCCCAAAGTCGATATGTTAAAGTTAAAGAATAACGCTGCAGAACGGGTGAAAAGTAGTGGCTAAAAAAAGAGTCTTGCTGTTATCTGAAGGGTTCGGTGCAGGCCATACACAGGCCGCTCATGCACTCTCCAGCAGCCTGCGCCAGTTATCGCCTAGCGTACAGACCAAAGTTCTCGAGCTCGGGAGCTTCTTGAACCCTAAAATCGCTCCACTGATCATTTCGGCCTACAGAAAGACGATTACAACTCGCCCGAGATTGGTCGGGTACATGTATCGCCATCAAAAGTCCTTTAATCGCTTTACGGCTTTAGCACTTCACCGAATGTTCTATACAAGCACCAAAAACGTGGTTAGACAGCTCAAACCCGACATCATTGTTTGTACCCATTTTATACCAAGTGCGGTCATCTCGCGTTTGAAACGACTGGGCATTGATGTGCCTCTGTGTACCGTTATTACCGATTATGATGCTCACGATACATGGATCAGTCCAGAGGTCGACCGATATTTCGTGTCCACGCCGGAGGTGAGGCGAAAGCTGCTCAATCGCGGGGTGTCCCAAGCCAAAATTCAGGTTACCGGCATTCCGATCCATCCCGACTTCTGGACGCATCCGAGCAAGAAGGAAATCAGGGAACGATTTAATCTGTCCGATATGCCTACCGTGCTTGTAATGGGCGGAGGCTGGGGCATCATGAATGACGAAGTGGTGCATGAATTTCTGACCCGATGGCGCGACGAAGTCCAGATCATATTTTGCCTCGGCAATAACGACAAGGGACGCGAGGAGATGGAGAACAACCCCCGGTTCCAGCATCCGAACATCCGGATTTTGGGCTTTACGCGCGAGATCGACAAGCTGATGGAGGTGTCGGATTTGCTCGTTACGAAGCCAGGCGGGATGACATGCACCGAAGGCTTGGCCAAAGGAATCCCGATGCTGTTTCATCAGCCTCTTCCGGGACAGGAAGAAGAGAACTGCCAATATTTCACCGCGCAAGGTTTGGGCGAACCTATCCATTCACTGGATGTTCTTGCCAACTGGATGAACAAACTGCTTCATCAATACGATGTGATTCAACAGCAACGGGCGCAAAATTTGCGAGACATCGAGCGATTCCATCCGATGCAAAGCGCACGCAGCATCATCGACATGCTGGAAAACGAAAAGGTGTACTCCTAAAGAGGGAGCACACCTTTTTTTGCGCCGTTGTCGGCAAACACGTCATCGAATTGATAGATTTCCTACTATTATAATAGATGCAAGCGCTATCATCGAAGAAACTCTACCATATAGACGTTATTTACCGTATTTTTCAAGACGATTCTTATGGTAGGAAGCAAGTGCTTCCTTGCCAACAATGGCCTCGCAGCGATGTATCTGCATACCTTGACCGACGAATTTCGTCTCGTACTCAGTCATCACGTGTTCTTCGTTCAGTCCGTCCCGGTGCAGATCCAGCGAAATATTCGTCATTTGCAAACCATAATCGGCAAATGCATTCAGGGAGAACTCAAAAAGCGTAACCGAATCGGTCTTGAAATGAATTTCCCCGCGCTCGTTCAGGATCTGGGAGTACTTGTCCAAAAAACGCGGATGCGTCAAACGACGGCGGGCATGCTTGGATTTTGGCCACGGATCGCTGAAGTTTAAATATAAACGTTCGATCTCGCCGGGTTCAAAAACCTGCTCGACATTCTCGATATTAAACAGCGCCAGCTTCAAATTCGGCGGGGTATCGACACCGTCCTGAGCCCAGACATTGCGTCCCTTTTCGCTTGCGCGGCGAATCAGCTCGTCGTACATGTCCACCCCGATAAAATTCACATTCTGATGTTTGTAACTCATCTGGCTTATAAATTGACCTTTGCCCATGCCGAATTCGACATGGATCGGGAGGTCATTGCCAAATAATGAAGCCCATTTCCCTCTATATTGACCGGGGTCCAAAACGACCAGGTCTTCCTGCTGCTCCAGATTTTCCCGTATACCTTTTCTTCCGCGTAAACGCATGTCATACCTCCGAAACTTTCCAAGTAAATTTAGAATGATATCCCGATACTGCATTTATTGTGACGAAGTTACTCCCAAAAGTAAAGCCCCATAGAAAAAGGAACCTATACTCTGCTTAACGCAAAGGCTTAGGTTCCTCTTTCTTATATTTGGAATTGGGGTTCCGCGATGGTTAAACTGTGAATAGTCTACCTTTCATTCGACGTAAATTCAAACGTCTTCTCAAAGGCGGCCCGAATCTTGCGACGTGCCGAAGCCTTCACGTCCTGGTTGGAGTTAAACTCCACGCCAGTAAGGGCTAAAGCTTCGTTCGGGGTAAGCTCCACAGCGATCTTGTCTCTACTGTCATTCTTTACTGTCGATGAATTCATTCGTAATCACCTCACGGTATTATTGTATCCATGACGTCACACAAATATGAATCCTATCCGATATATACCCATGCCAAAATTGCTTGAATCATATTTTTATTTTTCTACTTTAAATATACCAATTATATGCAATTCATTCAAGTAACAACATCTTAATTAGGCTTGAAGACCTGTATATAACGCAAAGTTTTATTTTTTGTTACAATGGACATATCTGCTTAAGGATAAGTTAAGTAAAACATGTATACTTTGAGGCACGGCAATCCCTGTCTCTATTCATCTTATGCGGCTATAAAAGGAGCACACATGAGTACATCACTTAGACCCGCCCCAACATTATGGGGCGACAAACGATTTCATACATGGAATTACGAGATGCGCAGCCAATTCCAGGAAAAAGTATTCAAGGTTATGCTGGATGCGGGCTTTACGTGCCCGAACCGCGACGGCACGATTGCCAAGGGCGGGTGCACCTTCTGCAGCGCCCGCGGCTCCGGTGATTTTGCCGGACGACGGCGGGACGATCTTGTTACCCAGTTCAACACCATCCGTGACCGGCAGCACCAGAAGTGGCCGAGCGCCAAATACATCGGTTATTTCCAAGCCTATACCAACACTTATGCTCCGGTAGAGGAGCTTCGGGAGTACTATGAAGTCATTCTGCAGCAGCCGGGCGTTGTCGGTTTATCGATCGCTACACGCCCGGATTGCCTGCCAGACGACGTCGTGGAATACTTGGCCGAGCTGAATGAGCGAACCTATCTCTGGGTGGAAATGGGCCTGCAAACGATCCATGATTCCACCTCCGAGCTGATCAACCGGGCCCATGATACCGAATGTTATCTGGAAGCGGTCGAAAAGCTGCGCAAGCATAACATTCGTGTCTGCACACACATCATTTATGGCCTTCCGCAAGAGGACCACGAGATGATGCTCGCCACCGGCCAAGCGGTCTCCAAGATGGATGTGCAGGGAATCAAGATCCATCTGCTGCACCTCATGCGCAAGACGCCGATGGTGAAGCAATATGAGGCGGGGCTGCTACGGTTCCTGGAACAGGACGAATATATCAGCCTTATCGTAGATAGCCTGGAGTTTTTACCTCCCGAAATGATCGTGCACCGTCTGACCGGAGACGCTCCACGGGATCTCTTGATCGGACCGACGTGGAGTCTCAAGAAGTGGGAAGTGCTTAACGGCATTGACGCCGAGCTCAAGCGCCGGGATACATGGCAGGGTAAATTGTGGGGGGATCCTGATGGGCTTCCTCTCGGTTTTGAGTTTTGCTCACAAGCTCGTGTCCGAAAGGCTGCGGCCTGGAGACATTGCGCTGGATGCGACGGCGGGAACCGGGGCCGATACGCTGTATCTAGCTAAATGCACAGGTTCAAAGGGCAAGGTGTACGCTTTTGATATTCAGGAACAGGCGCTGCAGCTGACTCGTGATCGGCTTGATAAGGAACCGCCCGGCACCCTTGCGGAGGTTACCCTTCACCATCAGAGCCATGCCCTTATGGGAGAATGCGTACCTGAGTGCGAGCATGGCCGTATGGGTGCGATCATGTTCAATCTCGGCTACCTTCCGGCAGATTCATCAGATAAACGGATCATGACGGAAACCGCCAGCACACTCACGGCTCTGGAAGCTGCCATCGAGCTGCTCCGTCCCGGCGGCATTATCACCATCGTGCTGTACCCGGGCCATAAAGGCGGCGATGCCGAAGCGGACGCCGTGCAGGCCTGGGCGGCTGAATTGCCCCCGCACAAGGTGCAAACGATATTGTATCGTGGTCTTCAGCGTTCCGAAGCGCCATATCTCATTGCACTGGAACGGAAGAAGCCGATATGATATAAGTTCTAGGAGAGGTCCCGCACTTACATCCATAGAATATTCCAAACATGATGAAAGGTAGATGATTACTATGACAAAACCATATCCATTATTGTTCCAACCCGAATTTAAAGAGCGTGTGTGGGGTGGCCGTGCCCTGGAGCAATTCGGCCTGGATATTCCTGAAGGACATATCGGAGAAGGCTGGATGATCGCCGACCACCCGAACGGCACGACCAGCATTGTGAACGGTGAACTTGCCGGTCGCGGCCTGGATCAGGTTCGGGAGCAATTTGGACGGGAGTGGTTTGGCAGCAAGGGATTCTCCGAGGTTAACGGACGTTTCCCCCTGCTGATCAAGCTGCTTGACTGCAATGACAACCTCTCCGTTCAGGTGCATCCGACCGATGACTACGAGGGGCTTCCGAAAGGCGAGCTGGGCAAGACTGAAATGTGGTATGTGCTGGATGCGAAGCCGGACGCCAAAATCATATACGGTCTAAAGGAAGGCGTTAGCCGCGAGACGTTGAAAGAAGCCATGGAAAACGGCACGGTTATGGACCAGCTGCAAGAAGTGTCCGTAAAAGCCGGAGACACGTTCTACATACCTGCCGGTACGGTGCACGCCCTATGTGCTGGCGTTGTAGTGGCGGAAATTCAGCAAAATTCGGATACAACCTACCGGATTTTCGATTATAATCGACCAGGCCTTGACGGTAAGCCGCGCGAGCTTCATATCGAGGACTCCTTGAACGTGACGGCCTACGAAGGATCCGGCGCGACCACAATGAGCACGGAAGGAACCGCGCCTGGAGAATGGCTTGAGCTTGCCAAGTCTCCCTATTTTGTTGTCGAGAAAGGCGTTGTTAACGGTGCCTGGTCCTTGTCCACTTCCGCGGAAAGCTTCACGATCGTCGTGGTATGCGATGGTCAAGGAACCCTCAGCTGGGATAACGGCTCCATTGAGTATACGTCCGGACAATGCTTCCTGCTGCCAGCTAACCTGGGTGCATATACGCTGGACGGGCAATCTACGGTTCTTCGTTCATATCTTCCATAAACAGGGTATAAAGTATTGAAATAAACCATTCGTTTTTGTGGAGGTGTTAGGCCTGAAATGCAAACCGACACGTTTACGATGCTGAATACGCAGGGCATGCATGTTTTTGTATATCAATGGCTGCCGGAGCCGGACCATCCCGTTCGTGCCATCGTGCAAATTGCGCATGGCATGTGCGAAACCGGCATACGATACGAGGAGCTTGCTGAGTTGCTTACAGCACACGGTTACGCTGTGTACTGCAACGACCATCGGGGTCATGGACAAACGTCCGGCCTTACACTTCTCGGCGATGCCGGGGAAGACGGTTTCGAAGGAATGATTGAAGACCTGCTGCTTCTTGCTTCCGAGCTTAAGAAGCGCCATGCCGGTGTTCCACATTACTTGATGGGTCACAGCATGGGGTCTTTTTTGACCCAAAAGATCATGTGTTTGAACGGCGAATTATTCGACGGATTCATTCTGTCCGGCACCAATGGTCCACAGGGACTGCTGGCGTTCGGTTTGAATCTGGCAGCGGTACAAATGCGCCTTCAAGGAAACACGCACCGGAGTCTGATGCTGAACGCCATCGTGTTCGGCCCTTACAACAAAGGTTTCGGCCCTATTCGCACTCCATTCGATTGGTTGTCCCGGGATGAAACGGAAGTGGATAAGTATATCAACGACCCCTATTGCGGTCAGGTATGCAGCGCTCGTTTCTTCCGTGATTTCTTCAAGCTGCTGTCCCAGATCCATAAACCTCAATTGATGGAATGCCTTCTAAAGGATAAGCCGGTCTACATTTTCTCGGGCGAGGATGATCCGGTCGGACACCGCGGAAAAGGCGTACGGCGTTTGATCGAAATGTACCGGAAACATGGCATCCAGGATCTTGAATACCGTTTGTATCCCGGCGGTCGCCACGAAATGCTGCATGAAATCAACCGGGATGAAGTTGCGGCACATGTTCTCGACTGGCTAGAACGGCACACCTCGGAATCGCATGGGACAGCAGACGACGCCGCGAGAATCGAAACCCGTATGTAAAAGAATGTTGCAGGACGAATTAAAAAGGGGGTGTCCCAAAAAGGTCGATTAACCTTTTGGGACACCCCCTTCTCTGTTGTGACGCTGTGCATATCCACCCTTAACATAAAATTCCTTAGTAAATGGAAACCTTTTTAATTCGACAAGCTATCCGCCAAGTAAGTAAACCTACTTAACAGAAAGCCCAGCCCCTTTCAGCTCCTTACTCTTCCTCGTTCGGCGTGCGGTCGATGATCAGCTGCGTGACCTCGGTGTACTCGCCATGGTTTACTTCATCCTCCGTAGCCTCTTCGCGCAGATCATCATTGGTTTCCATACCCGGCGCAATGGTGGGCTCATCCTGCGGATGCTGTTCCCGCCCCATCTGTTTCCCGTTCATAAACATCCCCTCCTCATCGGTTGATGCGATTAGAATTCCGATCCTCAGGGTGTTTTATTCCGGGACGCCCAGGTTATGGTCCGTTACGGCAACGCAGGGATTCATCTTCACGGCTCCAGTCCATGCCAATCCCTATAAGAAAGGTATTTCGCCAACACGGCAAGCCGCTCACATCAAGTTCCGGTAAGAGTTGTCCTTCGCTAACTCTACTTTGCCTGCTTCGCTAACCCCACAGGCATCGTATAGTACTGCGGCTGTCCTGTTTCGTTCTGCTGGTACAATACCAACAGCATCGTTGCATGGTCCGCGCTGTCCGGAAATCCGGTGCCGCCCTGGATGGCATCGCTGAGGTTAAACGGCAGCACCTCAATCATCGCATGTTTCTGCAGATCGCGCTCCGTGATCCCCAGATCGGCAAAACCGTCGGACAGGGCCGCAGGCTCCTCTACGATTTTGCGGACATTGGCGGTCCATTGCGCTTTATCCTGGGTATGATCCCACCATATTTTCCGCGGCTTATACTTATGGCCCAGGAAATAATCAAACTTCATGAGACCGGAGACAACGTCCATATGCGAGGTCTTCCGATCTTCAAGGAAAGCCGTTAAACGCGTGAACAGATCCTCGAGCTGATGGCCGATTTTTTGCCAGCCCTGTCCTTCCCAGTAGTCTCCAAACTCTTGGAAGAAATCAAACGGCGACGTAAACTCATGCTTCATCAAATAATTCAGGGTGTGGTCCATCCGGTGCGCATTCCAATACTTCTCCAACACATCCTCCAGTCTCTTCAGTCGGACGATATCCGAGAACGGTAGCACGTCGCTACCGAGGATCTCATACGGAGCATGGTCCATGTAGGTGTAATTATACTTGTCCGCATCGATCCGCAACCCGGTTCCGCGGAGCATCTTCAGGAAGCCTAACTGCAGTTCCTCCGGCCCAAGCGCAAATACATCGTTAAACGTTTTGCGGAACGTATCGTAATCCTCTTCCGGAAGACCTGCAATCAAATCCAAATGCTGATCGATCTTGCGGCTGTCCTTGATCATGGTTACCGTGCGCGACAACTTGGTGAAATTCTGGCGACGCTTTACCAGCTCGTTTGTCGGGTCGTTGGTCGATTGCACCCCGATTTCAAACCGAAAAATGCCGGGAGGCGCATTTTTCGCCAAATAATCCAGCACCTCGGGACGCATGATATCCGCCGTGATCTCAAACTGGAACACGCAGCCGCCATGATTCTCGATAAGAAACTCGAACATTTCAAGCGCGTAATCCCGCTTAATGTTAAAGGTTCGGTCTACGAACTTAATCAATTTTGCTCCGTTCTCGATCAGGTAGAGAATATCCGCTTTAGTCCGTTCAATGTCGTAGTAGCGAACCCCCACCTCAATGCTCGACAGGCAGAACTGGCAGCTGAAGGGACAGCCCCGGCTGGTCTCAAAATAGACAACCCGCTTCCCGAGATGCGGGATATCCTCCGGAAAACGATGCGGGGAAGGCAGCTCTGCCAGAATGCTCTTCGGTCTTCCGGGATTCACAATGACTTCATCCTGCTTGCGGTAAGCCACGCCATAAACGAAATGATACTTCCGGTCCCCTTCAATCGTTTGCAGCAAATGGTGGAAGGTCTCCTCGCCTTCACCCATAACGATAAAGTCGACATTGTGCAGCCGTTTCATCCAATACTCCGTATCGTAGGATACTTCAGGTCCGCCCAATATGATCGTGACCTCCGGCATAATCTTCTTCACGATATCGATCACTTTAATCGTTTCTTCAATATTCCATATATAACAGGAGAATCCGATCACATCCGGCTTGCGCTGGAACAGGTCGGAGACGATATTCATCACAGGGTCCTTAATCGTGTACTCCGTCAGTTCGATATCGAAATCCTTCTCGCTGTATGCCTTCAGGCAGCGAATGGCTAAAGAGGTATGAATGTACTTGGCATTCAAGGTTGATAGTATGACTTTCATGGTAGGGTCCACTTTCTTTCTACATAATGTAAATTTATTAACCGAACGGTTTATTCTGAGTGATGGAACGGGAAAAAGCCATGATTTCCGCCTGTCATGCAAGCCTATTCTTCATAGTCAAACAGATCGTCCCCGTCATTCGACGCACTCTGACCATTCAGGAAGAATTCCAGGAACGGACGGCCATATTTACGGAATTTCACTTCCCCGACCCCTTTGACATTCAGCATCTCATCCTCGCTCTGCGGACAAACCACACTCATCTCACGCAAGGTTGCGTCGTTAAAAATGATGTAGGACGGCACATGCTCTTTGCTTGCCAGCTCACGCCGAATCAAACGCAGCTGCTCGAACACCGTCTCGTTGACGGCTGACGGCGAATAATCGCGGCGGCTGCCGCTTCGCTGGCTGCCTGCGGCTTTGGAAGGACGCGGAACGCGCTGCATCACTTCGCGCTGGCCTTTTAACACATCGGCGGCCTCGCTCTGCAGTTTCACGACAGGGTATTGGCCTTCCGTCAGCGCCAGGAACCCTTCCGAGATGAGCACATTGATCGTCTCGGATATCTCCTTCTCGGTCCGATTCGACATCACGCCATAGGTCGGAAGGCGGTCAAAGCCGTACTCCAGCACTTTTTTCGCCCGGGAGCCCTTCAGCACCGAGGCGACCGTGGACACGCCAAAGCGTTCGCGCATCCGGTGGATGCATGAGAAAATTTTCTGCGCATCCACCGTGATATCGACAAGCTCCCGGTCATCCGTGCAGGAGCTGCACGTACCGCAGGGCTTATCTTCGTGTTCTTCCCCGAAATAATCCAGCATCGCGCTCCTAAGGCACCTTGTGGTGTAGCAGTAATCGATCATCTGCTGCAGCTTCCGGTAGTCGTTCTGCTTGCGCTCGCCCTCCTGGGGATTCTGTTCAATCAGAAATTTCTGGGTCATGATGTCCTGGGCGCTAAACAGCAATATGCACTGGCTGGGCTCGCCATCCCGACCGGCGCGACCCGCTTCCTGCACGTAGGACTCCATATTTTTCGGCATATTGTAATGAATGACATACCGGACGTTGGATTTATCGATCCCCATGCCAAACGCGTTCGTTGCTACAATAACGCGAATATCGTCATAGAGGAAAGCCTCTTGGCTCTCCGCCCGCTCCGCGTCACTCATGCCGGCATGGTATCGACCCGCTAGAAGCCCCTTAGCTATAAGGCGCTGGCATAAATCATCGACCTCTTTGCGAGTGGCGGCATAGATGATTCCTGGCTGGTGGGTATGCGAGGCCGCATAGTCCAGAACGAACTCCCGCTTGTTCTCACCGCGAAGCACCGACATCTCCAGATTGTCGCGCCCAAGGCCCGTTACGAACACCTGCGGCTGTTCCAGTCGAAGCAGACGCTGCATGTCTTCCATAACTTCTGGCGTGGCCGTGGCCGTAAAGGCCGCCACGATCGGACGGTTCGGGAGCCCTTTAACAAAAGGAGCCACCGAGAGATAGCTGGTCCGGAAATCATGCCCCCACTGGGATACGCAGTGAGCTTCATCGACAGCCACAATCGAAATGTCAAGACCTGCCATCTCCTCCCGGAACCAATCCAGTTCAAGCCGTTCCGGGGCGACATATAACAGCTTCAATTCTCCGCGCTTGGCCGCACGTATGCGATCGTTCACTTCCTTGCCGCTGAGCGTGCTGTTGATATAGGCAGCGGCCACACCCGCTGTCGTAAGGGCATCCACCTGATCCTTCATCAAGGAAATCAAAGGCGATACAACCAACGTGAGACCCGGACACAGGAGCGCCGGGATCTGATAACAGATCGATTTGCCTCCGCCCGTCGGCATGATCCCGAGCGTATCTTGACCCGCCAGCAGACTGGCGACGATTTTTTTCTGGCCCTCCCGAAAATCAGGATAGCCGTAATATTTCTGCAGATAATCCCGCGCTGTATCCATATTCATCGATTCTCTATCATTTGTTTCCACATTCATGGATAAAAACTCCTTAATTCTCCTTGGTTTTCCGTTTCGAAAAGCCTGTATCCTTTAAGTTTAACGGCCTTTCCATGAATGGGCAACCGAATCGTAGAAGGAAATTGCATTCGACGAAGAGAACTTCATAAATGTGGAAAAAGGCATGCTATCATGTAGAGCCCAAAAAGTGAAGTTGGTGATCCTAATGAATGACGCACATACCGAAGCCGTAAATCAAACCATTCAATATATGAAGGAGCATCTGGACGAGCCCATGACGGCCGAGCAGCTCGCCGATCTTGCGGGATACAGTCCCTACCATTTCTCCAGAGTATTCAAGCGAGTAACCGGCATATCGCTCAGGCAATACCTGTCCGCGCTCCGGGTTGAATCCGGCAAAATCGAGCTCCTTCAAAGTCCTTCCCTGCTCGTAAAAATCGGAATGCGCATCGGTTTGGCAAGTCCCGGCACCTTCAATACCCGCTTCAAGCAGTTTGTCGGCCTGTCTCCGAAAAGGTTCCGCTCCACCACCGAGTCCCTGCATCGTTACGTGAATCAATATGAGCACAAGCCATTAACCTGGGCAGAGGAAGAAAGACATGCTCTGCCCCGGATTCATTGCCGGATCGAAGCTCCCGAGGCGTTCCGCGGCATGATTTACGTTGGTCTGTTCCCAAGACCCGTGCCTGATCAGAAGCCCGTCTCCGGTACGGCGGTCAACCTCAAGAACCGGACCTGTACTTTAGCCGGCATACCAACCGGAACGTATTATGTGCTGGCAGCGGGCATCCCCTGGAGCCTCAATCCCCGGGATTATTTTCTGCTGAGCAAATCCTTGCGCGGCAAGCGGGAGGAGCCTGTCCATATCGACGAAGAAACCGATCTCGCCGTAAACATCACCTTGCGCGAGCCTCTGCCCTATGACCCGCCGATTGTTGTTAATCTACCTCTGCTCTTATTCGAGAAGGATCGGAAATAACAGCGCAAGGTAGAAGAATTTTTGAATCGCATGTCCCTTTATAATGGAATTGCTGGAAGCGTTATTACGGAACAATGAGCACTATAGATTGGAGGAATAGACATGACCATTATTCAAGAAACCATAATTCAGGCCGACGTGCAGCTCCTCTGGCGAGCATGGACGGAGTCTGCGAGGATAACCGAGTGGTTTGCGCCGGCTGCTGAAATTGAACCGAGGGCGGGCGGAAAGTTCGAGCTTTATTTTAACCCGGCTAATCGTGAATCGATGTGCACCGCGGGCTGCACCATTTTGCAGTATGATGAACCGCATACCCTCGTGTTTGAGTGGAAAGGACCCGATCCCTTTGCGGAAACGATGAATCAGGGGGAATTAACTGAGGTCAAGGTGTCTTTTAGACCTGAACAGGACGGCGGCACGAGAATTACCTTAGAGCATACGGGCTGGAAGGATACCGAGTCGTCACTGCAAGCCCGGGAATGGCATGTGGATGCATGGAAAAGCATGCTGGCCAGCTTAAAATCCAGCATCGAATCCGGTGAAGGCATTCTATGCTGCCAGTAAGACAACCCATGGATTAGAGGAGAAGAGGAACTATGCCCAATCTTTGTGTTCTATCGATCAATGTAAGTGATATGGATCAAGCGACGCGATTTTATTGTGATATTCTGGGATTCGAAATTTCCAAGGTGTATGATGATCAGATCATCAGTTTGAAACATGAAGGCGTTTCCCTTGTTCTGCAAAAATGCGACCGTCCTACGAAAACCGATTACCCGCTTGAAGCTCAGGTTATTATCGGACTTGAGACGGCTGATGTACGCGCGGCGATTGCGAACTACAAAACGCAGGGTGTAGAGGTCATCTTTGATACACCGCAGCCGTGCCCTCCCGGTCTATACAGCGCAATCCGGGACCCTTTTGGGAATGTAATTGAACTGCTGGAATTTACGGAGTAATCATGCCGTTTGAGAAGGATCATAGTATCGGAAATACGAAGTGAAGTCCATATACACGCTCGAAGGATATGCTGCATGTAGCAGGTGTCCTTCTCGTCTTGAGGTCAGCCGGGGATTACCGGTTGGCCTTTTTGAGTTTTGAGCAGCCAATACTTGTCTCTATCATCCTTGACCTTCTGTTAATGTTAAACCCGATCCGGGTAAGAACATATTAATGTTAATTCCGAAGGTGAAGCATGGGCAGATTAGGAATCGCCGGTTTCGGAAATAATAGGTACTCGAACTGATATATTAACGACACAAGGGGAAATTCATATGGATATGACACCAGAACAACGCGTTACCCTGCACGGGTTCAACAACCTAACAAAATCGCTCAGCTTTAACATGTACGATGTCTGTTATACGAAAACCCGGGAAGAACGAGAGGCGTATCTTGAATATATTGATGAGCAGTATAACGCGGATCGGCTAACAAAAATATTGAGCCATGTGGCCGAAATCATCGGAGCGCATGTCCTGAACATTGCCAAGCAGGATTATATCCCGCAAGGCGCCAGCGTAACGGTCCTTGTATCCGAGGGTCCGGTCGTGGAGGTTCCGGAGGAATCCTATGACGAATCGCCGGGGCCGCTGCCGGATAACGTCATCCTGCAGCTCGACAAGAGCCACATTACCGTCCATACGTATCCGGAATTTCATCCCGATGAGGGAATCAGCACCTTCCGGGCCGATATCGACGTGTCAACCTGCGGGGAGATTTCACCGCTGAAAGCCCTAAATTACCTGATCCACTCCTTTGATACGGATATTATGACGATCGACTATAAAATTCGAGGCTTCACGCGGGATATTCACGGGCACAAGCTGTTTATCGACCATGAGATCAGCTCCATTCAGAACTACATTCCGGACGAGGCCAAGGAGCTGTTCGATATGATTGACGTCAACGTATACAAGGAGAACATCTTCCACACCAAGTGTAAGCTGAAGCAGTTTGATCTGGACAACTATCTGTTCGGTTACACGAAGGATAAGCTATCCGAAGCCGAGCAGCAGAAAATCACCGAGCGCATCAAACTGGAGATGGACGAAATTTATTACGGTAAAAACATGGACCGCAGTTACTGATGGTATGCACTCCGATACGCTGCCATCAAACGGCTTTGATGCTGGAAATATGCAAGAATCAGAAACCAGGCCGGGCTCATAGGAGCCCGGCCTGATTTGCAATTTCTATCGCTTCGTCCCGGTTGCGGACGCCCAGCTTGGCATACAAGGTTGAAGCATAATTCCGTACGGTCCCGTCTGAGAGATACAATCTCATCGCAATCGCCTTGTACCGCATGCCTTGGGAGAGATACTTCAGAATCTCCATCTCCCTTGGTGTCAGATCATACAACTTCAAAGTTGGAGACGACGCCGGATCGGCTTCGATTAGGAATGCAGTACCGCCCTCCTCCTTCATAAAATCGCCCGATACCCCATCGAAGAGTTTCGCTGAAATCGCCGGATTCATCAAAGTTCCGCCTCGATACACAATGCGAATGTTCTCAGCAAGTTCACGAGGCTCCATCGACTTCAGCAAATAACCGTCCGCTCCGCCTCGCATCGCTTCGGCTGCTTTGACCCTCTGCTCAAATGTGGTAAATATGATCACCTTCACTGACGGCCAACGTTGTTTGATCAATCGCATCGCTGTAATGCCATCCATCACGGGCATCTCCAGATCCATCAGCACCAGATGGGGGTTAAGCTTCTCACACATGTCCAAGGCAAACTCCCCATGTTCCGCACGTCCTACTACCTCAAGGTCCTTCTCCGACTCCAGAATGATGCCGAGACTCTCCCTGATAAAAGGTTCATTATCCACCAATAAAATTCTGATGATTTCATCCGCAGGCTCCAAGATCCTAGGCAAGCTGCAGGTCACAACGGTTCCTTCGTCGGGAGTCGAATAAACCGTGACTTGGCCTTGAAGGCGATAGGCCCTTTCCTTCATGGCACTTAAACCAAAACCTTCCTGGATTTGCACGGTTCCACGGCCGTTATCCAGAATTTCAAGCCGGGTTTGCTGCAATTCGAATTGAAGCACGGCATCAATCCTCGTCGCATTGCCGTGACGAACACTGTTGGTTAAAGACTCCTGGAGACAACGATAGAAGGTCATTTTCACCTGCCGGGATACCGGGTACGCTTCACCAAGCACTCTAAATCCTGCTTTTACCCCGCTGTTGCGCTCAAAATCCTCCGTTACCTGTCTCAGTGACTGCACCAGGGGAAGCTGTTCTTGCGGTGAGTCCAGCTCATGCAAGTACCCTCTGACTTCATCCAGGCTTCTCCGTGTCAGTTCGAGCAGATTGGACAGCTTACGCTGAGCCGCTGCATCGGTTTCCGTGGAACGAAGCGTTTCCAAGCCCATAATGACCGCCGTATACGTATGGCCCATCGTATCATGCAGTTCCTTGGACACGCGCTCTCGTTCTTCCAGCAGCGTGACCCGCTCGACCTGGGACAAATATTGCTCCAAAATCGTATTATGTGTTCGAATGATTTCATTCTGGCGATAGTTGGCCATCAATAGATGAAAGGCAAATCCTAACGCAAACGCAAAGGCGACATGCTCCATCATCAGCATCAAATCCGTTGATGGGGCGTACAGCTTGATCAGCATTGGAACCAAGATAGCCGCAAGGGGGCCTGTCCATCTGTACGTATTTCCATAGCTGTTCGCTGCCATCAGAAATGCCGGAATGATAAACGACAAGTAAGCCTCCGGGAATAAGGAAGTTAAATAGACGGCGATCCCCCCCGATAACAGGAGCTCCGTTACCAAATATGCTTTATGGTTCAGAAGCAGACACAGCCAGGGTATCGAGAAAGCTGCCATCTCCCACATGACGACGAGCCATAATGATACGGTAAACTGATTCCGGAGCTCTACAAACTTTATGATCAGGGAGATGCAGCCCATCATGCGAATAAAGAGCATGGCCCAGTCGTACCACTTCCATTGTTTCACTATATCAAACAAAGCTTTCACTCCCTGCAGTTCCTTCACGGTTCTTTCCTAATATGACATGGCCCCCACAGTGTGTCTACCTACAAACCGAAAACATCCACTGCGTGTACCGGCCGCTCCATCTCGCCGCTCCCTTAGCGGCCCATGACCCTGCATAAGCAAACAGAACGCCGACTCCCATCATAAGCAGAGACTTGGGCAAGGTATCGATGCGAATAGGTCCTACGTTGATATCCGCAAAGGAACTGATACATGGGGCCAATATCCATAGAATGGGAACGATAAAGAATATAACGGCACTGAACAAACTCGTGATGCCAACGATAAACTTCAGCATGAGTACCGATACGGCTTTCCAATTTCGGATATCCGCCAGTTCCCCCTTAGCCTGAATCCAGAGGGAGCCGGTTGTTGTTCTCTTCATAACAGGTTCGATCGTTATGTCCGTATAGAACTTCGTCTGGATCCGATCATAATCCATGAAAGTCCATGACGATCGCATAACAAAGGTAAGAACCGGTATCCCGATCAGGGTGAAACTCATGCCGGATCCAAAAACAAGGCCCACAAGATAATAACAAAAGTAAAACACCCCGGTTCCAAAAGTCAGCATCAAAAAACAAAAGTTCAGCAGGTACTCCCTCAGCCATTTCTTCATAGATTAAACTCCTTTCATGTCTTCATGACCTTGATACTCCTGTATCCTACTGCACTCGTTGTCATGTGCAACAGTGTCAAAATGTCATATGACACGCCTTCTCAAAGAAGTGACTGAATGTAGCTGGCTGTTAGTAGAAGCCATTCAAGTGCTTATCGGGAGTGGAGTCGTTGATCCGGACACTCGTAACCAAAAAGGTCGGCTCCGTCCATTTCCGTTCCAAGCAACTGCTGCTTCGTCAAAAGGCCTGTGCTCTGCTGGACAAGGCCTTTTAACTACTACGCCCTTCCGCTAGCCTCGAAATAAATCAGGGATCGAAAAAGCCCTGCACCCCTCGGTGCAAGGCTTTTCATTTCTTCCCATGGCGCTTGCTTGCCGGAGAAGTAACCGGATAACGGTGCTAAAATTGAACCGAAAATCCGTTGAACCGGTGAATGCCCGTTCCAAATCGGACAAGGTCTTTTTCCCGCAGCTCTTGAACCGCCTCTTTGACCACGACCAGCCATGCCGGATCCAGTCCAAGTGTATTGTGAGAACCATAGATGCGCTTTACACCATCGAGATTCGCGATCCGCTCCAGCGAGTTTACGAGATCCTCCGGACTTGTCGTTGGATAAAAAGCATATATCGGCGTCTCGTCATACAATAAATCCCCTGTGAACAAGTAACCCCGGTGTACATCAAATACCACGATATGTCCAGGCGAATGGCCCGGCGTGTGGTAAATAACCAGACTCCGCCCGCCCAGCTCGATGACATCTCGATCCCTTAGAATACCGTTCGGCTGCCCCTGGTAAGGGGTATAGGTTGCCGGATCGAAGGAAGCCGGTACCGGCCTCGTGATATCGCGTGAAATGTCCTTACGGATTTGTTCAATGGACAGCTTCTTAATCCCGCTGACGAGCCAGTCCTCCTCAGCCTCATGCACATAAATCTCTCCGTACTGCCCATGACTGCCGATATGATCCGCGTGAACATGCGTGGTTAGCACCACAACAGGTAAATCCGTCAGCTGATCGGTCATCCGCCTCATGTTGTCGATGCCAAGTCCCGTATCAATCAGTGCGGCACGCTCGCTTCCGATCAACAGAAACGAATGTACCTTCTCCCAATGTCCGTATTCACTGATCGCGAACGTGGTCTCATCCAGCTGCGATACGGTAAACCATGCATCATCGATAACGACGTTATGTTGATGATTCTCCATATGTAATGACTCCCCCATCAAGGATTATCGAATGGTGATATCCTCCTGATTATCTTGAAATGCGATCAACGACATATAGTAATTTTTCTCTTCCGTGGACACAGGCGTATGGCCTGTTTCGGCCGTCTCCATCGTAAAGTGTTTATTCATGAGCTGCTTGAACTCATCCACAAAAGCATGGAAGCTCTCCTTTGTTGCATGAAAACGGTAGGTCCCTGCAATGTTTTTTCGATAGTGTTCGCTTGTGCTGTCCAAGGCAAGAGAAGAAGCCGGCGCGCTTTCGATTTTCGTCCGGGTAACATCGAGTGTCTCCATAAATACCTGTCTGGATGTTTCCACCAAATCCAGGCTCGGCAGCAAATGATCCTCCGGAATGAAACGGCTTGCGACGGCGCGATAGTATTTCTGCACGATACCGTTCTTCTCTTCCTTCCGGACCACGTGAATGATGCCGTGCTTCTCCAGCTCCTTCAGATGAAAGTAAATATTGTTCCGCGTAATGTCCAGTACCTCGGCTAGCTGCTGTCCGGTGTAGGCATCTTTCACGAGATTCATCAGGATCTTGGTGCGCAGGGGATCGGCAATCGCTTTGAGCTGTTCATGAGTTTTAATTCTATAAACACCAGTCATTTTAATTTTAACACCTCCATACACTTTACCGGTAAAATTTATTTTACCGTCTTTTGTGTTTCATCCTATCATGATCTTTATCCGCAGGTCAACTTGCTGCCCCTAAGATTTTTCCGTTATACCAGATTGGAGCCGAGTGCGAGTCAACGATGATACCATTTGGCAATACTGTTATAACACGAAGGAAATCACGCAGGGATCCCGTCTTATACACTTAGCCTGCTCCCCTTAAGCAGCTGAATTGTGATATATTATCCACAATCGTATATACGACATTATGACGTTCAAAGGATGTGCCTCATGTTTGACCCGACGATATTCGAAAATTTAAAGGTTGGCATCGAAAACGCGGTCTACGATCTCGATAACCTCGATGAAATCATTCGTGTTACCGATCGGAAGGATCTTCTGGATATGGCCACGTTATCCAGAAGTTTTAGCCTCCGGTTCGAGCTGGCTGCGTCATCCACAACTTCAGCCGAAATTTGCCTGGAGACCGGGCTCCGGGATTTGGCGGCCGAGATCTTGGAAATTCCGGAAGGTCAGCCAGCCTGCGAGCTGAAACTCCGCTTTTATAAACATATCGCTGATGCTTCCATAGCGTGTCCGGCTATTGCCCAGATCATAAAGGAGATATGGAATCCGGAGCTTCCTCCGCTGCAAACGATACGGTACACCTACAGCGATGATCCGGTACCGCTTCACAACACGATCGAGCTTCGCTTTCCTCGTAGAATCAACGAAGAACAGATGGGAGATATTCCGAATATCTTGGAATTCATGCTTCGTACGCTGGGAGAATTAGACCAGATATAACTTAAAGATAACCGAGATTTCTCATAAAGAAAGCCTGCCCACGATCATCGCGGACAGGCTTTTTAACTTATATTATTAAGCAACAACCAACCGGATCCAGATATCCGAAGGATCTTGAACGGCCCAGACGCCATCGCGCTGCTCCAGGCCCAGTCCCGCCTCACGGATACGGCCGGTTACCGCTTCAAGCTCTTCATGGCTCGGAAGCTCAATCGTATAATCTTCCATCCCCGCAGCGCTCCGTGGTGTGTTCGGCACACCGATTCCTGCCCAAACATTGAGCCCGATATGGTGATGGTACCCTCCCGCAGATATAAACAACGCAGCGCCGCCGTAATGGGCTGTCAGCTCAAACCCCAGAACATCGCAATAAAATACGCGGGCATCATGCAGGTTGGACACGTGGAAATGCACATGCCCGATAACCGTCTCTTCAGGAAGTCCATACCATTCCTTGTCCTTGGAGAGAGCCAGCAGTCCTTCTACATCGACAGGGTCGGTAGTCATCACATATTCCCCATTGGCATCACGCTTCCAGATATCCCTTGGTCGGTCGGCATAAATCTCGATGCCGTTCCCGTCCGGATCATTAATGTACAATGCTTCGCTGACCAAATGATCGCCTTGACCGACTGGAATGTTATGCGCAATCAGATTGGCAAGCGCAAGCCCGAGCGATTCCCGATTCGGAACCAGAATTGCAAAATGGTACAGACCTGCCGTCCGGGTCTGCGGTCTCACCAGATCTTGAATTTCCTCTATAATCAGCAGCGGCTGTTTGCCGTCTGCCGTCAATTCGGCAACACGGCCATGCTGGCGAAGCATTTTCAACCCGACGACTTCTGTATAAAAGCGAACAGATTGTGCCAGATTACTGATCCGCAGAGAGACCGGGCCAAGCTTTGTGGATGGATGTATAATGGCTGTCATATTCTCACTCCTTGAATGTTGTGGTTAGTTCATTCCATATATTCAGGTCAACGTCAGGTTCAACTTGTAATCAAATCAGTTACATCTTGCTTGTAATCATTATAGTTACAGGACATCCTTGTTGTCAAACCCAGTAATTTACAAGTACATCGAGTCGCCAACATTTAACCAAAAGAAAACGCCCATCCTACATAAGGATCGAGCGTGTGATTTTTGCCTATTCACTTGATGTTCCATTCGCAGAGGCATCAATTTTCCGGACAATCTCTTCCAGATTCACCTCATGCAGCGTGTTCTCCATGGCCTTCTGGGCGGCTGAAAAAACCGGGACAATCGCCGTTTGAATATGTTTGCCGACAGGACATTTTGTGTCCGAATTCTCATGAATGCCAAACAAGGAATCCTCCTGCACGACATGAACGGCATGATAAATATCCAGCAGCGTAATCTCGGACGGTTGCCTTGCCAGCTTCGCTCCCGCTACGCCAGGTTTAACCTCCACCAGGCCCGCTTTGCTCAGCATGCCTACAATACGCCGGATAACCACAGGATTCGTGTTCACACTCTCCGCGATATAATCTGAGGTGCTGACGCCAGCCTTATTCATCTCCAGCACGGAGAGAATATGAATGGCCACTGCAAATCGGCTGCTTATGTTCATGTGACCCCTCCTGACGGACCAAATCTTCAGATGACTATCATATCATGTAACCATCATAGTTACATTAACCCTTAAAGTCAACGGTGAAGCCGCTGCCCCTTAATCCAAAATCAGGCACTTGATATACAAATTTCAAAATTTTATGGGATATAATGTAATTTTATGTTGATTTTCCCGAACTTTTCACTATAATTATCACAATACGTATTGGTAAAATCAACCTATTCAAACATAATCCAGGCATCCCTGCATGATCCAAAACATTCAAGGAGGAAATCCATGGATCCCAGCCAACATCGAAATGAAACGTATACTATCAGACGTCCTCGAAAGCCCAAACGCCGTCTCAAACTCAAAAAATGGGTAGGAGTATCCTTTACTATACTGATTCTCTTAGGCGGACTAGGCTATATTTTCAGAAAAGAATTATCCTGGATAGCGTTTCAGGCTTTTTTCGCGAAAGATATCAAACATACGCTCGAGCAATCCTACAAACCTGTTGGTCCTTCTGATTCGCCCGAGCCTATTGCGGAGGCAACGAAACCATTCTCGGTTTTGCTTCTGGGCGTTGATCAACGCGAGGACGAGCCTGCCCGTTCCGACACCATCATCTACTCTGTCATCCGACCTGACCTTAATAAAATTTTGCTTGTCTCCATTCCGAGAGATACCTACACCGAAGTCATCGGCAGGGGAGTCACCTCCCGAATCAACTCAGCTTACGCCCACGGCGGCGCGAAAATGGCCATGGATACGGTTGAGCATCTGTTTCAGCACCCTGTCGATTATTATGCAGCCATCAATTTCCACGGATTAACGGATATCGTCAATGCATTGGATGGGATTAAACTCCCCATCGATAAAGTCATCGAGAACAAGAGCGCCCGTCATATCAAATTGCGGATCGAGCCGAACAAGCCGATTTATGATGGAACAGAGGCATTAAATTATATAAGGTACCGGGAGGATTCGGATTTCAACCGTACCATGCGTCAACGCATATTCCTCAGTTCCTTAATGGATCGGGTATTTGAATTGAGAAATATAACCAAAATCCCGGAGCTGATTCGTATCGGAGGCAGCAATCTCACGATGGACTTAAACTCCGATTTCATTCTCAAGCTGGCCGAAAACCTATTTTTTAATGACTCTCCACCGACATTTGAGAATTACATGCTAAAGGGAAAAGATCTAGTGATCCGCGGCGATTACTTCTATGATCCGGACGATTCGGACATCCGGTATATTCAAGAACTGCTTGCCAACTGGTCTGATGAAAAGACCAAGCTGGAAGATTTGATGATCCCAGGTGCGAAGTGAATCTGATCACACGAGGTTGGATGAATCGCCTGACTAAGGTAAAGCTTGTTATGAACGATCCATGATAAAAAACCTCCCTTTCGCGTACCACGAAAGGGAGGCTTTTTAAAGAATACCATCTGCTCCTTCTAGAACATCGGAAATACGTATTTGATAAGGAAATACAAAAATCCAAAGAAGATAATCAGATAAGCCACATACTTAATTAACGTAGATGCTACCCTGCTGGAGTCATTCCGCTCCTCGATATTGCGGGTCTCGATCTCCACGTCTCGGTCACGCTGCCTGCTCATAGTCTCCACCTCCATCCGATTCTTTAGTTGCAGATGTTGGTTATTTCTTGACGCTTACTACTCTTTACACACACGTCTGGAGATTGAACCAAGCTTCAGGTCAGGAGATGGCAAGCTTAGAGAAAGCCGATCATGGCAGGCAGAACGATAAAGGAAGCCAGCGTGGTCCACAGTATGCACCTGGATACCAGCTTGGGCGCGGCATCGTATTGTTCAGCAAGGATTACCGCATTCACGGCTGCTGGCATCGCCGACAAAATCAGGATGACCGCAAACAAGGTTCCCTCAATGGATAAAATCGCGAGCAATCCCCAAGCCACCAATGGGCCCGCCAGCATTCGCATCGCCATGCCCGACCAGAATCCGCGCTTGGAGACGGCAGAAGCTCCGCCATCCCGAACCCCGACCATCTGGGCTCCCAGTATGACAAGAGCGAGCGGCGCATAAGCCGCGGACAGCATGGAAACGCCGGTATTCAACCCTTCCGGAAGCTGAAAATCCGTCAACCGGAAGAGCACGGCGAGTCCCGCCGCGTAAACCGAGGGGAGCGTAAACACCGATTTGATCGCCTTTGCGGCGGAAAAATGAGATCTCGCTGCCAGGTACACCCCTAATGTATTCATAATGATAATCTGCACAATGACATACACAGAAGCTTTATCCAGCCCTGCTTGCCCGAAGGCAAGCAGAACGAGGGGAAGCCCGTAATTCACGCTGTTGGTAAAAATAGTGGTCAAGGCGAGCCCCGATTTCTCTGTCTGGGACAAGCCCAGCATTTTACCGGCTAAGGCACTCAGCACCCAAAGCGCAATCACATTCAACAAGCAAAACGCAACCGTTACCGTGACCTCATTCGAGGTAATCGAAGCCTTCTCCAGCGTTTCGAAGATCAGAGCCGGGCTCAGCACATATAAAGACAGGGCCGAAAGGCCCTTGGTTTCAATGCCCTTGAATCGCTTGAGCAGTGCTCCGCCGATGACGGGCAGTGATATGGGTAGGAATACGCCATAAATCGTAGCTAAGAAAGAAGAGATCATGAGGTCCACCTTTATGCAAAGTAAAAATTCTTGGTCCGCCGCTGTTGTCATTTCAACTAACGTATCCCGTTGGTTGAGCCATAAATCATCGATTATTTGCACTTTGGAAAACTAGCTATCCTCTGACGGATTTATAATCGCCAGAACCTGATGATCCACCCACTTACCGTTGATCTTTGCATTGCTTCGAGAGATGGGCTCTTTGTATAAGGTCGACGACAGCCATCCAAGTTTGCTCCGGACCACGCACCGAGCGCACAGGGGGCGGCGCGCTCAGTGCGTGCACACAGGCGCCGCCGCGCTCGGTGCGTGCGCACAGGGGACAGCGCTCGGTGCCGGGACGCCGCGAACGGTGTACGGACATAAGACCTGCTCCGTGCGGACCGTGATTCCGCTATTTGCAAACAAAGGTACTAAAATTAAGCTTAAGCGGACACTTGTTCCGCTATTGCCGGCATATCACAGCAAAAAACAGGCAAAAGCCGAGAGTAACGGATTCTGTGTCCGCAAAGCCTTAAATTTGGCACTGTTGTTGGCAAATAGCGGACCTCCTGTCCGCATCACTCCGTGCATATTGCACATCATCAGCGCATATTGCACATCATCCGCGCATATCGCACATCGTCAGCACAGGGGGCGGCGCGCTCAGTGCGTGCACACAGGCGCCGCCGCGCTCGGTGCGTGCGCACAGGGGACAGCGCTCGGTGCGGGGACGCCGCGAACGGTGTACAGACATAAGACCTGCTCCGTGCGGACCGTGATTCCGCTATTTGCAAACAAAGGTACTAAAATTAAGCTTAAGCGGACACTTGTTCCGCTATTGCCGGCATATCACAGCAAAAAACAAGCAAAAGCCGAGAATAACGGATTCTGTGTCCGCAAAGCCTTAAATTTGGCACTGTTGTTGGCAAATAGCGGACCTCCTGTCCGCATCTCTCCGTGCATATTGCACATCATCAGCACATATCGCACATCGTCAGTGCATATTGCACATCATCCGCGCATATTGCACATCTTCAGCGCATATTGCACATCATCCGCGCATATCGCACATCATCCTCGCATATTGACATCATCAGTGCATATTGCCATCATCAGTGCATATTGCCATCATCAGTGCATATTGCCATCATCAGTGCATATTGCCATCATCAGTGCATATTGCCATCATCAGTGCATATCGCACATCGTCAGTGCATATTGCACATCATCCGCGCATATCGCACATCATCCTCGCATATTGACATCATCAGTGCATATTGCCATCATCAGTGCATATTGCCATCATCAGTGCATATTGCACATCTTCAGCGCATATTGCACATCATCCGCGCATATTGCACATCTTCAGCGCATATTGCACATCATCCGTGCATATTGCACATCATCCGTGCATATTGACATCATCAGTGCATATTGCACATCATCCGTGCATATTGCACATCATCAGCTCATATTGCACATCATCAGCTCATATTGCACATCATCAGCGCATATTGCCCATCGATTCCGACTTTTATATTATTGAATCGGTATTGCCATTTCCCCTCTTTCGGGAAAATGGCGATATTTATGGGTAACAAAGCGCGGCGGTGATCCGGATTCAAGACCGGGAATTCGGTTACGGTAATTGTTTCCATCAACTAACTTCGTCTCCGTATCTTCCCTAAGAATAATGTACATGGATCATTCTCTCTACATCCTAACCCATACCTCAAGCATTCGTCCAAGATTCAAAGACTATAGGTTTAATAGGCTTAGGCTCTCATTATGCCATCTTCCTGATGACAAACGACACGGTGGTTCCTCTGCCCATTGTGCTGTCAATCATGAGTCCTTGCCCATAGACTTGCTTCAAACGCCGATCCGTGTTCATAAGGCCGACTCCCTTGCCGGTACGCTTCCCGCTTCCCAGCATCAAGCGGAGCTTCTCGGGATCCATCCCGGCACCATCATCCGCAATAATGACTTTGGCGGATTCAGCTTCACTTACGATGCGAATCGTTACGGTCCCTCCCTGGGTTCGAGCCAATACCCCGTGAACGACAGCATTCTCCACAATCGTCTGCATGGTCAAAGGGGGAAGCTTCCACTGCTGAACAGCAACTTCCTCGGAAATATGCCAACGGACACGCAGGCGTTCCCCAAACCGCTCTCCTTCGATATACAGATATGAGCGAACCAAGCCAAGCTCCTGCTCCAGCGGGATAAAACGCTCCAAGTTGCTGATATCATAGCTGGCTCTCAGATAGTGGCTGAATTCTCCAATCAGCGCAACCATCCGGGAAGGGTCAATCTCACTAAGAGATGCAATCGAATTTAAAGTATTGTGCAGAAAATGCGGCTGAATTTGAGCCTGGAGCCAAGCCGCCTCCATATGCAGCCTTTCCTTAATGGAGCGCTTCAGGTCCAGCAGCGCGCGTACCCTTGTTTTTAATTCCAGATGATCCACCGGTTTTATCAAATAATCGTTAGCTCCGGAAATGAAGCCCATATGAATATCTTCAGGGCGATTTCTTGCAGTCAGCAGCAGAATTGGAAGCTCCGATATCATATACCTCTGCCGAATCGTCCTGGACAATTCATATCCTGACATCTGGGGCATCATCACATCAGATATGATGAGATCCCACTCTCCCTGCTCTAACAATTGAAGGGCTTCCTCAGCCCGGGTAACGGTCACGATCTGATACCCTTCGTTTTCAAGCAAATGACGGATAACTTTTAGGTTAACCGGATCGTCATCTACGATGAGCAGCCTGCCATCGGTTTGACGAGAACGCTGCTTAGCCTCGGATTCGGCATCATCCTGTTCGTGCTTATCTGACATGTTAGATAGCCTCTCCTTCTCTTTCTCTGAATTTGAAGCCAAGGAGCCGGCAATAAACTCCTGTTTATCCGTATTCTCCTGCCTCATCATATCGTCCACTTTCAGCGTAAACGTAAAGGAACTTCCCTGCCCCGGAGCAGATGACACGGAGAGTTCCCCGCCATGCAGCTCAACCAGCTGCTTGCAAATGCTGAGTCCAAGCCCCAAGCCGCCTCCCGCTGCGGCAAAGTTGGAGTCTCCCTGCTCGTAGGGGAGGAATATCCGCCTTACTGTCTCTTCGTCCATCCCCATCCCCGTATCAAGAACGTGGACGCAGGCCCTTCCATTAACAACATCGGCAGTCACCATGATTCGGCCTGACTCCGTATATTTGATTGCATTGTGAATCAGATTGAATATAATCTGAACCAACCGGCTTTCATCTGCCCATACCTTGGGAAAGTCATCCTCGATCTCGCATACGAGCTCGATTCGTTTGCCCTCCGCCATCGGACGGAGCATATCCAGCACGCCTTGGGCAGCCGAACCGAGATGGATGCTCTGTACATCCAGCCGAATCCGCCTGTCCTTCAATAACGAAACATCCAGCAAGTCATCCAACAGCAGCGACATCCGCTTACCAATGCCGGTAATCAGCTCCAGGTGATTACGATCCTCTTGCTGAAGTGTACTCCCTTTGCGTTCCAGCAGCGTTTGCGCCATATTAATCATGCCATGCAGCGGATTTCGCAGCTCATGGGACGTATTTGCCAGAAATTCATCCTTTTTCTTGTCTGCCCGCTGCAGCTCCTCTGCCTGTTCCCTCAGCACCACAGTGTTTCGGGCAAACCGGATAAACCAGAAGGAAGCAAATCCGAGAAACGCAACGATCAGGTCTATCGGATAATAAGGCAGTTCCTTAAAATACCGAAACCTTAAAATTCCGCTTACGATAATGTTGCAGGAAACCGCAACCGCCGACAGCAAGATAAATATGGCCGCTTCCGTCCGCTCGCTGACCGCCTTCCTGGCAATCGAAGGCAGGAACAGTACGGAGCTTATTAATACCAATGATAAATAAGTAGAGAGATGCACCATCAGATGAAACGGAAGCAGCAAATAAGCGACGGCATACGAAACCACAAAGATTGTATAGGCCCGGTATAATCCTTCTTTGATTCTCGGCCGGAGTAAATGCTTGGTGCACAGAATCAAACATAAGGATATTGCCACATAAGCAACAACCTTAAGCTTCACTGACCATTCGAAACGGATAGCAGGCTGCCAAACGAGCAGGAGCTTATCGTCGTCAACCAGCGTAGCCAGCAGCGTAAACAGTATAAGGGCCGCAAAATATAAGAGGCCTTTGCTCCGATAGCCGATCAGATACAAAATTAAGATATACATGACATGAAGAAATAGCACTATGCAGACCAGCAGCTGCATGTTCTCCGAGAACGCTTTTCCTTTCATCACCGCTTCTGCAGTCCCGAATTTGATTGGCAGCCTAATCCCGCCTGAATCGGCATATTGGTAATTGCTCACTTCCAGAATGATATCCAGCTCGTCTTCGGCAGCCGGGGGGATGAGTTCGATATGGGGAACGATTCTTGCCACATGGGTCTTTGGCGTATCGGAGGGATGTCCGGATTCGTACAATAACTCGCCATTGACATACAAACGATAGGCTGTACGGATATCGGTGATCCAGAGGCCGTAAGTTATGTTACGTTCCGGTACGAGCAGCTTGAGACGATAAGTGCCGAAGCCCATTTGGTTCCCGTTCTCGTTTACGCCTCCCCATGGCCCGGGAACCTGTATCCAGCGCGGATCGGCGGCAGGCTGCTGCTCCCCTTGAGACCATCTATCCGGGCCCATCCATTGATTCGGATAAAAGGCCCACTCCCCGTTCAGCGCGACCGTATTGCGGTCATCCGCCCGCCAATCCCGAAGATCCAGCACTCCTTGCTGAAACGGAACTTCCTCAGGGATCATGATGATTTTAAAATAAGCCAACCGCACGGAGAGTAAAATGACAATAAACAGAAAAGTAATCCCCAGCAGCCTTTTGCCGGAGATCGGTTTCGATTTCGAGTTTGAGTTCGAGTTGGAATAGGTCGACAATAATAACAGTCCTTTTAACATATTGTAAAAAATCAACACCCCTACACAACTGTCCATTATTTTACATCGTTACGGAGCTGTTGTCTGTTCCTTTTCCATAAAGTCCAATAAATAAGCGGGCCGGGTCAGGCCGCTATACAAACGATAATGTCTTGCCTGGACGCTGCAGCGGCTGGTACGGACATAATTCCGCAGCGGATACATACTTCACCGTATAGTAAGAGTAGAATCTTTTTCTACCGGATGCTTCATAGATCCACGAAAAAAAGTCGAAAATCGAATCATCCACCCATTTTCCGTTGTACTCGATCAAGGACCGCAAATAAGGAATTTGGAGTTTCACTCCCCCATCCCACATAAAGATAAATGTGTTAACCTCGGCGTTTTTTTGCAACAAAAAATGAACGGTACGCTCATCCAGCAAGTACTTTTCCTGTCCACACAGAAATACCGGACCCTCATCCGTAGCAACGATGCCAATCCGCTTGCCGTTGAAGTGAGCATAGAAGCCTCTGCAATGCTGGAGGTCCTTCTCCGCATCAAGCTCGAACTCCCGGAACGTTCCAAGCTCCAATCCCATGGCCTTTTGCAGCGAAGATTCCTTAAATTTCCGAATGAATTTCATAACCGAATAATGTACCTCCCGATTGTTATGGTTCACTCCCAGTATAGGAGACCGTCCTCTACAATTTCTGAACAACACCGGAAGGACTATAAAATCAGGCAAGTATATACAAAAAAATCACCGGTCGAACAACCGGTGATTTCATCTCGAATGCGTCTTGGCTATCTCATCTATTTCATATTGGCGGCTTGAATTCCATTGCTCCATTCGTCGTACCATTTCACAATGTAAGGGCTTGGCTCCTCGCCCATCTCATCTTCTAACACCTGACACAGAAGACTGAATTGACGGTGCACCTGGGCCGGATTATCCTGCAAAGCATATATTTTCATCAATGAAATGTAGGCCTTCTCCTCCAAGGGATGCTGCCTCTGGATCGAGAAGTAGCATAATATGGCTTCATCGATGCGTTCCTGATCCACATACCATTCCGCCATGGATAAAGAAACGCTAAGCCACAGCTCCTTCAGCCTTTGACGCTCTCCTTCTGCCCACCAGTAGTCATATTCCTGCAGGTAGTCCCCCGTGTACAACTTCATCATTTCAATATGTCGCTCAATCGATTCAGCCGATACGGAGGTGTTTGACATGAACCAATTCTCCCACTCCTCAATGTCCAGCTGCACGCCTTCCATATTCAGCACATAGCCTTCCGTCGTGTTGGTGATTTGGAATCGGGTATCATAAGGCTCCAATGTTTTTCGGATATGATAAATGGCCGTGTACAGCTGGGGATAGGCTTTATCCATATCAAACTCCGGCCATAACATATCGATCAATGCCGACTTTCGTACAAGCTGTCCTCTATGCTGAAGCAAATAAATGAAGATCTCCTGAGCCCGGGTTGTCCGCCAATGAAGCAGAGCGAATTGCCCCTGCTCATTCGGCTGCTCGATCATAACCTGGCGGAACATTGTCATCCGAATGCTGCGATTGGACTCCATGACCTCTTCCGGCCTGGACGCAATGCGGCTTCGCAAACGCTCCATCGTTTTGGCGACTCGATCAATCTGGACAGGTTTAACAATATAGTCAACGGCATTCAATTCAAAGGCAGTGACTGCATATTCGTGATACCCCGTCACAAATACAATACAGAGATGAGGCTTCTGCTCAAGCAGCTGCTCTGCCAGCTCAATGCCATTTAATTCCGGCAAGCTGATATCCAAAAACACGATATCGACGTCCCTTGCAAGAATTTCTTTGCGTCCTTCAAAGGGATTCGTATATGTACCGATTACATCTATAGACATGGTATCCAGTTTTAACAGCTGACGTTCTAAATACTTCAAAGCCAACGGTTCGTCATCTACGAGAATTACCTTCATTCATATTACTCCTTGGATTGGAAAAATACGGTCACATTTAACTATATTGATTCCTTCGCATTGTTGCAACAAGCGAAAGCAATGTTTATAACAATATACTCGTTATTTTTTCTCTTGAAAAACTCATAATTCCAAGTATAATACTTGGTATAAAGTGATTAGAAGTTTACTAAAGGGGGCTTTCAACTTGGATCAATGCGATAAAGAACCGACATCTCTGACCCTCGATGATTATCTGGATCTCCTCAGTTTGGCTATTCGCTTGGAAGATCGGAAGTGGCAAGCAGACATTGTTCGTACACTTCGGCACATGTTGGAACCGCAGGGCAAGAAGCAAGCGAAGTCGGAGGAATGCACGGAACAAGAACTGTGGCAATGCGTGAACCAAATCAATGACCGGATGTTTGCCCTTTACAATGAACTGAAAGCAACGGATGATAAAGATATGCAGCGGAAGCTGCTGGACCAGATGTGGGAACTTAAAATTGCCCGGGTTGAGGTTTTCCGCAAAATACGCTCGATATATCAATAGCAAACAAAGACGATAACTCCTTCTGGAGTATCGTCTTTGTTTGCTATTGTGCCCCTTCGTTATGATAAGTCCAAATAATAATAGGCAAATTCTTCATCCTGCACATACCCTGCCGATTCATACAAATGCCGAGCTGTCACGTTATGAAGCTGCGTGGACAGAGTCAGCCCTATGGCTCCGGTCTGAAGGGCGTGCGCTTGGGCTTGATGCAGCAGATTCCTTCCGATACCAAGCCCGCGATATTCGGAGTCCACGAATAGATCATTCAAGACCCACAACCTGGACATCGAGAGCGATGAGAAGGATGGATATAACTGCAGAAAGCCAGCCGTAACCAGGTTTTCTCCTCTATTGCAATCCGCTAAATACATAACGGAATCGCCCAGGGTCAGCCTCTCCCTGATATATTCCTCGGCCCCGTTCAAATCATCTTCCCGCCTGTAGAATTGCCGATACTGATTAAACAGAGCGGCTGCCTTGCTCAAATCCTTCTGTTCCGCTTGATATATATGAATCTCTGCTTTCAAATCACGCACATCCTTTACATCCGACGTTACCCCAAGTGTACTGGATGACGGTCAGGGTTTGGAATGCATAAAATCACGAACGGTTTGCACGCAACTTCATCTTCAAGCATCCAGGATGGTGTCATGATTTCCGGATTAAACTGCACGGCCTACAATGACCAAATCCCGCTTAATGCCGTCAAGCTCCGCAACCCCGGGGAGAAGCCCCCATTGATCAAAGCCAAACTTCATCAACAGCTTAAGGCTCGGTTCATTATGGCCGAATACAAATCCGACCAGATTACTGACGCGAAGGCGCGGGCACTCCTCAATGGCCTTCTGAATTAATATGCTTCCGGCACCGATGCCGCGATATTTCTCGTTTACGTATATGCTGATCTCAGCTGTGCCGTTATAGGCCGGACGGCCATAAAAGGATTGAAAGCTCATCCATGCAACCATTCCGTCATCGGACCGCATGACCCACAGCGGACGAAAATCGTTGCTGTGCTCTTCGAACCAGCGTATACGGCTCTCCACCGTGACCGGCTCCAGATCGGCGGTTACTTTTCTGCCTGAGATCGTCGAATTGTAAATGTCAACAATGGCCGGCAAATCCTCTTTGACGGCATAATCGATACGGTATTGTTGCGTCACGATGTCCTACCTCCGAATAGATGCGTAATCTTTTTGTACGAGATCTATTGTACAAGAGGCAGCGGAAAAACGCTTCTGTTTTTTCAAGCGGCATTAATTCACGAAGGTGTTTCGCACACGCATGGAGCGAATGAAATACGGGATCCAGATACAGGCGTACAGAATGGACCGGGTAACTTCACGCATGAATGTCCCATCATTCCCCTGAGCCAGGATTTCGATTTGGCTGACTGCGACATAGTCCACTATGCTGGTCAGCAGACTAAATAAAATATAACCGATCATCAATTTGGGAAACGCCTTTTTTTGCGATAGAGCAAAAATAAAGCAAAGACTAATGCAATAATAAACAACACATTAACTACGGTCTCAAAAAGGATTAGCTGGACAAGCGATTGATTATAAGCAGCCGATCCTTTATCGGTAATCATACTCCATATCTCCGGCTCGAACACCGGGAAAATATGATTAAACAGCAGGTATGTGATCGTGATCAATGAAAAATACATAGAAATCTGGACTAATACAAGCCATCCGCCAAGCCCTTCCACTTTAAGTTTTATAAGATATTTGGGTGTCTGGCCCTGCGGTGATGAATCAGGAGTGTTCTCCTGAACTTGATTCGGATCCATTCGAGTGTAATTCCTCCCGTATAACATGTAATTTATTAACTTCAAAACATTATATAGGAAGATCAAGCTCATAATAAAGGAAAACTTTACTTACGTGTTTGAACGCGATAACCTAACATTAATAGCGTAAAAGCCGTCTTCTGATGATGAAAGGAATGAACAGAATGAATGAACGATTGCAAAGTTTGCTACAATCCATGAATACACAGGGCTGGGATCATGTCCTTGTGACAGACCCCAAGCATGTTTACTATTTGACCGGATTTGCGAGTGATCCTCATGAGCGTTTCCTGGGCCTGCTCCTCTCCTCTGCGAATGATCCGGTGCTGATTGTCCCCGCATTGGATGCCGACGCGGCAGCGGCCGCTTCAACGGTTAAGCATATTGTCACGCACCAGGATACCGATAATCCGTATCTCTTGCTCAAGCAGCAGTTTCAAGGTGCCGTCGGTACGATGGCGCTAGAGAAGGATCAGCTTACGGTCTCCCGTTATGAGCAGCTGCAGCAGCATGTGAACGCGAACCGGATCGAGGATGTTGGCGCTGTGCTCCGGGAGCTCCGAATCCGAAAATCGGCCGATGAAGTGAAGATCATCAAACATGCAGTAAGACTGGTTGAGGATGTTCTGACACAAGGCCTGGCCCAGATCAAAATCGGCGTCAGTGAGATTGAGGTTGTGGCAGAGCTGGAATACCTAATGAAAAAAATGGGTGCCGATGCTCCGTCCTTCGCCACAATGGTATTATCCGGCCCCAATACCGCCTTGCCTCACGGTGTTCCCGGTACGCGCCGGATTGAAGCAGGCGATCTGCTCATGTTCGATATGGGAGTTTATGCGGGTGGTTATGCGTCGGATATTACCCGTACCTTTGCCGTAGGCGAGCTGAAGCCTGAAGCCGTAGACATCTATGAGACGGTTCTCGCAGCGAACCTGGCCGGCATTCAGGCCGTAAAACCCGGCGTAACCTATGGGTCGATTGACCAAGCCGCTCGCAAAGTGATTGACGACGCAGGGTACGGCCATGCTTTTGTACATCGCTTGGGGCACGGGCTTGGCATGGATGTTCATGAATATCCGTCCATCCACGGTTTGAACCAGGACATTTTACAGCCCGGGGCGGTATTCACGATCGAGCCCGGCATTTATCTGCAAGGCGTAGGCGGCGTGCGGATCGAGGATGATGTGATCGTAACCGAGGATGGCGTCGAGGTGCTGACCTCCTTCCCGAAAGAACTGACTAGCATCGGATAATTCCATTTTCAGTATGATAAAAAAAGCCCGGATACCGTTTTACTTACGGTATTCGGGCTTTCTCTATGTACCAGAAGAGCCATCCTCCGGCAGAAACAATGCCTTCAAGATGGCTCCCATGGTTACGTTCTTATGCCTGAACCATATCCAGTTCAATGTTGTCATCGTTGTACACGTCTTTATCGACTTCATTCATGACTTTCCCGGTAATCACGCCCGCTGTCATGGAGTCATTCACGTTCAGTGCCGTCCGTCCCATATCGATCAGCGGCTCGACGGAAATCAACAGGCCCGCCAAGGCAACCGGCAGGTTCATCGTGGAGAGCACGATGAGCGAGGCGAAGGTAGCCCCGCCTCCGACACCCGCCACGCCGAAGGAACTGATCATAACGACCACGATCAGGGTAAGGATGAACGACCATGAGGTCGGGTCCACGCCGGCTGTCGGCGCAATCATGACGGCCAGCATGGCAGGATAAATGCCCGCGCAGCCGTTCTGCCCAATCGTGGCGCCAAACGATGCCGAGAGATTCGCGATGCCTTCCGAGACACCCAGCTTTTTGTTCTGGGTCTGCACGTTAAGCGGAATCGTAGCCGCGCTGGAACGCGACGTAAAGGCGAAGGTCAGCGTCGGGAATACCTTTTTCACATATTTAAGCGGGTTGAACCCGAATATCGCCAGCAGTACCAGATGGATAATGAACATGGCGATCAAAGCCACGTACGAAGCAAGGACAAAATCGATCAAATTCATGATGACCGCAAGGTCGGTCGTGGCAATCGTTTTGGCCATAAGCGCCAAAATCCCGTAAGGGGTCAGACGAAGCACCAGCGTCACGATGCGCATGACCACGCCATACACCGCAGAGATCATATTGCGGAACGTTTCCGCCTGCTCCTTGTTTTTTCGGTCTAACCCGAGAACCGCGATCCCGATGAATGCCGAGAAAATAACGACCGCAATCGTCGAAGTTCTTCGCGCCCCCGTCATGTCGGCAAACGGATTGCTCGGAATGAAATCCAGGATCTGCTGCGGGAGCGTACGGCCCTCAACATCCCCGAGCCGTTCTTGCAGCAGTGCACCCTGCTGCTCTTCCGCTGCACCGCCTTGGATATTGACGGCGGACAAATCGAACGCCAGCGCGGTTGTAATCCCGACTGCAGCGGCTACGGCTGTCGTCAGAAGCAGCACCGTAATGATAAGTCCGCTCATTTTGCCCAGATTCTTTCCGCCCTTCAGCTTCATGATAGCCGATATGATCGACACCATGATCAGCGGAATGACCATCATTTGCAGCAGCCTTACGTAGCCGTATCCTATCAAATTAAACCAATCGGTGGATTTCACCACCACATCGGAGGTCGAAGTGTAGATGAGCTGCAGTGCCACTCCGAACAACACACCCAGTCCGAGTCCGGCAAACACGCGTTTGGTAAACGAGATATGCTTTCTCTGCATCCAGTACAAAATACCGACCAGCAGAATCAGAACAAGGACATTGATGATAACCCAAAGCGTTTCCATCCTAATGATTCCTCCCATTCTTTAAATAAGGATATATGTGCTCCATCCTCATGTCATAAGTGCGCTAGTATGTATTCATATCCATTACAGCCCACTCTAAACATATCATTACCCGATTGAGAAAATTCCTGTCAAAATCGTTAGTTTCCCATCGATGCGGATTATGTCGACTATGTTGATCGGATTACCACTGATATCACCCTACTATCATATCATGTAAACTTCAAAAGGAGAACCACAAATATTAACAAAACCGTTTCAATCAGTTCATTGAGAGCTCCATATGTATCCCCCGTCAGTCCTCCAAGTCTTCGGCTCATCCGTTCAGCCGTTAAACTTCCAGCTGCCCAGGCTATGAATGGGATAATAAGGATTCCTCCGACTGCAATCGTCCAAAGATTAGTCTCGCCTGCCGTGAACCATAGGAAACCTACAGTAACTAGCGTTAAGAGAGCAGCCATTACGCCCGCCAGCGATCTCCTTCCGGCCGTCAATCCGTGAAATAGAGCGGCTAGCCCCTCACTTCCCCGTGCCATCGGCCAGCGATACATCGCATGGACCATAAACCAGCGGCTCCAAACCGGAGCGAGCACCAGCAGCCATGCCTCTTGTTTCCATGCCCCGGCTGACAAATCCCATACAGACATGATCAAGGAAGCCTTCAGAAGGAGCAGCAGCATACACGCCATGACGCCCATCGCACCCACACGGCTATCCTTCATGATTTCAAGCATCCGTTCGCGCGACCGATGGCTGAGCAGCGCATCCGCGCTGTCCATCCAGCCATCGAGATGAAGCCCTCCAGTCAGCGCTACCCATACAACCAGCAGGATGACGGCAGCAGGAAGGGAGGGCAGCACATAGCTTAAGCCCAGTCCCAATCCGCCAACGATAAAGCCTATGACCGCCCCTACCAAAGGATAAAAAACGACGCTCCGTTGCTGCACTTCCGGCGTAAAAGGAATTTCTCTCCGCACCGGCAGCCTCGATAGAAATTGAAAAGCGGCCGCAGCCGCTTCGATCATCTTGCTCATATGAGATACTCCTTGCTCTTGATTTCCATCGGAATTCCCGCCGTCACCAAAAATACTTCATCGCATACCTGAGCCAGCCTCTGATTCATGATCCCTGCCCAGTCGCGATATATTCGGCCTAGCGGATATTCCGGAACAATACCCGACCCCACTTCATTGGTTACCAAAATGACCATGCCCGGGTAACTCTGTACCGCTCTTGCCAGTCTGCCGATTTGAAGTCCTAACCGTTCTTCCATTGCAGCACTTCCTTCAGGCTCAGCTTGCAGCAGCACATTCGTAAGCCACAGCGTCAGGCAGTCCACTACCACCGCAGGGGCATCCGAGGCGGACTGGCCGAGCGTTTCCAGCAATTCGGGCAGTGCGACAGGCTCCTCCACCGTCTCCCAACGATAGGCTGAATCCTGCCTGCGGTCTTGATGAATCCGGATCCGTTCCCTCATCTCTTCGTCGTAGGCTTGCGCAGTCGCCACGTACGTTCCCGACTTCGATCGCTTCATGCACAGCTTCTCCGCGAATGAGCTCTTTCCGCTTCTGGCCCCGCCTGTTACCAACACGCTTCCACGATGGCTCATACGGCCCCTCCGCTGATTCCAGCGCTCTCAAACGTCGCCATCTCGTTCACGATCCTGCACGCCGCCTCGACCAGATGAAGGCACAGCACCCCGCCCGTCCCCTCGCCAAGACGCATGTCCATTTGCAGCATCGGCTGGAGTCCGAGCTCTTTCAGCAGAAGAACATGCGCCTGCTCATGCGAAACATGAGAGGCAATCATATAGGAGAGAGCGTCCGGGCAGATGCATTTGGCAACCAGCGCCGCCGCACTGGATATGAAACCATCGATGATAACCGGACAACCGTGAGCAGCTGCACCCAGGATCAGTCCAGCCAACCCGCCGATCTCATATCCTCCAACTTTGGCGAGCACGTCGAGGGGATCATCGGCATGTGGTCTATTAACTTGTATAGCCTGTTCCACCACTCGAATCTTATGCAGCAGCCGTTCATCCGTTACGCCGGTTCCCCTCCCCACGACTTCAGAAGGCTGATAGCCGGACAGAACGGAGAAGATCGCCGCACTCGGTGTCGTGTTCCCAATGCCCATCTCTCCGGTCACGAACATTTGCGTTCCTCGCGATACCAATTCGGCAGCTACCTCTGCACCGACTACAATGGACTCCAGTGCCGCTTCCTTTGTCATCGCAGGCCCTTTGGCCATATTGGCGGTTCCTCTGCCAACGTTCCGCGACATCAGCTTCTCATGGTTCAGCTCGATCGCGACCCCGATGTCCACACAATGAACGTCTGCCTCCGCCTGACGGGCCAGCACATTCACAGCCGCCCCTCCATTCAGGAAGTTCATGACCATCTGGGGCGTTACCTCAGCCGGAAAGGCGCTGATTCCTTCTTCACAGACTCCATGATCGCCAGCCATGACAACGACGGATTTTTGGGTGAACGACGGTTTCATATTCCCTGTAATGCCCGCTAATTGGATCGCTAGCGACTCCAGCTTGCCCAGACTGCCCGGAGGCTTCGTCAGCGTATCCAAATAAGCGGCTGTTTCGTTCTGCACCTCGACACTCAGCGGTTTTATGTTAGCAATGTAACGATTTAAACGATTCACGATGGTATCCGTCAATGAAATGACCTCCTCATATCTTGTTCCTAAATCTTGCATCCCCGTCGGAACATGCGGCTGCATCGGTCAGGACCATGTGCTATTTGCCGTTAACAGCACCTGCGGAGCGCCATTCTCGGGATGGGCCACAATCGAGGGCTCTACCCGGAAGATTCGGCGTATATACGCCGCTGTCAAAACCTCCTTCGGCTTGCCAATCCCCGCGATCTTTCCCTGATCAAGCACCAGCAGCTTATCGCAAAACTGGGCTGCCAGGTTCAGATCATGCAGTACGCTGATCACGGTAATTCCGGAGGAGCTCCGCCACTGCGCCACCATATCCATAAACTGAAGCTGATAGCGGATATCCAAGTAAGTCGTCGGTTCATCCAGCATCAGCAGCGAGGGTTCCTGGACCATCACCTTGCCAAGCGCGACACGCTGACGCTGGCCCCCGCTTAACTCGGTAAGCCGCCGTTCTTCCAGACCGTTCAGATCCAGCTTTCGGATAATGGCCTCAATGAGCGGCCCTGCATCCTTATCTTCACGACCAAGCCAGTTCAGGAAGGGGAATCTCCCCATCTCCAGCACTTCCCGGACCGTAAAATCAGTAGGGTCAAGCCCTTCCTGCTGAAGCACCGCCACGATCCGTGCCAGCGCCTTTCGGGTATAGCGTCCAAGCTCCTTGCCCCGAAGGGTCACGCTTCCTGTCGAGGGACTCTCCACACCGGATAACAGCTGCATAAGGGTGGATTTACCGCTTCCGTTCGGACCGATGATCCCCCACCATTCCCCTTCGGCAATGTGAAGGTCCACACCTTCAAGAATCGGCACCTTGCCATAGGCTTTGCCAAGTCCTTGAGCTGTAATCATGATAAACCCTCCCTGCGCCTTTTTTTGTTCCGGTATAGCAAATACGCAAAGAACGGAGCGCCTATGAATGCCGTAACCACACCGAGCGGTATTTCCGTTGGTGCCAGCACGGACCGTGCCGCCGTATCGCACCAGACCATGAACATCGCGCCGCCCAGAGCCGACAGTGGAACAATGACGCGGTAATCGGAGCCGGTGATCAAACGGATCATATGCGGTACTACAAGTCCCACGAATCCAATCACGCCGGAGACCGACACGGCTGCTGCGGCGAGCAGGGTAGCAACGATGAGCACGCTCGTCTTCAGCCGATCCACATTCAAGCCCATATGGGCGGCCTGCCGTTCCCCCAGCGACAAAATATTAAGCGCTCGCGACCTGCTCCATAAGTATATAAAACCTGCGATAAAATACGGGAAAAGGATGGCCGTATACGACCATCCACGCATGCTCAGGCTCCCCATCGTCCAGTACAGGATCTGGTTCACCGTATCTTTGGACATGACCGTCAGAAAGGAAACGACGGCGCCCAGAAACGACTGCATCACCACGCCGGACAGAATGAGCCCGTGGATCGGCAGCTTTCCTTGATCCCTCGCCAGCAGCAGAACGACCCATAAGGTCCCTGCTCCGGTCAGAAACGCTACAAGCGGAAGTGTGTAACCTCCGGCAAAGGAGTATTCCATCCCGAAAAAAATCAGGGATGCTGCGCCAAGCGCAGCACCCGAGGATACACCGAGCGTAAACGGATCCGCCAGCGGATTGCGCAATACCCCTTGAAAGGCGGCTCCGGCGACGGCCAGGGAGGCTCCTACGAGCATCCCAAGCAATATGCGCGGCAATCTCACCTTCATTAAGATTTGCTCGGATGAAGCTTCCCAGCCCGGAACGATGGAATCGCCGATTCCCGGCAGCCGGTGCAGCAGCATCGCCCCAATCTCTCTCACAGGCAGGTGCACGGAGCCGATTCCGAGACTGACAACCAAGGTTAACAGTAATAGGATGATGCCGGCCGCACCGAATCCTGCAAGTTTTTTACTCATGGATTCATCAGTTCCGGATAAACGGCCTTCGCCACTTCAATCAACCCTTGCGTTACACGGGGACCCGGACGGCTTAACAGATTCGCATCCACGGATATGACCTGATCGTTCTTGATGGCTTCGATCTGATCCCAGCCGCCGCGCTCCTTGATCAGCTGATCCAATGTTTTCTTGGTTGCTTCGTCAACGACATCGTCCGTGTACAGAATGACGTCGGGGTTTGCAGCGATAATATTCTCCTCGCTGATTTCGAACCAGCCTTCCGCTTCGCCGGCTGCGTTAACGCCGCCAGCTAAGGTGATGATCTCATCCATAAACTCGCCCTTGCCGACGGTCCATCCTGGAGAGAATTCCACATACACTTTTTTCTTGTCTTCATCCTTCACGGATTTCACGGCTTCTGTAACGGTAGTCAATTCCTGCTTCATCTGATCCACGACGGCTTTCGCTTCCGCTTGACGGTCCGTAATTTGTCCGATCAACTGGATGTTCTCCATTACGGCATCGATGGTTTTCGGATCATTGACGAACAGGGTCACGCCAAGCTCACGCAATTTCTCGGCATTCTCGGCATTCATCGAAGCGGCGAATACCACATCGGCATCGGCTGCAATAATAGCCTCTTCATTTACTTGGAACCCGCCCAATTTCGGCTTGGATTTGGCCGCTTCCGGATAATCGTCATTATCGGACACGCCCACAATTTCCTCATCCAGGCCCAAAGCGAACAGTTTTTCCGTCTCGGACGGTGTCAGGGATGCAATTTTGGCCGGAGCTTTCTCAAACGTCATTTCAACCCCGGTTGAATCCTTGACGGTCAGCGGATACGTCGTTTTAAGCTCTTCGCCCGAATCCGCAGGCGCTTCGTTATTCTGCTCTTCCTGCTGTGCCGGCGGCGTTGTATCCTTCGGCGCAGCTTCTTCGCCTCCACAGCCGATCAAGGCCAGAGCCATCAGTATGGCTACCAGAAGTACGGACCATGTTTTGTTCAATGCTTTCATCTCTTGAAATCCCCCTATACATAATTGAGAACCTGGCGCTGCGAGTTTACATTCCTTCGACCGATCCTTACCGGGAGAAAAAAACATCAATCGTCATACTCCAAAGATGCAAAAATCCCCGACTCCTCGTAAACAAGGAATCAGGGATTACGTTTTAACATAAGGACATCTGGATCACCGTTCACAGATAGCGCCTTAAACTTCCGCCCACACATGCTGCATGGGTCCGGCAACGTAATCCTCTCCTCGAAGGACCGTCATTCATTCGCCGAGGGCAGGTCTCCTGACTTGCAGGCTGTAACGACTTCTCCGCCTTCCCAAGCGCTTTTGGCTCAGTGGCATATGGAGAAGTCCCTGCTTCACAGTGGCGGGACCGTGCCGGACTTGCACCGGCTTCCCTATTAACCCGGCAGATGACAATAAATGCCCTCTGTCCGGGACCCTCGCAAATAATATGAATTTATGTATGTTAGGCCAAGCATGGTTTCTCTGCCCAAGATTATAGGCGATAAACCTCCCTCTTACAACCGAAAGTTTCGGTCATTTCAAATGCCTTATGATACGGATTTATCCCGTTATCGCCCATTCCGCACCGATATCATACGATTTCGTTTAATCGCTTAACCGTACGCCTTGCCAGCGTTCTCCGTCCCATGTCAATTGCAGCTTGAGCTCCTCGCCCGGCGACACCTGCGTCTCCCAGAATTCCGTATGCGGAAGGACTGCTGCAGCGATCTGCCGGATGACGCCTCCATGGGTCACCACAAGCACATCAAGCTCCGCCCTTTGTGCTCCAAGGACATAACCAACTGGCATTGCCTCTGCCTCTGCCTCTGCCTCTGCCTCTGCCTCTGCCTCTGCCTCTGCCTCTGCCTCTGCCTCTGCCTCTGCCTCTGCCTCTGCCTCTGCCTCTGCCTCTGCCTCTGCCTGCACAAGGGTATCCGGATCTTCCTCTATATGCAACAGTTCCTTTAAATCCAAATGCAATCCGGTCAAGAATGCCTGAAGCCGGGAACGGAACGCCTCCCAGCTCTCCCCATTCGGCGGCGTAACTTCTGCGGGGTTATCAATCCAGCGCCGATAGGAGATATCCGATTTCAAATCCTCGTAGGTTTTCCCTTCCCAATCTCCGAAATCGAGCTCGCGCAGCCGCGGATCATACATCACTCCCGGTATAATCCTGCCCAAAACTTCATCGTCAGGAATAGCAGCCATTTTGGAGTCCGATAGGATAACATTCAGCGTCTGTCTGCATCGAAGGAGATCGCTGCAATAGATCCGGACAAACTGCCCGGTAAAAAACCTATCCCGAAGCGGGAGGAGCTGTTCCCTTTCCTCAATCAGGATTCCCTGATCCTCATGGCCGAGATAACGGCGCTCCTCGTTCCACAACGTGCGGCCGTGACGGACCAGATGCAGCGTGATCCTCATATCCATAGGTTTCCTCCGGCTGCGGCAACAAGCCCAAGCACCAGGGTACCCAGCAACGTAAACAATACCGATACGCCCAGCAGCAGACGGTTTGTCACCCGAATATGCTCCGCTTCAAGCGGGCGTTCGGGATCCCCCATATAAGCCCGGAACGAGATCACGCCTTGATAGGAATTCTCGCCTCCCAGACGAACCCCCAGCGCACCGGCAACGGCCGATTCCGGGAAGCCGCTGTTCGGACTGGGGTGCTTTCGCGCATCTCTTCTGACCATTTTGATCGCTTTTTTCCATTGCAGCGACAACATGGCAGCCACCATGGTCAACAGTCCTGCCGTCAGACGTGCCGGTATCCAATTGGCGATATCGTCCAGCCTTGCGGATGCCCAGCCGATATGCTGGTATTTGTCGTTTTTATATCCGACCATGGAGTCGAGCGTATTCACGGCCCGGTAGGCCATCGCCAGCGGCGCTCCCCCGATCAGGGCAAAAAACAACGGAGCGATGACCGCATCCACGATATTCTCCGCAACCGTCTCCACCGTTCCCCGCACGATCTCCGGCTCATCCAGATGACCGGTGTCTCTTCCGACAACCATGCTGAGCGAGCGTCTGGCCTCCGCGATTTTCCCGGAGCGAAGATGGCCGTAGACCTCCAATCCGGCTTCACGCAGCCCTTTGATGGCAATCGTAGTCGCAATAAGCACGATCTCTACTCCCCACGCTAGCCAAGGATGAATCGCTCCGCACAGCTCCAGCAGCAGCCATGCCAGCACGAAGGATCCGCCGGCCACGATCACCGGCAGCAGAATGCCCGCTCGCTTCAGGCTCTGAGCGGTAGTCGCCCGTTGGCGTATCCAGCCTTCAACCCGGCGAACGGCTTTCCCCATGCCGATGACAGGATGGGGAAGCCATCTCGGATCTCCGATCAGCAGGTCCAGCACGACCGCTGCCCAAATGACCCATACGACGGTCATATCCGGTCCTCTCTTTCGGTAATAATGCTTTCCATAACACTCTCGTAGACAAGACGGCCGATCATGCCGCCCAGATCGGTTGCGGTTCCGGCATAATGGTGGTTCACGCCATACGCTGCATTGCCGCTGACCCCAAGGACCATTGCGTCCGTTGTCGTTCCGGTCGCAACGCCTCCGGTCTCATGATCCCTCACGCCCAGATCATGCAGCGCAGCGGCTTTCGCTTCCGTCGCCGTCAGCATCGCGTTCACCATGCAAGCCGGCGTCATCATCCCGTCCACCATCAACATGATATTAATCGTGCCCGGCTGATAAGCGGCAAAGGTCGTACGACTCGACCCGGCACGGGCTGCATTGCCCACGCCGGCGGTGGTGCAGCACAGGATGGAGGCTTGTTCACTCCGCTCTTCCCGAATAGAGGCATACTTCAGTTTTACCGCTGTCATCAATCCAGCTGTGGATTCAGCCGGATAACCGTGAACAGCCATAAAGTTAACCATATCGTTCACAGGGTCGCTGCAATCGTAGTGCTTGTCCACATAACGGTTCACGATATGATCCAAATGCAGAAATCCGCCGCCGTATATGGCGCTGCTTATGGACGCAGCCGGCTCCGGAAGCGAGATCCGGATATGCGGATGCTGCCGCTCCGATTCCAAGTACACTGTGGCTCCCGGCCATGCATCCGAGCAATACGGACGCGTGTTGCCTTTCAGAAAAGGTACTGCCATGTTTTTTTCTCTCCCTGCTCCTTAAATATCTGAACCAACTGTAGCGTTCTTCCTATAGCTCTGCTGCTAAACATCCCTATGTCACGCCAGCAGAAGAATTTCCAAGGACCTCTGCGGTTATGGCCAGCAGCCTG